>CANQRV010000001.1 GCA_947626355.1 uncultured Muribaculaceae bacterium
TTCACTTATCCCGAATGTTCTTCTAACGGGGTACAAAAGGTGTACTTTTTGAGAAAATCGCCCCATTTGCAGGCAAACCACGGAAAAACAGCATCTTGCTAATCTGTTTATCTGCTTGCTTTTAATTTTATCCCGGTTTTTCCCATTTTATATCGCGGAGAATTACTAAAACTTCCGCAAACTGCAAATCGAGTATAAATAACATGATAGAGAACAAAACCAATATATGCGCGAATCCAGACAAAATCACTAACTTTGCAACAGATTAAGGAAAGAGCATACTTCTTGCTTGGGCAATGCATATGATAGAGACTGAAAGACTTATACTGAGACCGTGGCAGGATGATGACGCTGCCGCCTTATACAGATATGCGAGTGATCCGGATGTCGGACTTATAGCGGGATGGGCACCGCATACATCTGTGGAAAACAGTCTGGAGATTATCAGGACGGTGTTCGCAGAGCCGGAGATATACGCGATGGTGTTGAAAGATAGTGGCGAACCGGTGGGTTGTTGCGGGATAACATTCGCCAATGCAGCCAATGATGATTCGGCGACATCGAAGGAGGGAGAGATCGGATACTGGATCGGGAAGCCATACTGGGGTCGCGGGCTGACGCCGGAAGCGGTCAGGGCTTTGCTCGGGAGAGGCTTCGATGAGCTGGGTCTTGATTCGTTGTGGTGTGTGTATTATGAGGGCAACTCAAAGTCGAAACGCTTATGTGAGAAATGCGGTTTCGCCTATCATCATACCGTCAAGGATGTCGTCTCCCCGCTCGCCGATATCCGCACAGAACATCATAATCTCATGACAAAAGCGACCTATGCCAGTATGAATAAAAGCTTATTGAATAAATTGATCTTCAGAAAAGCCGAAGAGGGAGACGTGACGGCAGCCACGGCGATACTCAGGGCTGCCGCCAGACGGATGATGGCCGAGGGAAAGAAACAATGGACCGAAAGCTATCCCGGTGAGGCCAATGTAAGGGCCGATATCGAGTGCGGCAACGGCTATGTGCTGGAATATGAAGGAACGGTAGCCGGATACGGTGCGGCAGTATTCACCGGAGAGCCGGCCTACGATGACCTCGACGGCGAATGGCTCACCGACGGGCCGTATGTGGTGGTGCATCGTGTGGCCGTCAGTCAGGAGATGAAAGGGAAAGGATTAGGACGGGCTTATCTCGAAGCTGTGGAAGATCATGCACGCAAACAGGGAATAAGCAGCTTCCGAATCGACACCAACTACGACAACGAGGCCATGCTCGGTCTGCTCTCCAAACTCGGGTTCTCCTATTGCGGCGAGATTGAATATGAGAGCGGCAAGCGCAAGGCCTTCGAGAAGCTGATATAGGCGCGTCTTCCATATCCCCGACCCGTCGCCACTATATAATAAGGAATAAGGCGCCGACGTTATTGAAGACGGACCCAAATGCAAAGACCTACATGAAATCACATCTCGCCAAAGGCTATCTCATGGGGGCTGTGGCGGCCATCGCCTACGGCCTCAACCCCCTCTTCGCCCTCCCCTGCTACGACGCCGGCATGAGTCCGGCGTCGGTATTGTTTTTCCGCTATCTGCTTGCCATCCCGGTGATGGGGCTTATGCTGTGGGTGAGACGTGGACGTGACGAGTTCTCCATAACGCCACGTCAGACACTCATGCTCTGCGGAGCCGGCATACTGATGGCCGTCTCGTCGCTGTCGCTCTTCGAGAGCTACACCTACATGGACGCAGGGATTGCCTCCACTCTGCTCTTCATCTACCCCATCATGGTGGCCCTGATAATGGCGTTGTGGTTTAAGGAACGGTTCTCGCTGATGTCGGTTTTCTGTATTGTGGTGGCCATGTCGGGGATATGGCTTGTCGGACGCACTGCGGAAGGAGTGACGGTCAGCCTCACCGGCGCCACACTGGTATTTGTATCATCTCTTACCTACGCCTTATATATAGTGGGCATCAACAAGAGCCAGCTTGAGACCATGGCCACGCTGAAGGTGATATTCTATGTGCTGGTGTTCGGCCTGCTCGTCATCACGATGCAGATATTCCTGAGCGACTCGGCCATAGATATGCCGCCTACGCCGTTGGCATGGCTCAACATCCTGGGTCTGGCGGTTATACCGACAGCGCTGTCGTTTGTGTGCACCACGGGCTCCATCCAGTATATCGGCGCCACTCCGACGGCCATACTCGGAGCCCTCGAGCCGCTGACGGCGGTTGTGGTGGGCGTGCTGGTGTTCGGAGAGTCGATGACCCCGCGCATCGCTTCGGGAATCGTCCTGATATTGCTTGCCGTAAGCGTGATAGTGTCGGGAGAGAACCTTGAGCAACATCTGCTGGCTGTGCGCCGGCTGTTTCCGCGTCGCAGGCGCAAGTGAACCGGCATCTACCGTCGTGGCTCCGCCGGCTCCACATGCACATACACAATCAGGTCGTGGCCTAAATATTGCCGCAGGCGGCTTTCCGTCTCCGTAGCTATGGCATGCCCGGCCCTCACCGAGATGTCAGGGTCGACCTTGATATGAAACTCCACCACGTAGGAATGTCCGTTTCTGCGACTGCGGTATCGGTGGGAGTCGCAGACACCCGGAGTGGCCTCCACGATTGCCTCTATCTCCCGCATCTGCGCGACAGGAAGGGAGGTCTCCAGAAGTTCTTTCAAAGCCGGGCGGCAGATCTCCACCGCCGAGGCTATGATCAGCAACGCGATCACCAGTGAGGCTATGGGGTCGAGCATGCGCCAGCTGTCGCCGAGGAAAATGGAGGCGGCCACGCCGATCACCGTTGCGATCGAGGAGATGGCATCGCTTCGGTGGTGCCATGCGTTGGCACGCAGCGATGCGGAGTCTATCCTCTGCCCTATGCGGTAAGTGTATCGGAATAGATATTCCTTTGAAATGATTGAAAAGATGGCCACCACGAGTGTCCAGATGTCGGGGCGCGGCAGTATCTCTCCATCAAGGGCCCTGACGAAAGCCTCGGCTCCTTCCCAGCCTATCGCGACAGCTACAATGAGAAGCGCCACTCCAATGATGAGGGAGGCGAGGGTCTCATACTTGCCATGGCCGTAAGGATGGTCGTCATCGGCCTTCTTATAAGCAATGCCGATAAAGGCAAGAACTATAAAGTCAGTAGCGAAATCGCTGAGGGAGTGATAACCGTCGGCCACAAGGGCGTCGCTGTGTCCGAGGTAACCGACGGCCAGCTTCAACACCATCAGCATGGCGTTGACCCAGAAGCCGACCCAAGTGACGCGGCGGATCACCGCCACATCGCGCGAAGTATCAAGAGATCCGTTCATGATAGAAAAAACAGATAAAACCGGGGCATTAAGAATGCATAAGGAAATAACGAGAAATGAGGCAGTTTCATGTATGTGTCAAGATGAGAAATAAAAAAAATTAAAAAAATAGTCTCGAAAATTTGGCTGTAATAAATAAAAGCAGTAATTTTGCAACGTCAAAAGCGAAACGACGGCAAGCCGTCAGCGAAGAGCAGAGGCTCTGAGGGTATCGCAGAGACAGAGAATGCCTTGTGGTGTAATGGTAGCACACCGGATTCTGGTTCCGTTTGTGAGAGTTCGAGTCTTTCCAAGGCAACATACAACAATTAAAACAACAACAACACTGCCTTGTGGTGTAATGGTAGCACACCGGATTCTGGTTCCGTTTGTGAGAGTTCGAGTCTTTCCAAGGCAACAGAGCGAAGCGGCCGACGCATGTCGGCCGCTTCGCTCTGTTGGCGCCCATATCGGCCATACACAGTTTCCACTCATAAGGTGTCTGCTTAAGGTTTTAAGAGTCCCTATTTAACAAAGGCTTCCGAACCTCACGGTTCGGAAGCCTTTAAACTTATCTTAAAACAAGGACTCGGATAAATTTAATTCTGTAAATAAACTAATTAAACCACTGTCATCAGACTTGTACATCATGCGGAAGGCCTTTATAAAGCCGGCTCTTTTCGGGAACCCGCCCCCTCCTTATCATTGCCTGACCAAGCAGGAGGCTTGACTTTCGACCTTGAATGCTTTCGATATGCAAATGTAATGCTTTTATTTTATTCACGCAAATATTTTCCAACAAATTTTAAAAATATTTTTATTTTTTCTTTTATTCAATAGTTTTACCCTTTTCAACGACACATCGCGAACCGCAAAAAGCATTTAGATATTACGGAAGCGTCACCGACCGCACAGCGAACGGTAGGCGCAGAGACGGCACGACGACTCGTCGGCACACGGACGGAAAGGAGTCTCCATATCGAAGATCTCATTCACAATCCCGTGAAGCTTTCCGTCAAACCATTCAGCGTATGGAGCATAGCCTTTCACTGTCTCCCTGGCTATCTTAGGCACCCCGGGTCTGCCGGGAGTCAGTTTCGGAATGTCGTATATCTCCACCCTCACGTCGGTGGTGCCCGACGGCGTCTCCCCTTCCCTCTTCGACAGCAGCCAACTGTAGAGGAAGAGCTGGAAGATCTGCTTAGTGGCATATCCTCCGTCGATCACCTCATCCACTGTGTCGCACTCTATATGCACGCTGCCAGTCTTATAGTCGATAATGCGGAAAGTCGCCATGCCGTCGAGCGTCACTCGGTCGAGACGGTCGATTGCGAACTTCATATTCACCGCCCCTTTCCCGGCACCGAGCTCATAACGCATGTTCTCCGAGATTTCCACACCATATATATATATAGGAGCGAGAGTCATGTCGTATCTCAATATACGCATCACCTGCCAGAGCAGTCTCTCGGCGATCATTGCCGTCGCGCCCTCGAGCGGACGGCCGAGCTCATCATCGGGCAGATGGTAGTGCTCGCGGTTGACCGTGCGCGTCATCATCGCCTGAAGACGCTCCTTATCGGCGAGGATGCCGCTGATAGTGTCGGCAGTGACCAGCACCGGGGTGGCCAGCATCCGTCCACACCGGTCGGTGTAGACATGCTCCATCATGGAGTGTACGATATTGCCCTGCGTGATCGGATCCATGAAATCCTGCGGCTGCTCCTCCTCCGGGAGCTTAAGCACATGGCGATAGTAGAACTTCTTCTGACACTCACGGTAGCAGTTGAGGTTGGTGGCGTTGAGATTATAGCGCGGCTGCTCCGGATCGAAGAAACGCCCGAGGTCTTCCCTAACGCGTCCTGTCTTCTGGATGTCGGGAGAGACCGAGAGCTTCCTGCGGAGATTGAAGCTGCACGACTCCTCGTTGATAGTCTGGGGAGCGAAGAGATGGCGGAGCTGGAGGATATAGCGCGACACATCCCCGCTGCGCATGCCGCCTGAAGAACGGGCGTCGTAGATGAGGTCGACCTCACGGGCCCGACTGATCATACGGTAGAAATAATAGGAGAAGATGCTCTCGGAATAATTGGATGGAGGCATGCCGTAGCCACGGCGCAACGCGTCAGGAATGAAAGTGCGTGCCCTCGCCTTCATGGGCATGATTCGCTCATTCATCGACGGAATCACGAGGCAGTCGAAATCGAGCGCACGTGTCTCGAGCACCCCCATCACCTGAAGTCCTCTCAGAGGCTCTCCCTCAAACACCACCTTGGCGCCTGCGAGAAGCCGGTCGGTGAGTATGAATACGGCATTGAGTGACAGGCGCTCCATTCCATGCTCGGCCATGAGGTCGGCGAGGCGTGTCAGGGCATGGCGGAACACCACGATATGCTCCGTCTCGAGCTTGCGCTTGAGCATCACGCCTCCGGCGGAGAGCATGGCGTCGGCCGCCTCGGCGAGAAGCGAGTCGAGGCGCCGGAGCGACTCCGCGCTGTCGCCCTCCGGAATGTCGAGCATGCGGGCGAGCCCGGGGGCGAGCGCGCGCATCTCATCGAGTGTGACAAGATACTGATGATGACGGTTTAGGCTTTCGATCACCTTCCGTAAACCCTCTTTCCCGACTACCGCCTCAGTGAGGGGATGGTTGACGAGGCGCCGGATGTCGCGGTGGAAATAGGCCGGCATACCGTTTTTCCTACGCCTGTCGAGATATGAACGGCGGAGGAGGTTCATAAAAGAACTGACCGCCGTGAGGCGGATCGAATAGCCCATCGTGAGGTTGATGTCGCCGATATCGTCGGGCAGCGAATACAGCATCGGGAGAAGCAGAGACTCATCGGGGAGCACGACCGCCACCTTGGCTTCAGAGAAGTCGGAGCCGGGGAGACGGCTCCGCATATCGGAGAGAATGCGGCCTGCAATCTTGGTCTGCACCGTATTGGAAGGAGCGGCCACCACATTGACCACCGGCGTCATCGAGCCGGCATCGCTGAGCTCCATGAAAGGGAGGGCCCACTGCGGCGAGGGGAACTCCCGACGGTCGATATCCACGAAATGCGACGCACTGTTGTCGCCCCCATCGAGCACCGGGCCCGTAGCGTCCCAGAAAAAATCGGCGAAAGAATCGAAACCCGGACTGCCCGGCAGCTTACGGAGACGCCTGAAAATCGCGATCTCGCTTGTCGACAGGGCGTTGAAGCCAACTGCCACTACCTTCTTCCAGGGAAGGCGCGAGGAGTCGGCGCCGTCCTCCTCAAGGAGGGCGTCGAGATATGCGAGAGCCCGTCGGTAGGCGCCACCGGTGGAAGTCAGGCCCTCCTTTTCCAGCCGCGAGTCGAGGCGATGGTAGAGAGGGGCGAGGATCTGCCAGAGATAGATGAAGCGCTCCTTCAGCGCCGAACCCTCCTCAGGCTCATTGAAAGTGCGCCAGAAGCCGCCGATGGTCTCCGAAGATGCCGTATAGCCGAAATATGTACTCATCACCTCACGCTGTTCGTCCGTGAGAAAATCCGTACTGATCTCGCGGAGGTCCTTCACATTCCTGAAGATCTCGTCGGGATCGACAAGATATCTGTCGACCTCACCGAAATCGCGGATCACGGTCTCGCCCCATGAAATGAACCTGTCGAAAGCCTTGTCGGCATCGGAGTCGCTGATGCCGGTGAAATCGCGGTAGGCGGAGAAGAGGTGGAAGAGGAGCGTGAGACGGTCGGCGATCACGAGGCCGGAGAGACGCTCCACAAATTCCTCCACTGGGAGCACCTGCGGGGCTATGACGGGGCGCGAGCGGTCGATGGCGCCGTGAAGATATTTAAGGAAAAAAGTGCCGGCCCTCTTGTTCGGGAAAAGGAAAAGCACGTCGGAGAGGTCGCTATATCGTGAGGCATAGGCTTTTGCCACCGACATCAGGAAAGGGATCATGTCAGAAAGGTTGGGAATGATAATAAGTGAGGGATGAGATACCGGTAACGGATGCTCAAAATTACATAATAAAATTTGAAAAGTGACAAAAAAAGGATGAAACTTTTGGATAATCGCCAAATAAGAGTTACTTTTGCATTAGCTAATACTCTCCGAGCACCGCGTCGAATAAACGGCGCGCCCAAAAGCGAATCACCCAAGAGAGAATGAAATTCAGTGACATTCCGGGACATGAAGAAGCGAAGCGGTCGCTACGCGCCATGGCAGAAAGCGGGCGTGTGGCGCACGCCGTCATGCTGACGGGAAGAAGCGGTATAGGCAAGATGGAGCTGGCGCGTGCGTTCGCGCAATATCTCCACTGCGCCTCTCCCGAGAACGGGGAACCGTGTGGCCGCTGCAGCGCATGCCTCCAGCACCATAGCTTCAACAATCCTGACCTTCATTTCGTCTATCCGGTGAAGAAGGTGAAAGGGAAAGGACTCTCCTCCATGTTTACCGAGCAATGGAAGGAGATGCTTACCGACTGGCCGCTGATGCCGGTGGAGCGCTGGCTGGAGATCATCGAGGCCGGCAACGTGCAGCCGCAGATATATGTGGAGGAGAGCCAGGAGATCATCGACACCGCCTACCTCTCGCCCTACCGCGAGAAGCTTAAGATCTTCATCATCTGGCTGCCGGAGCTTTTCCGGGCCGAGACCGCCAACAAGCTGCTGAAGATCATCGAGGAGCCGTTTGCCGACACGGTGTTCATCCTTGTGAGCAACGATGACTCGCAGGTGCTTCCCACCATAGCGTCGCGTACCCGTCGCATCAACCTGCGTCCTCTGGGCGCCGACGTGCTGGCGTCGCATCTGATGAGGAAAGGAATCTCCAAGGCCATGGCCGAGGAGGTGGCCCGGCTCTCGGAAGGGAGTCTGAGCCGCGCTGAGCAGATCGCGCTGGCTCCCGACGAGCTTTCGGAATTCGGCGAAGCCTTCCGAGGCATCATGCGCAGCTCCTACGGAGCGAGGATGACGCAGCTAAAGACGCTCTGCGAGACCACAGCCGGCTACGGGCGCCGCAAGCTGATGCGCTTCCTCGACTACTGCGCCGACATGATGCGCGAGAATTTCATCTACAACCTCCATATGCCGGAAATCAACCTGCTGACAGAGGAGGAGAGGGCATTCAGCAGCCGATTCGCACCCTTCATCCACGAGCAGAACGTGGAGGAGCTCTGCGAGGAGATATCGCGGGCCCGCACGGACATAGAGCGCAACGGCAATGCGAAGATCGTGATGTTCGACCTCGGGCTGATGTTCGCCACCCTGCTGCGCCGGCCGAAGAACAAGACCTGAAGAAACAAAGACATAACCTTATAACCATATCAATAACCCTATATGAAACCTACCTTATTTATACTCGCTGCCGGCATGGGCAGCCGCTATGGAGGACTGAAACAGCTCGACGGCCTCGGCCCGAGCGGAGAGACAATCATGGACTACTCGGTCTACGACGCACTGCGCGCAGGCTTCGGCAAAATCGTCTTCGTGATCCGTCACGATTTCGAGCAGGAGTTCCGCGACAAAGTGATATCAAAATATGAGGGACACATTCCGGTGGAGGTAGTGTTCCAGGACATCAAGACAATCCCGGAGGGCTTCACCATGAATCCGGAGCGCAAGAAACCATGGGGCACCAACCACGCCGTGCTGATGGGCAAGGACGTGATCAAGGAGCCTTTCGGAGTGATCAACGCCGACGACTACTATGGAGCCGAGAGCTTCCAGATCCTTGCCGATTTCCTCCGCTCCGTAGAGGAGAAGAAGAACTGCTACTGCATGATCGGCTTCCGCATCGAGAACACCCTCAGCGAGAACGGCGGCGTAAGCCGCGGCCTCTGCGAGGTTGACGCCGAAGGCAACCTCACCGGCGTGACCGAATGCCACGGCATCCAGCGCAAGGACGGCAATCTCATCCAGGAGCTCCCCGACGGCACAACAGCTCCCTTCCCCGAGGGCGCCAACGTGTCGATGAACATGTGGGGCTTCACACCCGACTACTTCGACTATTCGGAGAAGGCATTCGTAAAATTCCTGGAGAAGAACCACAACGAGCTCAAGGCCGAGTTCTACATCCCGACAGTGGTCAACGACCTCATCGAAGACGGCAAGATCTCGCTCAAGGTGCTCGAGACCCCGTCGAAGTGGTTTGGCGTGACATACGCCGCCGACCGTCCCGCCACAGTGGCTCAGTTTGCAAGCCTCGTGGAGAAGGGCCTGTATCCCAAGAAACTGTTCTAAAACCAAGACCGAGAAATGAAAGACAAGATATTAGTGACCGGCGGCACAGGCTACATCGGCTCACACACCACAGTGGAGCTGCAGAAAGCCGGCTATGAGGTAGTGATCATCGACAACCTCTCCAACTCCAACGAGAATGTGCTCGACGGCATCGAGCGCATCACAGGCATCCGCCCGACATTCGTGAAAGGCGACTGCACCGACATCGAGACGCTCCGCAAGCTCTTCAAGGAGAACCCGGGCATCAAGGGAATCATCAACTTCGCGGCATCGAAGGCTGTAGGCGAGTCTGTGCAGAAGCCTCTGCTCTACTACCGCAACAACCTCAACACGCTCATCAACCTGCTGGAATGCATGCCGGAATACGGCGTGAAGGGAATCGTGTTCTCCTCTTCATGCACGGTCTACGGCGAGCCCGACGTGAACCCGATCGACGAGACAGCGCCCATCAAGCCGGCCACCTCGCCCTACGGCAACACCAAGCAGATCTCCGAGGAGATCATCACCGACTTCATCGCCAGCGGCGCTCCCATCAAGAGCATCCTGCTCCGCTACTTCAACCCGATCGGCGCTCACCCGTCGGCGGAGATCGGTGAGCTTCCGCTCGGAGTACCCCAGAACCTCGTGCCCTACCTCACACAGACGGCAGCCGGCATCCGCAAGGAGCTGACAGTGTTTGGCGACGACTACAACACACCCGACGGCAGCTGCATCCGCGACTACATTGACGTGGTAGACCTGGCCAAGGCACATGTCATCGCCATGCGCCGCATGCTCGACAAGAACGATACAGACGCCATCGAGGTGTTCAACCTCGGCACAGGTTGCGGACTTTCCGTGCTTGAGCTCATTGCCTCGTTCGAGCGCGCCACAGGCGTGAAGGTGCCTCACCGCATCGGCGAGCGCCGCGCCGGCGACATCGAGAAGATCTGGGCCGATCCGAAGAAGGCCAACGAAGTGCTCGGATGGAAAGCCGAAGTGCCCATCGACGACACCATGCGCAACGCCTGGGCATGGCAGTGCAAGGTTACAAAAGCCTGACATCACCAACCGGACAGAATAAAATGAGGGCGCCCGCTCGGGCGCCCTCATTTTATTCTGTCCGGGCTATTGATCTGAAGTATCCTCTTCGGGAAAACGATACTGCCCCTTCCGGCGCGTGATCCTGCCGTAGGTCACAGCGTGGCGCGGGCAGGCGTGATAGCATGCCAGACAGCTGCAGCAGTTGATGCTCCACACAGGCATACCGCCACGCATGACGATGTTCTGATTGGGACAGCTGCGCACGCAGAGGCCGCAGCTTATGCAGTCGTCGTTGTGGTGCCATTTGCCCGGCATCACGCCCCAATGCCGAAACAGAGGATAGATGAGCCGGCTCTTGAGCCTCGGCCAGCTCCCCCTCACCACATCAAGCGCCATCTGACGGCTTCCTCCGGCATCATAGGTCAGCTGCAGGAGGGTGTCGGCCAAAGTTGCGATGCGCTCCGGAGCCTCGCTGAGCTTACGACTCTCGACCTCCGCGGAATCCACGTCGAAACCAGGCAGGAGCACGTAGGTATTGGGCATAGTGACACTGCCGACAAATGCCAGTCGGAGCCCCCGCTCCTCAAGGAGGCGGCGCAGCATCTCGGGGGCCATGCCGGTCTCGTCGCCACACGTCAGCACCGCCCACACCGGAAGGCGCTTCTCGCCAACGGCATCGGCGAATGCATTGCGCGGCAAGCCGTGGATAAACCTGACCACCGGATCGGGAATGCCCCATGAATAGACCGGAAACACGAATCCTATGCTTTTCCCTACAGGGTGCATGGAGGCTGCGTGGACAGCAGGCATATACTCCACCTGCTCGCCGAGCACTGCTCCGAGCCTATTGGCCACATACCGGGAATTGCCGCTTGCTGAAAAGTAGAAGATCATGGTTGAAAAGATAAAGACAGACTGGAATGTAGATGATATATGAAGTGGATATGACTTTAAGACAACATTTTAAGTAAAGAGCTTGAAGATCAGCTCCCGCAGCAGTTCGTTGACACTCTGAGTGGAGCCCACGCCCTTGCTCTTCACGTCAAACTCGCGGAGATGATGCACGGCGTTGACAGCCTGCCGGGCCGTGTAGCAGCGCATGCCGTCCTTCACGCTTCTGATCTGCCACGCCTGGCGTGCCTCGAGCGCTGCCATGACGGAGGCGTCAGACTTGTCGGGAAGCATCTTGGCGATCACGAGCTTCACAAAATAGGAGAATAGAGTGCCGGCAGTGTTGAAGAGCGTCTCCTTGTCGGAATTGCGGCTGAAATAATTCACGATCCTCATCGCCTTGACATAATCCTTAACAGAAACGGCATCGACAAGCGCGAAATTGCTGTAGTCTTTCGACTGGCCTATGTTCTTTTCTATAAGGTCGGTGGTGATTCCGGCAGAGATTGCCGGCCCGGCTGCCACAATCAGCTTGTCGATCTCACCGAAGAGCTTGCTGAGCGGGGAGCCGACATATTCGCAAAGCATGGCCACCGCCTTCTGGTCGATCGATATCCTTCGGGAGTCGCAATATTCCTTCACCGGCACTGCGAGCTCATAGTCGCGAAGCATGGCGCTGGTGAAGACCACGGCGCCCGACTTTGCTGCGGCCTTCAACAGAGCACCGGTAGCATTGAGCGCCCCCCCTTTGAAGGCTACTACAAACACCGTAGTGGGTGTGGGGTGAGCCACATAGGGGGCGATTTTGTCGAGAGTATCCTTCGCCCTGGGCATGCCCTGCGCCTCCTTGAGCATCACGAGCTGACGTGGCGCCATCACCGGATACTGCTGCGCCGCCGACACCACGGCGCCAATGTCGGCATCGGCTCCGAAATACGACACCATGTTGAAATCACGGTCGTCGGGAGCCACCACCTTCTCCTCGAGGAGATTGACTATGGCGTCGATATAATAGGCCTCCTCCCCCATCAGGATATAGACGGGAGCGAACTTTCCGGCCCGGATGTCGGCCGTGATGGAGCGGAACTGGGTCTGTGTGTCAGATTTCTTTGCCATTGCCGGATGCGGGTTTACTTATCGGATCAAGAAACATGCTGCTGAAGAAATAAAGCAGCAGGACGGTGGCTATCGCGCTGCCTGCGGCCAGCCATGGAAATCCGGAGTCAGGCAGACCCACAGAGTCGGGAGTAGAGGAAATCATTCCGGTGTTTACCAGCCAGGAGCTGACAACAACCATCGAGTTGTTGACGGCATGCGCACAGGCGGCGGTCCAGAGAGACTGCGAGCGGAAGAGGAGGAAACCGAAAAAGGCTCCGAGAAGCAACCTGGGCACGAATCCGAAAAACTGGAAATGCAATATGCTGAAGACCAGAGCAGTCAGCGAGATGGCCAAGAAGGGACGCATGCCGCAGACCCCGAGGAGCCTCTGGAGAGCGCCGCGGAAGAATATCTCCTCACAGAATCCCGTAAGGATTCCTACAACGAGCACTCCCATCAACATTCCACCGAAGGAAGTCGATGAAAGGAGAAGTTCACCTGCCTTCCCGTTGGCCTCTTCCCAGGTGCGCAGCGTCTGCTCGAGCCCGGCCATCGACTCAGGCAGATGGATATGCGCGTTCCAGTCGACAATCCAGTTGAGGGCCGGTAGCGCCACGATATATAATACCAGTATGCCGAAGATGGCTCTCGCAGTGAGCTCACCGTCGAGCTTGAGGAAAGAGCCGGGATGAAAACCGGCAAGCTTCACGGCGAGGATGGCCGGCAAGCAGAAAGCGAGCACGCCCTGGATAGCCGACGTGGCCATGACTGCGGCACGCGATGGCGCCGAAGCATCGGTATAGGCGGCCGCGATGAGCGATGTGGCAAACAGGCCCACGAGAAAGAGACCGAAAAGGAGTAGAATGCCCTGCCCTCCCCTGAAGACCGGCGGTAGCGCCGGAGCGGCGGCGGTCTTCATATATTGTCGAATTTTTTCCTTCGGAACACGAAATTGCGTCCGAGGTATTTCTCACGCACCACAGGATTGGCCGCGAGCTCCTCGCTCGTGCCCTGGAAGAGAATCTTCCCCTCGAAGAGGAGGTAGGCGCGGTCGGTGATGCTGAGGGTTTCCGGAGCGTTGTGGTCGGTGATAAGGATGCCGATATTCTTCTCCTTGAGCTTATATACGATGGCCTGGATATCCTCGACGGCGATAGGGTCGACCCCGGCGAAAGGCTCGTCGAGCATGATGAACTTCGGATTGATGGCGAGGCAGCGCGCGATTTCCGTGCGCCGGCGCTCGCCTCCCGACAGCTGGTCGCCGAGGTTCTTCCTTACCTTTGTGAGCCGGAACTCCTCGATGAGGCTCTCCAGCTTCTCCTTCTGCTGCTCCTTGGTAAGCTTCGTCATCTCGAGCACAGCCCGGATATTGTTCTCCACGCTGAGCTTGCGGAAGACGGAAGGCTCCTGGGCGAGATAGCCGATGCCGAACTGAGCGCGCTTATACACGGGATAGCCGGTGATGTCGTGGTTGTTGAGGAAAATCTTACCTTCATTGGCGGAGACAAGACCGGTGGTCATATAGAAAGTGGTGGTCTTTCCGGCACCGTTTGGGCCGAGGAGCCCCACGATCTCCCCCTGCTTCACGTCGATGGAGACATGATTGGCCACCGTGCGCTTGCCGTATCTCTTCACGAGATTCTCGGTGCGTAGCACACCGATGCCATCGTCCTCACCGGGATTATCGCCCTCGGAGACAGCGTCAGACATGTCGGACGTGTCTGATTTGTCTGACTCGACAGTCCCGGAAATCTCCACCGTCTGCTCCACATCACCGGCGATGGCCTCGGGCACGTCGATCAGCGCCGTCTCCTTGTCGCCGGAAGGGTTGTCAGATAAGGGAGCGTTATTGTTTTTCTTCGAGTTGAAAAAAGAGAAAATCTTCATTGTCAGCATTTATTACACATGGGGAGGAGCGAGCGGATATAGTCGGTGAGCAGACGTATTCCCACATTGTTGCTGCCACCCTGAGGAAGTATGATGTCGGCATAGCGTTTGGAGGGCTCAATATATAGCTCGTGCATCGGCTTGAGCATCTCCTGATATCGGTCGATCACCATCTGCGGGGTGCGTCCGCGCTCTATGCAGTCGCGGTGGATCACGCGGATGAGCCTTTCGTCGGCATCGGCGTCAACAAACACCTTGACATCGAGCATATCGCGCAACTCCTTGTCAGTGAGAACAAGTATTCCCTCCACCACCACCACTGCACGCTGCATGAGTGTGCGCGTGGCGCTCTGCCGGGAGCACGTGAGGAAGTCGTAGGTGGGCATCTCCACGCGCTTCCCCTCGCGGAGCATGCGGAGATGGCTGCAGAGCAGACTCCATTCGATTGCGTCGGGCTCGTCGTAGTTCATGCCGAGCCTCTGCTCAAGAGGGATGTGGCTGTTGTCCTTATAATAACAGTCCTGGGGCATCACCACCACCGAGTCCGGGGGGAGCTGCTCCACTATTTTCCTTACCACAGTTGATTTACCGGAGCCTGTGCCTCCGGCTATACCTATTGTCAGCATATCCGGTAGTATTGCGCAGCCGGGGATGGAGAAGAGGGCACTCCGGCTTTTTAAAGACAAAAGTAGTAAAAATCGGCCATAGCTCAAAATCTTTTCGACATGCGCAGTCGTTTCAAATAAAGATCAGGGCCGGGTAAGGGGAGAAAAGGCAAAACCGATTTCACAGATTCGGTTTTTCATCAAAATTTTATTAACTTTGCAACCGCTTATCTAACCCACTACCGCATGATAGTCTCTTCGATCAAGTCGTTTGGACGCTACTGTATGTTTATGACGCAGGTATTCCGCCTGCCCGACAAATGGCGTGTATTCTTCCAGAAGCTCGTGTTTGAGATCAGCAAACTGGGCGTTGACTCGATACCGCTCGTGATCATCATCTCGCTCTTCATCGGAGCCGTGATCTGCATCCAGATGACCATCAACATAGTCTCACCGCTTATACCCTCCTACTCCACGGGCCTCGCCACCCGCGAGATCCTCATCCTTGAGTTCTCGTCGACCATGATGTCGCTGATCCTCGCCGGCAAGGTAGGGAGCAACATCGCCTCCGAGATCGGCACCATGCGTGTCACCGAACAGATAGACGCGCTGGAGATCATGGGCATCAACTCGGCCAACTTCATAGTGCTGCCGAAGATAGTCGGCTTCGTGCTGTTTATCCCGGTGCTTGTGGTGCTCTCGATGTTCATGGGTCTGCTGGGAGGCTGGTTTATCGCCGAGTTCACCACCATGATCTCGGTGGAGAACTATGTCTACGGCATCCAGTCGTTTTTCAACGAATGGTATGTATGGTACGGCATAATCAAGACCCTCTTTTTCGCATTCATCATCACGAGCGTGGCAGCCTACTACGGCTACTACGTGAAGGGCGGCGCCCTGGAAGTAGGCCAGGCAAGTACCCGGTCGGTGGTGTCGAGCTCGATCCTCATACTGCTCTCTGACGTAATACTCACCAAGCTGCTGCTGCAATAAAAGGAAACAGATATGATAGAGGCCAAGCATGTATCCAAATGGTTTGACGGAGTCCAGGTGCTCCACGACATCTCGGCGCGTTTCGAGGCGGGGAAGACCAACCTTATAATCGGACAGAGCGGTTCGGGCAAGACAGTATTCATGAAATGCCTGATCGGGCTTCTGACGCCGGAAGAGGGAGAGATACTCTACGACGGACGTCGGTTCCGCTCACTCAACACCGAGGAGAAGCGGCAGCTGCGCTCGGAGATCGGCATGCTCTTCCAGGGGTCGGCGCTGTTTGACAACGAGACGGTGCTCGGCAACGTAATGTTTCCGCTGAAGATGTTCAGCAAGAAGAGCCACGCCGAGCAGCTGGAGCGTGCCCATTTCTGCATCAGCCGTGTGGGTCTGAACAACGCCGACGACAAATATCCGTCGGAGATCTCGGGCGGCATGCAGAAGCGTGTTGCCATTGCCCGCGCCATAGCGCTCAACCCGCGCTACCTCTTCTGCGACGAGCCGAACTCCGGCCTCGACCCGCGCACCTCGATCCTCATCGACGAGCTGCTCTCAGACATCACGCATGAATACGGCATCACCACGGTGATCAATACCCACGACATGAACTCAGTGCTCGGTATCGGCGAGAACATAGTCTTCATCAACAAGGGCCATTGCGACTGGACGGGAAATGACAGCACAATATACCGCAGCACAAACAAGAGCCTCAACGACTTTGTATTCGCGTCGAAGCTCTTCAAGGAGGTAAAGAAATTCCTTGAGCGTAAATACGAGTCAGGCGAGGAGTGAGACAAGCTCGGAGGAGAGCTCCACTTCCACCTTGCTGAAATCAAGCTCGTGACCCAGCTCACGGGCCATGGATGTGACGCCTTTCTCCTTGAAGCCGCAGGGATTGATGAGCGAGAAGCCGTCGAGGTCGGTATTCACATTGAGGGCCAGCCCGTGCATGGTGACATAGCGGCTGCATTTCACGCCTACGGCGCATATCTTGCGTTCGGCGGTAGTGCCCTTGCCGATCCAGACACCGGTGGCGCCATCAACCCTCTCACCGACAATGCCGTAACGACCTATGACATTGATCACCGCCTGCTCGAGGATGGTGACATACTGCTTCACACCCAGATGATGGCGCTCAAGGTCGACGAGAGGATACACCACAAGCTGGCCCGGACCGTGATATGTGATGTCGCCGCCGCGCTCGATGCGGAAAAGGTCGATGCCTCTCTGCTTCAAATACTGCTCGGCCACCAGGAGATTGGCTGCGTCGGCATGAAACCCGAGCGTGATAACCGGACAGTGCTGGGTCGTGAGGATATATTCCTTTTCAATGGGACTCCCCTGCTGCTTGGCGTCCTTCATACCGTTGAAGATAGCCAGCTGACGCTGCCAGGTCTCCTCATAGCGGGTGGTGCCGAGATGAATGGTCTCAATCATGGCTGCGGTCAGTGGGCGTGGCGCTCGGCGTGATAGCTGGAACGCACCAGCGGCGAGCTCTCGATGTAAAGAAACCCCTTCTCCTTTCCGATGCGTCCGTATTCCGCGAAAGTCTCGGGAGTGATATAGTCGTGGAGAGGATAATGGTTGCGCGTAGGCTGTAGATACTGTCCGATGGTCATCACCTGGCAACCGGCCTCGAGGAGATCGTCCATGGTCTGGAGGATTTCCTCGCGTGTCTCGCCGAGGCCGAGCATTATGCCCGACTTGGCGCGGAAACCGCGCGACGCGACATGGCGGATCACGGCAAGCGACGTGTCGTAAGTGGCGCGTGAGCGCACATCCGGCGTAAGACGGCGCACTGTCTCCATATTGTGCGACACCACATCCGGCTTCTCCGCGAGCACGAGGTCGACCAACTCCATGCGTCCCTGGAAGTCAGGGATGAGCACCTCCATAGTGACGCCCGGACACTCCTCGTGAAGACGGCGCACCATAGCGGCCCAGTGGGCGGCTCCGAGGTCGGGAAGATCGTCGCGGTCGACGGATGTCAACACGATATGCTTCAGCTTCAACTCCTTCACTGAGTCGACAATCTCCTCTATCTCCTTGGGATCGAGAGGAAGAGGTCGACCGCAGGTGACATTGCAGTATCGGCAGTTGCGCGTGCAGATGTTGCCTCCGATCATGAAGGTAGCGGTGCCGTTGCCCCAGCATTCGCCTCTGTTGGGACACATGCCGCTGGAACAGATGGTATGGAGATGCTTCTCATTGAGGAGACCGACCACTGTGGAGGTCTTGAAACCTCTGGGAAGCTTGATTTTCAACCAGTCAGGCTTGCGACGGAAGTCAGGTTTTCCGTCGCGTTGTGTATCTTTTTCTGAAGCTGCGTCAGATTTCATGGCATTTATTTTTTTGCAAAGTTAACATTTCCTCACGACATAGCCAACATCAGAGGCCATTGTCAGAGCATACCGGGATGAGAGCGCCTGAAGGAACCGAGACGCTCCATCGTCTTCAGGCGATGAAGCTCCATCTGCTCCGCCGCGGCCCGGCAACCCTCGATCAACGGCCGGTGGCCGAGCGCTCTGGTGATGGCTTCCCCTTCTTCCAGGATCTTGCGCGAGGGCTGGGCGACATAGCTGCCGAGAAACTTCTCCCATACATATTCCACACCCTCGGTGGAAGGATGCACGAGGTCGTCGGCGTAGAAGCGGTAGTCACGAAGATCATCGGCGACTATCTCGTATGCCGGGAAATACTCTGCGAAACGGAATCTCGCGCAGAGCTCCTCGCAGGCGAGCAGCAGAATCGCCTTGGAGCGGGCATTGCCTTCAAATCCATCCTTGAGATGTCTCACCGGACTGACTGTAAAGATAACCCTCAGGCGAGGATACGCCTGGGCCAGATCCTCAAGCAGACCACACCAGACATCCACAATCTCCTGAACGGAGAGTCTACGGCGCACGAAAGTGGCAGCGGGCCTCTTGTGGCAGTTGGCCACCACATAACCGGGACTGTCGATGAGCTCATATATCCAGGCAGTACCGAAAGTCACAATCAGTATGCCGGCTTCAGCAAGCGATTCTGAAAGCGAGGCTATGCGGGCAATCACATTTGCGGCTGTATCCTCCGCAGAATCGGAAGCGGCGCCGGAATCGCAGAGCCAGGAATTCCAGATTCCCCTGTCGGAAGTGAGTGAGGCCATGACTTTCCCGACAACATCGCTTTTGCCAATAGCCATCCTCATGACATTTGCTATGGACAAGGGATTGTATAAGACGCCGCAAGGATTCACCCTGGCGTCCCAGCGGCACTGACGCATGCGGGCGCCGATGTTGTCGGAGAAGCATGAGCCGAGAAGGAGAGCAGGGCGCTCGGGATTGAGAGGCGAGGGAGAGGGAGTGGATATGAATTCGGTTCGGAATCGCATGTATATGGAGTTTGGAAAATAACGTTGAAAAGTCACTTTTGTTGCCGTCTATCCCATAAAAGGTTACACAGGAGCGCCCACGCTCGCGAGGATTATCCGCAAGATTGAACGATGATGATTGCTGTGTGGCTTTTTTTGATTAACTTTGTAGAATCTAAGCAAGTCATTACAGAAAATCACACCAACCGATGAGAAATATCAGATATATCCTGGCAGCCGCGGCAGCCACAGGCGCCCTCTCGGCCTTCGCCTGGGGACAGAAAGGGCACGACACAACGGCCTTCATCGCCGAGCAGCGCCTCACCCCCGCCACCAAGGCGGCCGTAGACAGCATCCTCGGCGGCAGGTCGATAGTGTATTACGCCAACTGGATGGACAACGCGTCGCACACTCCGGAATACGCCTACACCAAGACATGGCACTACAAGAACATCGACGAGGGCCTCACCTTCGAGGAGGCTCCCGAGCATCCCGACGGCAATATAGTGAAGGCCCTCAACGAGCAGACAGCCATCCTCGCCAACCCGCAGGCATCTCCTGACGAGAGGGAGCTCGCGCTTAAGATGGTGGTGCATTTCATGGGCGACATACACCAGCCGATGCACATGGGGCACGCCTCCGACCGCGGCGGCAACCAGTGGGCCGTGAAGTATTTCGGCCGCGACGCCAACATACACTCGGTATGGGACAGCAATCTGGTGGAGTCGGCCCACAAGTGGAGCTACACCGAATGGGAAGACCAGATCAACCGCATCGACCAGGATACCTTCAGGGCCATGACCGCCAACGGCACCCCGGAAAGCTGGGGCAAGGAGACGGCGGCAATCTGCAAGGAGGTATACGACAAGACACCCCAGGGCACCAATCTCAGCTACGACTATATCGCCGAATGGACGCCCGTGGTGGAACAGCAGCTGCTGCGCGGCGGCGTGAGACTCGCCGACCTCCTCAACTCGATATTCGACCCCACCTACCGCGGCATGAACGCGCTGGTGAAGAAATAACAGCGACAAGAATAATAAAGACATTGACCGACAACACGCAGAAGCCGCAGCTGCCGGCGCTCAACCTTCCGAAAGCCGACCTCAGGATCGAGGCCGACCACGGTACATTAAAGGTGTTTGACAGGCTGCGTAAAAAATATGTGGCGCTGACGCCGGAGGAATACGTGCGGCAGCATTTCACCTCCTGGCTGAGCAACGGGCTTCACTATCCGGAGCCTCTGATGGCCAACGAGGCATCGATAACGCTCAACGACACGCGGCGCCGCTGCGACACCGTGGTATTCAACCCCGACGGCACGCCGATGATGATAGTGGAATACAAGGCGCCGACAGTGCGGATCACGCAAGACGTGTTTGACCAGATAGTGCGCTACAACATGGTGCTCCGCGCCCGCTATCTCGTGGTGTCGAACGGCATCAACCACTACTGCTGCCGCATCGACTACGAGGGCGACACCTACCACTTCATACCCAAAGTGCCCGACTACCACGACCTGAGATGGGGAACAAATGAAAACTGACATGCAAGGACATACATCAGAAGAGCCCGACTACAACTACCTCGACCTGCTCAACAGCCAGCAGCGCGAGGCAGTGGTGTATACCGGTGGCCCGGAGCTGGTGATCGCCGGCGCCGGCTCCGGAAAGACGCGCGTGCTCACCTATAAGATAGTGCATCTCCTGAGCCTGGGCTACCAGCCCTACCGCATCCTGGCGCTGACCTTCACCAACAAGGCGGCGCGGGAGATGCGCGACCGCATCACGGCGATCGTGGGCCAAGACATCGCCGGACGCCTCTGGATGGGTACCTTCCACTCCATCTTCCTGCGCATACTGCGCCGCCACGCCGACACCCTCGGCTACAAGAGCAACTTCACCATCTACGACGCGGCCGACTCCCGCTCGCTCGTGAAGACCATCATCAAGGAGCTGGAGCTCGACGAGAAGGTGTATAAGCCGGCCACCGTGCAGAACGCCATCTCCAACGCCAAGAACGCCATGATCATGGTGGACGACTATCTCACCGACAGCGACATAATCCGGGAGAACGCCAAGGTGAAGAGGCCGAAGATCGGAGAGATCTACAGGATATACACCCGGAGATGCCGCAGCGCCAACGCGATGGACTTCGACGACATCCTCGTGAACATGAACCTGCTGCTGCGCGACAATCCCGACATCTCACGCCATTATCAGGAGTTTTTCCGTTATATCCTTGTCGACGAGTATCAGGACACCAACTACGCGCAGCATCTCGTGATCTCTCAGCTCACCCAGCACAACCCCAACCTCTGCGTGGTGGGCGACGACGCACAGAGCATCTACTCCTTCCGTGGCGCCAACATCGGCAACATCCTGAATCTCGAACGCCGCTACAAGGGACTGAGGATCTTCAAGCTCGAACAGAACTACCGGTCGACGCAGAACATCATCAACGCCGCGGGAAGCCTCATCACCCACAACACCCGGCAGATGCAGAAGAACGTCTTCAGCGAGAAGGAGCCGGGCGAGCCGGTGGGGATCATCAAGGCCTACAGCGACTCCGAGGAAGCGTATCTCGTGGCCAACATGATCTCACAGTCTAAGCTCACTCTACACGACAGCTACGACGACTACGCCATCCTCTACCGCACCAATGCCCAGAGCCGTGTGCTCGAGGAGTCGCTGCGCAAGCGCAACATCCCCTACCGCATCTACGGCGGCCTCTCCTTCTACCAACGCAAGGAGGTGAAAGACATCATCGCCTATTTCCGGGTGAGCGTGAATCCCGACGACGACGAGGCGCTGCGCCGAATCATCAACTACCCGGCACGCGGCATCGGCGAGACCACCATGAAGAAGCTCCAGACGCTGGCCTCGGAGCAGGGCCAGAGCCTCTGGGCCACACTCAACGGCCTCGACATGCCCAATCCCGTCTTCAACAAAGGCACGATGACGAAGCTCAACGGCTTCTCGAGGCTCATCAAGGAGTTTGTCGACGACAATGCCGGCGGCTCCGACGCCTTCGAGCTGGGTCAGCTGATCTATAACCGCACCGGCGTCTACGTGGCGCTCGCCCACGACAACACTCCGGAGAGCATCAGCCGCAAGGAGCACCTCGACCAGATCCTCTCGGCACTCAAGCAGTTTGTGGAGCTGAAGGACGAGGCCGGGGAAGGTGGCGCCACCATGCAGGCGTTTCTGTCGGAAGTGATGCTGGCCACCGACCAGGACTCCGACGACAGCGCCGACGGCGCCATGGTGACGCTGATGACGGCCCATGCCGCGAAAGGATTGGAATTCAAGCACGTATATATAGTCGGAGTGGAGGAAGACCTCTTTCCCTCGGCTATGAGCAAGGACTCCACGGCGCAGGTGGAGGAGGAGCGGAGGCTTCTCTATGTGGCCATGACAAGAGCCAAGGAGACATGTATGCTCACCTACACCACCAACCGCTTCCGCAACGGACAGCCCGTGCTCACAAGCCAGTCGCGCTTCATCGACGAGCTTAGCCCGCGCTTCACACGCCGCATCAGCTCCGGAGCAGCAAAAAGCGGACTCCCCGACCCCTCCGCCTCCTACCGCGCCGAGACCAACCGCTACACGCGGACCACGACAACAAGAGCCACAACCTCAGGTGGAGCGACCACCCAGACAAGAAATCTGAAACGTCCGCAGGACATGACGCCGCTCACCGGCGAAGGGACCCACAAGCTTGACGAGATAAGGGTGGGCACCACCATCTCACATGCCAAATTCGGCAAAGGAGAGATCGCGGACATAAACACCACCTCAAGCGCGACAATCATCACCGTAGATTTCAATCTCTCCGGACGCAAGAAACTGTTTCTGGAATTCGCCAGATTTGAAATAACCTCTTATTGAAAAATGGACAACACACCCAGGCCGGCAAGCATCGACGAGATACCGACCCCGTTCTATATAGTATATGAAGACAAGCTGCGGCGCAACCTCGAGACAATAACGAGAGTGGCGCGCGAAGCCGACGTGAAGATAATCATGGCCTTCAAGGCCAACGCCCTCTGGAAGACATTCCCGGTGATCAGGGAATACGTGTCGGCCTCGACAGCCAGCTCGCTCAACGAGATGCGCCTCTCACTGAAGCATCTCGGCAACGAGGTGCACACCTATTGCCCGGTCTATATAGAAGACACATTCGGCGAGTTTCTGGAGGGAAGCAGCCACATCACCTTCAACTCCCTGGCCCAGTTCCGGAAATTCCATCCACGGATGGAGGCCTACAACCGCGAGCATCCGGAGAAGAAGGTTTCGGCCGGGCTTAGGGTAAACCCGAGATGCAGCGTAATAGAGACCGACATCTACAATCCATGCGTGCCGGGGAGCCGCTTCGGAGAGGTGAGCGAGAACCTGCCCGACCGACTTCCGGAAGGACTCGAGGGCCTGCATTTCCATGCCCTCTGCGAATCATCGAGCCATGACCTGGCGAAGGTGCTCGAGGCATTCGAGACGCAATACGGCAAGTGGCTACCGCAGGTGAAATGGCTCAACATGGGAGGCGGCCATCTGATGACGCGAGCCGACTACGACACCAAGCACCTGATCTCGCTGCTCCGCGACTTCCATCGGCGCCATCCCCACCTTAAGCTCATAATGGAGCCGGGGAGTGCCTTCACCTGGCAGACCGGCGATCTCGTCACGACTGTGCTTGACGTGGTGAGCGACTCCGGCATCTCCACCGCCATCATCGACGCCTCATTCGCCTGCCACATGCCCGACTGCCTCGAGATGCCATACAAGCCGGCAATCGCCGAGGCCCTCCCCGACGAAAGCATGGAAGGCCTCCCCTACCGGCTCGGCGGCAATTCCTGCCTGAGCGGCGACTACACCGGCGACTGGCGTTTCGCTAAACCTCTCGCGGAGGGACAGCGGCTGACACTTCTCGACATGAACCACTACACCACCGTGAAGACCACGATGTTTAACGGGCTCCAGCATCCCGACATCTGGTGGCAACCCTCGGAAGGGGCACCGCAGCTCCTCAGAAGATACTCCTTCGAAGACTATGAAAGCCGCATGGACTGATCCATGCGGCCTTTTTATTTCATCACTGACAGAAGATGTCAGAACTCTATCCTACCCTTTTTCGCCTGCTCCAGCATGCGCGCGCCGGGCACGAGATAGATCTCGAGACGGCGGTTTTTCTCGCGGTTTGCCATGGAGTCGTTGGGCTTCAGCGGCATGTCGTCGCCCAGGGCGTAAGAGAAGAGGTAGCGGGTGTCGATGCCGCTGCGCTCAAACCAGTCGAACACAGCATTGACCCTCTCCTCCGTAAGCTCATCGCGATATTCGGCGGAGCCGGTGTTGTCGGTGTGCATCACGAGCATCACCCTATACATGTCGGGCTCCTTGAGATAACGGCGTATCGGAGACAGGTAATCACCGGCGCCATGCTTGAGCTCGCGCTCGTTTGGCCCGAACAGGAGCGAAGCGGGAATGGTGATGAGCAGCACCTCCTTGTTGCGGTAGGCCTCCACCGTACACTGCCCTTTTGGATTGTAGCGTCCGTTGAGAAGCCTGTTCTTCCCTTCCTTGTTCTGGAATTTCTGTACGAGCGTGGAATACTTGCTGACGTCGACCGAATTGAGCATCTCGATAAACGTCAGGTCATCGAGCTCGGGAAGACGCGCCAGCTCCTTGTCGGCCTGAGCGGCGGAATGCAGAAAACAGAAGCAGAGCGCCAGCGGGGCGAGCCATCTGCCTAAGAAGCGGCCATTCATTGGAAATCCTCCAACGTCTGCTCATACTGAAGCTCGCCCTTCACGATGAGGTCGACATCGGCGGGATCCATAAGCATCTCCTTGTCGTTGGCAATCTCCTTCCTGACATAGGCGGTGAGGGCGGCCACATCGAGAGCCTCGTCGTCGGTGATGTCGGCGTTGAGCTCGAGCATGCCGTTGCGCTCGTAGTAGTCCCAGATGCAGTCGATCACATATAGGATCTCGTCGTTGTCATATCTCTCGTTGACGGCAGCCGGAAGGGTCTTGCGGATGAAGTCCACGGCATTATCTTCGTCATATTTATATTGGTCGTCGTTCATAAGAGTCACTGTTACTGTTCATTCTTTTTATTGAGGTCGACAAGTCCCACGGGGAGGGAGAGGGTGACGGTGCGGGCATCGTCGTCGACCGCGGTGATAAACTCATCGGCGGCAGGCACGTATATTGTGTCGCCGTCGTCGCGGCGTATGATCAGGAGCACATTCTCCGTGGAGTCGTCGATATCCTCCACAGTGCCGATTTCGGCGCCGTCGTCGGCAAATGCCTTGTAGCCCACGAGGTTCTCGACATCATCCTCGAGCTCATCCTCGTCGCAGTCGAAAAACTCCGCGAGGTCGCTTCGGAGGGCATAGACCTCATGATTGACAAACTTCCTCGCCTCCTCTTCCGAGGAGACACCGTCGAGGCGCACCAGCATAGTGAAAGTGGCCTTTGTACGCGCCGAGGCGACATAGAACGGCACGAAAATGCCGTCGAGCCTCACCACCAGAGGATAGCCCTGCGAGAGGAATTCGCTGTCGATGTCGATATACATGTTGAGCTCACCCTTCAGCGCGTGGGTCTTCAGGAACTTTCCAATGGGCATCAACTGTTGCTCTGTGATCATAGCTTCAGAGATTAGACCTGAGATTCAGGTTATGGTTTATTCCTCTCTAATGATTTTGGCTCCCAATTGGTTCAGGCGGGTGTCGATATTCTCGTAGCCTCGGTCGATCTGGTTGATGTTCTGGATACGGCTCGTGCCCCTGGCTCCGAGAGCGGCGATAAGGAGGGCGACCCCTGCACGGATATCGGGGCTGACCATGTCGGCCGCATGGAGACAGTTGAACTTGCCGGCTCCGATCACGGCGGCGCGATGGGGATCGCACAGGATGATGCGCGCCCCCATGTCGATGAGGGTGTCGACGAAGAAGAGGCGGCTCTCAAACATCTTCTGATGTATGAGCACGCTCCCCTTTGCCTGCGTCGCCACCACGAGGAGCACGCTGAGCAGGTCGGGCGTGAGTCCGGGCCATGGAGCGTCGGCCACAGTCATGATCGAACCGTCGATGAAGGTCTCGATCTCATATATCTCCTTCTGGTCGACACGGATGTTGTCGCCTTCCACCCTGATGTTGATGCCCAGCCGACCGAACGAGTCGGGAATGATGCCGAGATCGGCGATGCCCACATTCTCGAGCAGCACGTTTGATCCGGTCATAGCTGCCATACCGATGAAGCTGCCGACCTCGATCATATCGGGAAGCATACGGTGGATGGCGCCGTGCAGCTCTTCCACGCCGAGGATGGTGAGGAAATTGGAACCTATACCCCGGATATCGGCGCCCATATTTACGAGCATCCGGCATAGCTGCTGGATGTATGGCTCGCAGGCGGCGTTGTAGATGGTGGTGACACCGCGTGCGAGCACCGCAGCCATTATGAGGTTGGCAGTGCCTGTGATCGAAGCCTCGTCGAGAAGCACGTATGTACCGGTGAGCCCGTCGGGGGCCGTGATGCGGTAGGCTTTCGAGAGAGCGTCATACTCGAAGCGGGCGCCCAGCTTCTGGAGGCCGAGGAAGTGGGTGTCGAGACGGCGGCGTCCTATCTTGTCGCCACCCGGCTTTGGAAGCACAGCCCTTCCGAATCTGGCCACAAGAGGGCCGATCACCATCACCGATCCGCGCAGCGCATGAGCCTTGCGGCAGAAATCCTCTGTCTGGATAAAGTCGAGGTCGATGTCGCGGGCCTCGAACTCATAGGTATGGGCATCGAGCCGCGACACACTGACTCCCATGTCAGCCACAAGACCGATGAGATTCCTGACATCGGCTATGTCGGGCACATTGCCGATCCTGACCTTCTCGGAAGTGAGCAGAGTGGCGCAAATCACTTCGAGCGCCTCATTCTTGGCGCCCTGGGGGTGTATACTGCCGGAGAGGGGATGGCCTCCCTCCACTATAAACGAGCTCATTAACGTTGATATGTATTATAAGGAAACCGATAGTTGAAAGCGTAGGATGCCTGTGTCAAAGGAACTGCTGAAGCTGCTTTTTCTTCTTTTTCTTGCTGAGGGCAGGCTGCTGCACCTCGGCGAACTCCGGCAGCACATAGGAAGGGTCTAGGATAATCCTGCCACCCGACATCACCGCCAGATCCTCGATCACCCGGCGCGTGGAGACGCCTTCGCGGATATGGATCATCAGCAGCTTCTTCATCTGTGTGGCCAGAAGATAGATGAGGTCTTCCTTCTCGTCGCCTTCCTCCATGTCGGCCACTATGTCGATCATCTGCTGGATATTGTTGCCGTAATGGCGGCGCGCCCTTATCTGATGGCCGTAAGGGATGGTGCCGGGCCTGGGATGCACGTCCTCCTCCTTCACCACCTCGTAGGGGAAGTCGATGTCGAGCCTGAAGCCGGACATTATGTTGAGGTGATCCCAGAACTTATGGGTGTCGCCACCCTCACCCACCATCGTGGGGAAGAGCACGGCCATGGTCTCCACGATGCGGTGTGCGCAACGGGTGCGCTCCTCGCGGTCCTCGATCGTGAGGCAGTGGTCGACCATCATCTGGATGTTGCGGCCATATTCGGGTATGCGCAGCTTCTCCATGCCGGTGTTGTAAGGAATCATCT
This sequence comes from uncultured Muribaculaceae bacterium, assembly GCA_947626355.1. Lineage (GTDB taxonomy): Bacteria > Bacteroidota > Bacteroidia > Bacteroidales > Muribaculaceae > Lepagella. Next base: position 27,998 of record CANQRV010000001.1, read on the forward strand.
TGAGTATCTGATCTGTCATATCTGTCATATCGAACTGTTGAATCGATTGAATGCAAAATTAATAAAAATATTTGAAAAAACGTCGCTCAGCTCACAACCTTGGACGCGGCGCGGTCGTCTGATACTCCTTGAGGTATTCGGGCACCGAATAGGCTACATCAATGAAGTCCTGCTCACGGAAGGCCTTCTCGGAGAGGGCGATCATGTCGCGGGCATGCGGCTCGAGACCATCAACAAACGAGGCATTGGGACTCTTGACCACGTCCTTGAACTTCGCGCTGCCATCGCCCATGAAGAAGCATCGGCGGTCGGCGAGAAGGTCGCCAAATGATTTCTCGTCGAGAATCACTGGGCCCGGCCTCATCATGTCATGGAGAGCGAAATCGTAGGCCCCGGCAAAGACTTCCATGCGTCGGGCGTCGATCATGGGCACGAGAATCTCGTCGCCCTGCCAGTCGAGATTGCGGAACATGGCCTTCACCGCTATCGTCTTAAGCGTGGAGACGCCGATGAGGGGCACCTCCTTTGCGAAGCAGAGTCCTTTGGCCAGCGAGAGGCCGATGCGCAGACCTGTGTAGGAGCCTGGACCGATGCTTACGGCCACCGCGTCGAGCGGCATCTCGCGCCGCGCCATGAAGTCGAGGCAGTCTTCGACAAAAGGAGCCAGACGCTCAGCATGCTTCATGCCTTCGAGATCCTCACGCTGAAACTCCACCATCCCCTCCGAGGAGACAGCGACGCTGCATACCCGTGAGGATGTCTCTATATTGATAATATTTGCCACTTTACAATTCTATTAATTCATTAAAGAAACCGGAGGCTATCGAATCTACGCATCGGCGCCCGTCGATGGCGGCCGACACGATACCACCTGCATAGCCGGCGCCCTCGCCGGCGGGATAAAGACCCTTCAGCCTGACATGCTGAAGCGATGCCGGGTCGCGAGGCACCCTGACAGGACTCGAGGTGCGAGACTCGAGGCCCACGAGCTGAGCCTCAGGAGAGAGGAAACCGTGCCTCGACCTGTCGAAGGCGATGAATCCCTTGCGCAGCCTCTCCCATATGAAAGGCTGAAGAAGGCAGTCGAAACGCGCGGAGTGCACACCCGGGATATAAGATGTGGGAAGTGTGGCACGCGACCGACGTCCGGCAACGAAATCGGTCATCACCTGCGCCGGAGCATTGATTGAACCGCCGGCCTCCTCGTAGAACCTACGCTCGAGGTCTTCCTGCATATCGAGGAGCTCGAAGACACCACGGGAGGAATACTCCGGAAAATCACCGGGACGGATCTCCACCACCATGCCTGAATTGGCCCAGCGCCCGGCACGCGCCGAGGCCGACATGCCGTTGACCACCAGCTCACCCGGAGCCGACGCCGCCGGCACAATGACACCGCCGGGACACATGCAGAAGCTGTAGACTCCGCGGCCGTCGACCTGCGTCTTGAAGACGTATTCAGCCGCCGGAAGCCATTTGCCCCTTCCGGAAGGGTTATGATATTGCAGCGTGTCGATGAGATGCTGCGGATGCTCGAGCCTCACGCCCACAGCAAAGCCCTTGGCCTGGAGGTCGACGCCCTGCCCGTGGAGCCAGCGGTAGACATCGCGGGCCGAATGACCCGTGGCGAGCACCACAGGACCCTCGAAGACCTCCCCCGATTCCGTGGCGACACCCTTCACCTCATCGCCCTCGATGAGCAGGGAGTTCACCTTGGTGGAAAACCTCACCTCGCCGCCATGATCGATGATTGTCTGCCTGATGCTTTTTATCACCGCGGGAAGACGGTCGCTGCCGATGTGGGGATGGGCGTCGATGAGGATATCCTCCGACGCACCGTGCTGCACGAGCAGGGAAAGCACTTCACCCACATTGCCGCGCTTGTCGCTGCGGGTGTAAAGCTTGCCGTCGCTGAAAGCGCCGGCGCCACCCTCGCCAAAACAATAGTTGGAATCGGGATCTACCGTGCGGGTGCGGCAGAGCGCAGCTATGTCGAGGCGTCGCTCGTCGACGCCACGTCCCCTCTCGAGCACCACCGGGCGCATGCCAAGCTCCAGCGCCCTGAGAGCGGCGAAAAGACCGGCCGGCCCGGCACCCACTATTACCACAGTGGGAGATGCCGCCGTCATGTCGCGAAACTCCACGGGCTTATAGTCGCCCGTCACCTTCATGTCGGTGCCGGTTGCCACGCGCAACGTGACATTGACCATGACCTGACGCTGGCGGGCGTCGACCGACCGTCTCACGATGCGGAAATCATTTACGGCATCACGCCCCAGAGAGGCATGAGACGACAACAGCGAGGCAAGCGCCTCCCTGTCGGCCGCGACTTCCGGCCTTACCCGCAATGCGATATCCTGAATCATTATGTGTCGAAACTCTTTTTTTTATCAGCAAACGCAGCCGACCTGGGGGCCGACCACAATATCAAATTGCAAAATTAGTTGTTAGTATTGAAATATTGATTACTTTTGCCGTAAAATCTACCGCGAAAGCCGTTAATCTACCATAATAACGATAAACCCTGACAAAAAATATGGACAAACCAGCCATCAACGCCGGATTTCTCTTCGACCTTGACGGAGTGCTGATAGACTCGGAAACCGCATACAGCGAGATATGGACAAGAATCGAGAGGGAATATCCCACGGGCATCGAGGACTTCGCCCGCAAGATCAAGGGCACCACCCTCGAGAAGATACTCTCCGACAACTATCCCGACGCGTCGACACGCGCCAAAGTGGAGGCGAGGCTCTACGAGCTGGAGGGACAGATGAAGTACACACCGCTACCCGGAGCCGTCGAGCTGCTCAGTACGCTCAACGGGCGCGGCATACCGGCCGTGATCGTGACCAGCAGCAACGACAAGAAGATGCAGCACCTCTGGAGCGACCTGCCCGACTTCCGACAATATTTCCGCAAGATCGTCGACGGAGACATGGTGACGCATTCCAAGCCCGACCCCGAAGGATATCTGCTCGGAGCGAGCCTCATCGACAGGAAGCCGGAGCACTGCGTGGTCTTCGAGGATTCCCTGCAGGGAGTGAAGGCCGGCCATAACTCGGGAGCATACGTCGTGGGTGTGGCGGGCACACTGCCCGCCGAGACGATTGCGCCATACTGCGATATGGTGGTCGACACGCTCGAGGACTTCGACGTGGAAGGTCTTGTGGAAATACTTGAAGACAGAAAATGAACAACAACATACCATTGGCTGAGCGTCTGCGCCCCAGCACCCTCGACGACTACATCGGCCAGGAATCGCTCGTAGGTCAGGGGGGAGTGATCAGACGCATGATAGAGAGCGGGCGCATCAGCTCGTTCATCCTGTGGGGGCCTCCCGGAGTGGGAAAGACCACTCTTGCCAAGATCATCGCGCAGACCACCGACGTGCCATTCTACACGCTGAGCGCCGTCACGGCGGGCGTCAAGGAGGTAAGGGAGGTGATAGAGCGCTGTAAGAGCGACTCGCGGAGCGTCTTCTCCACCGGGCGCCCCATACTCTTCATCGACGAGATACACCGCTTCAGCAAATCACAGCAGGACAGCCTTCTGGGAGCCGTGGAGCAGGGAATAGTGACCCTTATTGGAGCCACCACCGAGAATCCGAGCTTCGAGGTGATACGTCCGCTGCTATCCCGCGCGCAGGTCTATACCCTCGAGCCTCTCGGCCTCGATTCGCTGCGCACCCTGCTGGAGCGCACCCTGGAGCGCGACGAGATATTCCGCGCCCGCAAGGTGGAGGTGGAGCAGACCGACGCGCTCTTCCGCTACGCCGGGGGCGACGGCAGGAAGCTACTCAACATCCTCGACCTGCTGGAGCAGGCTACACCCGAAGGCGAGACCGTCGTGATCAACGACGAGAACGTGACACGCAACCTCCAGACCAATCCGGCGGCCTACGACCGCAACGGAGAGATGCACTACGACATCATCTCGGCCTTCATAAAGTCGATGCGCGGCAGCGACCCCGACGCGGCCGTCTACTGGCTGGCGAGGATGGTGGAGGGTGGCGAGGATCCCGCCTTCATAGCACGGCGCATGATGATACTGGCAGCCGAGGATGTCGGCCTGGCCAACCCCAACGCCCTGCTGCTGGCCAACGCCACCTTCGACGCCGTGCAGAAGATAGGATGGCCAGAGAGCCGCATCATCCTGTCGGAATGCGCCATATATCTGGCCAACTCCCCGAAAAGCAACTCACAGTATATGGCCATCGACGCCGCGCAGCAGGAAGTGAGGAGGAGCGGCAGCCTGCCGGTGCCACTCCATCTGCGCAACGCGCCGACCAAGCTGATGAAGGAGCTGGGCTATCACGAAGGATATAAATACGCCCACGACTACGCCGGCAATTACGTTGAGCAGCAGTATCTCCCCGACGGGCTGCAAGGGAAGCGGTTCTGGCAGCCCGGCAACAATCCGCAGGAGGCGAAAATGCAGCAGCGCCTCGACGCCCTCCGGGGCAGACAATGAAAAGAGAAGCCGGCATGCCGTAAATTCTCTTTTTTTTATTAACTTTGCCAATAAATTCACTCACTATTCCTAAATATCATGGAATCACATAAAAGAATACTTCTGAGCAACGAATATCCCGAGATGCCGTCCTTCAGGGAAGGCATCCGCCGGGCACCCGACAGAGGTTACACCCTGTCGAAGAAGAAAACAGTGACGGCCCTAAAGAACGCCCTCCGCTATCTGCCGGAGGAGCTTCATGAGAAAGTGGCGCCGGAGTTTCTCGAGGAGCTGCGCACTCGCGGCCGTATCTACGCCTACCGCTGGCGTCCCGAAGGAGACCTTAAGGCCAAGCCCATCGACCAGTATAAGGGCAAATGCCTCGCCGGAAAGGCATTCCAGGTGATGATCGACAACAACCTCTGCTTCGACATCGCCCTCTACCCCTACGAGCTCGTGACCTACGGCGAGACGGGCCAGGTGTGCCAGAACTGGCTTCAGTACCGCCTAATCAAGAAATATCTGGAGGAGCTCACCGACGAGCAGACGCTCGTGGTGGAATCGGGCCATCCACTCGGCCTCTTTCCCTCGCGCAAGGACGCTCCGAGGGTGATCATCACCAACGCCATGATGGTGGGCCTCTTCGACAACTCCCACGACTGGCACGAGGCCATGCAGATGGGCGTGGCCAACTACGGCCAGATGACGGCCGGCGGCTGGATGTATATCGGCCCGCAGGGCATCGTGCACGGCACATTCAACACCCTCCTCAACGCGGGCCGCATGAAGCTCGGCATCCCCGACGACGGTGACCTGCGGGGACATCTCTTCGTGTCGTCGGGTCTCGGCGGCATGAGCGGCGCCCAACCCAAGGCGGCCGAGATCGCCGGGGCGGCAGCCATCATCGCCGAGGTAGACCCCTCGCGCATCGAGACGCGCCGCAGCCAGGGATGGGTGAAGGAAGTGACCGACAGCATCCCGGAGGCATTCCGTCTCGCAGAGGCTGCCATGGCGGCCAAGGAGCCCACATCGATCGCCTACCGGGGCAACGTGGTGGACCTTCTCGAATATGCCGTGGCCAACGACAAGCCCATCGAGCTTCTCAGCGACCAGACATCGTGCCATGCCGTGTATGAGGGAGGCTACTGCCCCGCCGGCATCACATTCGAGGAGCGCACACGCCTGCTCCACGAGGATCCCGAGAAATTCAAGGAGCTCGTCGACGAGTCGCTGCGCCGCCACTACAGGGCCATCAAAGAGCTCGTGGAGCGCGGCACGTATTTCTTCGACTACGGCAACTCGTTCATGAAGGCCATCTACGACGCCGGCGTGAAGGAGATCTCGAAAAACGGCGAAGACGACAAGGACGGCTTCATCTGGCCTTCCTACGTGGAAGACATCATGGGTCCGAAGCTCTTCGACTACGGCTACGGCCCCTTCCGCTGGGTATGCCTCAGCGGCAAGCACGAAGACCTCATCAAGACCGACCACGCCGCCATGGAATGCATCGACCCCAACCGCCGCTATCAGGACCGCGACAACTACAACTGGATCCGCGACGCCGAGAAGAACGCCCTCGTGGTGGGCACCCAGGCACGCATCCTCTACCAGGACGCCATGGGCAGACTGAGGATCGCGCTTAAGTTTAACGAGATGGTAAGGAACGGCGAGGTAGGCCCGATCATGCTCGGCCGCGACCACCATGACGTGAGCGGCACCGACTCCCCCTTCCGCGAGACCTCCAACATCAAGGACGGCTCCAACGTGATGGCCGACATGGCGGTGCAGTGCTTTGCAGGCAACTGCGCGCGCGGCATGAGCCTTGTGGCGCTCCACAACGGCGGCGGCGTAGGCATCGGCAAGGCCATCAACGGCGGCTTCGGCATGGTGTGCGACGGCTCGGAGAGGGTCGACAACATCCTGAAGCAGGCGATGCTCTGGGACGTGATGGGCGGCGTGGCTCGCCGCTCTTGGGCCCGCAACGAGAACGCAATGTCGACAGTGAAGGAATGGAACGACAGCATGGCCGGCGATGGCTTCATGATCACCGAGCCCTTCATCGCCGACGAGAGCTACCTCAACAGCCTGGTTGAAAAATAATCCGACAGGCGACAATGAGAAAGAACATTATAATCGAACACGCCACCATGGTGACCCCTCTCGGCCGCAAGGCGCGGAAGGGGGCTGCCATGGGCGAGCTGTCGGTGACTGCCGACGCCACAGTGATCGTGACCGACGGCATCATCGAATATGCCGGGCCTACTGAAGGACGTCCGGCCACACGCCCCGACGAACATTACACGCTGCTCGACGCCCACGGCAACGTGCTGCTCCCCGGCTTCGTGGACTCACACACCCACCTGATCTTCGGCGGCTTTCGCCCCGACGAGTTCGGCTGGAGGCTTCGCGGCGAATCGTATATGAGCATCATGGAGCGCGGCGGCGGCATACAGTCGACCGTCAACGCCACACGCGAGGCGTCGGAAGACGAGCTTGTGGAGAAGGCCCAGTGGTTTATCGACAGGATGAGCGAGATGGGCGTGACCACCGTGGAGGCAAAGAGCGGCTACGGCCTCGACAGCGACACGGAGCTCAAGATGCTCGACGCCATCGAGAGGCTGGCCTGCAAGACGGGCCAGCGGGCCGAGGTAGTGGCCACCTTCTTAGGTGCCCACGCCGTGCCCCGCGAGTATGCCGGGCGCACCGGCGAGTACGTCGACCTCATCATCAACGAGATGCTGCCCCGCTTCAAGGGGAAGGCGAAATGCTGCGACGTCTTCTGCGAGAAAAACGTCTTCGAGCTGGAAGACTCACGCAGGCTTCTCGAAGCTGCGGCAGCCATGGGCTACTCGCTCAAGCTCCACGCCGACGAGATAGTGACCCTCGGAGGCGGCGAGCTCAGTGCGAGCCTGGGAGCACTCTCGGCCGACCATCTGCTACACGTCTCCGACGAGGGAGTGAAGGCGATGGCCGAGGCCGGCGTGGTGGCCACGCTGCTTCCCCTCACGGCCTTCGCCCTCAAGGAACCCTACGCCCCGGCGAGGAAGTTCATCGAGGCGGGCGCCGCCGTGGCCCTCGCCACCGACCTAAACCCCGGCAGCTGCTTCTCCGGCTCCATACCTCTGACGATAGCCCTCGCCTGCATCTACATGAAGATGACCGTGGAGGAGACCATCACGGCGCTGACACTCAACGGCGCGGCAGCCCTCGGCATGGCCGACAGGATAGGCAGCATCGAGCCGGGCAAGCGCGGCGACTTCGTGATGCTGGGATGCGACAACTACAATGTGCTCCCCTACTATGTGGGCATGAACTGCGTTAAGACCACGATCTTCGACGGACGCATCGTGGCTCAAAACCCCTGACAACATCCGAAACACAAACTAAAGCGACAACAACAATTTTATCAAATGGAAAAACTCGAAATATATGAGATTGGCTCAAGCCAGCTCACCTACGACCTGATCGAGAGGATACTGCGCGACGGCACAAAGCTGGCGCTCTCCCAGTCGGCAATCGACAAGATCAAGCATTGCCGCGAATATCTCGACCAGAAGACCGACAGAGACACAGTGCCCATCTACGGAGTGACCACCGGTTTCGGCTCGCTCTGCAACAAACACATCACCCGCGACGAGCTCTCGACACTCCAGGAGAACCTCGTGAAGAGCCATTCGTGCAGCGTCGGCACTCCGGTAGACCCGACAGTGGTGAAACTGATGCTCCTCCTCAAGGCGCATGCCCTCTCGATGGGCTTCAGCGGCGTGCAGGTGGAGACAGTGGAGAGAATCCTCGACTTCTACAACAACGACATCCTCCCCGTGGTGTTCGACCGCGGCTCGCTTGGCGCCTCCGGCGACCTCGCACCGTTGGCCAACCTCTTCCTCCCCCTGATCGGCGAAGGCTACGTGATGTATAAGGGAAAGAAGATCAAAGGCAAGGAGGCTCTCAACATCTTCGGCTGGCGTCCCATCAAGCTGAAATCGAAAGAGGGCCTCGCCCTTCTCAACGGCACGCAGTTCATGAGCGCCAACGGCATCAAGGCCCTGATCGACGGCTGGCACCTGGTGAACTGCTTCGACCTCTTCGGCGCCATGTCGCTCGAGGCCTTCGACGGCCGTATCGAGCCGTTCTGGCACTGCATCCAGGCCGTACGTCCTCACCCCGGCCAGATCGAGACAGGCAAGGTGTTCCGCAGCATCCTCAAAGGGAGCGAGATCATCAAGAGGGAGAAGGAGCACGTGCAGGATCCCTATTCGTTCAGGTGCATCCCGCAGGTACACGGCGCCGTTAAGGACGCCATGCGCCACGTGACGGAAGTGCTCCACATCGAGATCAACTCCGTGACCGACAATCCGACGGTGTTCCCGGAAGAGGATCTCGTGGTGTCGGGTGGCAACTTCCACGGCGAGCCGATCGCACTTGTGTTCGACTACATGGGAGTAGCGCTCCATGAGCTGGGCAACATCTCCGAGCGCCGTGTGGCCCAGCTGATCATGGGCTATCGCGGACTCCCCGAGTTCCTCGTGGCAAAGCCCGGCCTGAACTCCGGCTTCATGATTCCTCAGTATGCGGCCGCTTCGATGGTGAGCCAGAACAAGATGTATGCGTGGCCGGCCTCGTGCGACTCAATCGTAAGCTCCAACGGTCAGGAAGACCTCGTGTCGATGGGCGCCAACGCAGCCACCAAGCTCCACAAGATTATCGCCAACCTGAAATATATCGCGGCCATCGAGCTGATGAACGCGGCCCAGGGCATCGATTTCAGACGTCCGCTCAAGTCATCGCCGCTCATCGAGAAAGTGATGGAGGCCTACCGCAAGGAAGTGCCGTTTGTCACGGACGATGTCGTGATGGAAGACTACATCGCGGCCACCATGCAGTTCCTCGACAATTTCGATGTCGAGATAGAAGTGCTGGAAGACTGACGCCTTCCAACACCTATTGATTCACCTCACTCTGCGTTACGGTAGAATTGGGAATGGTTTCCCCATTCCCAGTCTCCGTCGCAGACGGAGGCGAAATTGTATTTGGCGATACCTAAATCAATGAGGTTTCGCTCATTCTTTGTATCTACGAATGCAGTGACTATCGGCGTATCGCCGGAACGGTCTACTGCGATTCTCACCGGACGCTTGTTGAGCGCTGACGGAGCGCAGGCCACGGCCTCGAGACCGTCCTGCAGCCAGGGCATCTCGGCCAATGTCCGGTCAAGCTCCTCAGGAGAGCCGTCGAAGAAATCAGTCCATGGACGGTCGTTGCGGTGGACGAGCTTGGCCATCATTCTGCCGACGAGACGCTCCTTTTCAAGAGGATAGCCGAAAGCGACAAGAAACAACAGCTCCTCGCCCGGACGGATAAGGATATGGAGCTTCGACGACTCGTAGGTGCCACCCACATAGCAAGTGCCAAGACCGGCTTCCACAGCCTTCATCACAAACTGCTCCGCGAAATAGCCGGCGCGCTCGAGAGCATCGGGAAATGATGTCTCGGCTATCACTGTCAGGTAATTCCTTACATTATTGAAAATGCCATAGCTGCGGCTGAAAGCCTTGAACGGTGTGTCATCGCCGAAAGTGAGGCTGAATTTCAGTCCGGCCTCATGGGTGGTGATCATCGTGGCCTCGGCGCGCAGCATATTGGCGACACCGGTGTCGATGTCGCGCAGCTGATAAGCCCTCACCGAGTGGCGCTTCTGTAATTCCTCTAAAGTCATATCAAATCTTCACTTACTTACATTTAACAACAAGCCGATGGGGACGATGGTTGTACAGGTCGGATTATGAGTCAGAGGGTCAGGCACATGCTGATGTGCGGGCGCCTCTCGTAGATAAAGACGCCGGAAGTGGCCACAAAACCCAGCGACTCATAAAACTCCTTCAGATAAGCCTGCGCCTCGATCTCGATTCTGTCGACACAGGATCTCCGGGCCTGGCTGATGGCGGCCTCAAGCAGACGTCGCGACAGGCCACAGCCACGCCACTCATTCACGGTGAGCACCCGTCCTATCGAGGCGCTCTTGTGGCGAACGCCGGGATCGATCAGACGAAGATAGGCCGCTATTTTCCCATCGACCTCTATATAGAAATGCCAGGAGAGGAAGTCGGCCTCGTCAAGATCCTGATATACGCAATCCTGCTCCACCACAAACACCTCCGAGCGGCATCTCAGCATATCGTAAAGAAGTGCTGGAGTAAGAATCTCGAAGCGCATGGCTTTCACGATTGTGTCGCCGAGCTTCTTCTTGCGGCCGATGAAATCCTTTGCCTCCGGCCTGACAATCGACTTATATTCGCTCTCGAAATTAGGGGTAAAGACGCCGGTGCCGAGCGCATCGTCAATCTCCTTCATAGTCCAGAAACGCCCTCCGTCAAGCTCTTTCGACGGCACAGGCTCCTGCGACGACATGGCGAAAAAGACATTCACAAGCTCACGCTCCACAGCCGACTGAAACTCATAGCTCGTGATCTTTACCGGAGCAAGCGAGGAGAGACCGATCTCCTCACGCGTCTCTCGGTGTAGCGCATCCCAGAGCTTCTCGCCATAATCGATATGGCCGCCTACCGCAGTATCCCACTTGCCGGGCTGTATAGACTTCCATAGCGGACGCCGCTGAAGCCATAGCCTCCCTTTGGGGTCGAAGAGATGTAGATGCACCACCGGGTGAAGCAGCATCGACCCGCCGTGGCACTCCCCTCTCGAGGCCTTACCTACTACGTGGCCCGCGGCATCGACGAGCGGAAGCATCTCCTTGTCGTTATCGTTCATCTCAAGTATATATAAAAAGATTATGGGAACCCGAGAGCTCCCATAATCCGTCTATGAAGAATGTATTTATTTGTTGACCTGGAATTTGTTCCATCCGTCCTTGAGGTAGGCGATCACTTGCTCGGCGGCGGCCACACCTGCGTTGTAGTTGGCCTCGGCGGTCTGGGCACCCATCTTCTTGGGAGTGAAGAACACGCGGTCGGCAAACTTCTCCATGAACTCAGCGGCCTTGTCAGGCTTGATGTCGGAGACGTAGCGGAGGTCGGGACGCTCCTCGAGGGCGCGGATCAGACCGTCCTCATCAATCACTTCCTTGCGGGCAGTGTTGATGAGCACGCCCTTCTGAGGCATACGCATCACGAGGTCGTAGCCGATCGAGCCGCGTGTCTGGGGAGTGGCGGGGATATGGAGCGACACGAAGTTGTTCTGGGAGAACAGCTCGTTGACGTCGTGGCAGGGCTTAACGCCGGCAACCTCCATCACCTCGTCGGCAACGAAGACGTCGAGAGCCTCCACCTTCATGTCGAAGCCCTTGGCGATACGGGCCACGTTGCGGCCCACCTGACCGAAAGCGTAGATGCCGAGCGACTTGCCCTTAAGCTCGCTGCCGGAGGTGCCGTTATACTGGTTGCGGCACATCATCACGATCATGCCGAACACGAGCTCGGCAACGGCGTTGGAGTTCTGGCCGGGAGTGTTCATCACGCAGATGCCGTGCTCAGTAGCGGCCTTGAGGTCGATATTGTCGTAGCCGGCGCCGGCGCGGACGATCACCTTGAGCTCGGGAGCGTTGCGCATCACTTCCTCATCGATGACGTCGCTTCTCACGATAAGGCCGTTGGCGTCTTTCACGGCGTTGAGGAGGTCGGCGCGTGTGCCGCGTTCTACGATTTCGAGGTCGTTGCCGGAAGCGTTGACCACATCGGAAATAGCCTTGACGGCGTTCTGCGCGAAAGGCTTTTCAGTGAAAACGAGAATCTTCATGACTTTGTCTGGCTGATTTGGTTTCACGATTAGTGTTTAGCCTCGAATTCCTTCATGACAGCCACGAGAGCCTCTACGCTCTCCATGGGTAGTGCGTTGTAGAGGGAAGCACGGAAGCCGCCGACGGAACGGTGGCCCTTGATGCCGACCATGCCCTTGGAGGCAGCGAACTCCGAGAACTCCTTCTCGAGGTCGACATACTCGGGATTCATCACGAAGCATACGTTCATGATGGAGCGGTCTTCTGTAGCGACTGTGCCCTTGAAGAGCTTGTTGCGGTCGATCTCCTCGTAGAGACGGGCAGCCTTCTCCATGTCGAGCTTCTCCATGGCCTTGATACCGCCGATCTGCTTGTAGTAGCGCAGAGTCATGAGTGCGGAGTAGATGGGGAGTACAGGAGGAGTGTTGTACATGGAGCCCTTCTTGATGTGTGTGCGGTAGTCGATCATTGCGGGGAGAGCCCTTGTGACGTGGCCGAGGGCGTCTTCCTTAACTACAACGAAAGTCACGCCGGCAGGTGCGAGGTTCTTCTGAGCGCCACCATATATAAGGGCGTACTTGGAGACGTCGACGGGGCGGGAGAAGATGTCGGAGCTCATGTCGGCCACCATGGGGATGGGGCAATCGGGATCCACGCGGAGCTCTGTGCCGTAGATCGTATTGTTGGATGTGAAGTGGAAATAGTCGCAGTCGGTGGGGATTGTGTAGTCCTTGCCTACCTTGGGGATGTAGTTGAAGTTGAACTCCTCGGAGCTTGCGAGCACGTCAACGTCGCCGAAGAAGCGGGCGGCCTTGATGGCGTTGGTAGCCCATGTGCCGGTGTTGACATAAGCGGCTTTCTTCTCGAGCATGTTGAAGGGCACCATATAGAACTGAGTGCTTGCGCCGCCGCCGAGGAAGAGCACGTGGTATCCCTCGGGGATTTCGAGGAGCTCTTTGAAGAGGGCCACGGCCTCGTCGACCACAGCCTGAAACTCTTTGGAGCGGTGGGAGATTTCAAGGATTGAGAGTCCTGTGCCGGCGAAGTCGCGGATAGCCTTAGCAGTCTCATCGATTGTGTACTGGCTGAGGATGCTGGGGCCGGCATAGAAATTGTGCTTTTTCATGTCCGTTGTATGATTTATAAATGGTTGATTTATTGTCGTTTTAAAAAATATCGAGATATTTTATGCAAAATTAAGATTTTTAATCTGATTGGCAAAATTTTTCAGATTAAAAATCTTAATATGATGGCGCGACGGCTGACTCGGCTACATCGAGCGGAGTGACGGAAGCAGTGGACGTGACGGCCGCGGCTGCACCAGGGTGCAGCCCTACATTGGCCGGTATCTTCTAATCGATGGCGAGCTTGGCGGATTTGCCGGAAGCGGTACGGATGATATAGAGTCCTTTCGGCAGAGTGGTGGCGACTTCGCCGAAATGCAGCCGGCTGGCGACTGCTACGCCGGATAGCGAATATGCTTCGCAGAGCTCGTCATCCCTGATGGCCGTGTCATCAACTATCTCATCGACTCCGTCAGGCAGGTCCTCGATAATCGGGCCCACCTTCCTCCATGGTGAATCCAGATATGTCTGGGCACAGCCGGGACGAACATGCACGTTGACCTTGCCAAGCTTCCTGCACCTATCGTTGTCAAGATTCATGGGATTGTATGCATCTACTGTCGGAGGCATCTCACGCGGAGAATAGATGTCTGTGAGTTTTTCACATCGTTTGAAAGCACCTCCGATCCGCTCTATTCCATTACCGAGATACACATGAACGATATCTGAGTAGCTGAAGGAATCATCTGGAAGCTCCGTGAGACCGTCAGGAAGCTCCATAGTCTGCACCTCGCACCCTTCAAAAGCACACTCCTCAAGCTCTACAAGACTTTCCGGCAGCTCAAGTCGGCTCACGGAATGCTCAAACGCATTCGAGCATATTTTAGTGATGCCCTCATGGAGCTCGACGGTCTCGAGAAATGCGTTATTGCTGAACCATCCTTCACCCACATAAGTGAAGTGCTGGGGTATATTGATCGATGTGAAACACGTACCGCTGAAGCAATCTATTCCGATATGTGTGACGCTCTCCGGGACATGCAGGTCTGATTGTATTTTTGTGCCGTTAAAACAGTGGTCTCCCAGATATTCCATGGACTCCGGCAGCACAATCTCAGTCAGGGTCTCGCAGTCGAAAGCCCAGTCTCCTGCTTTTTTAAGAGTGCGCGGAAGAAACAGCCGTTTAAGACCTGTGCAGAAAAAACTGGCATAAATTTCCTCAACCCCCTCCGGTATCACATATTCCTCAAATTTCATCGTCTCGGGCCAGTCTTCCCATGCCCGATAGCGTGGGAAAACCCAGAGCACCTTCATGTCGCGCGAGTAAAGCACACTGTCAATGGCCGTGAAAGCAGGATTGTCTCCATCGACCGATACGCCTCGGAGGCCTACCATGCCCTCAAAGGATTTCTCGTAGGCCTTTGTCACAGTAGCAGGGAGGTGAAGTGTCGTGGTCCAGGCGGCATAGAATGTCCTCGGCCCTATCGAGGTGACGCTGTACTTGATGCCCTCATATTCTACTGTCGGAGGTATGGCCACATCGCCGCCGTAATACGGGGAGTAGTTCGGTGGTTCAGGCATCGGTGTCGTGAGCATCGCAGTCTTATTCTTTTTGTCGAGCTCGTACCACATATCGTCGATCTCGACCATATCAGCCGGCTTCTGCGCCACCATAACAATCGACAGGGCGGCCGCAAGAACAATTATAATCCGTTTCATGATGTTGTAGAAGTCAGTTCTATTGTAGGTTCATTGTCATGCATATTCCATTATGATGTAGCCGCCGGGAATCAACTCCCTCGAAACGCTCCCGACCGGAGTCCTGAACGTGCTGTCTCCCTCTCCTCCCGATTTGCTGGGAGTCAGAAATTTCACCCTTACGCCTGAACGGAACGTGAGCGTGACCGTCTGATAATTCTCAATATCATGGCTCACTACCACCAGATACCTATGTGTACCCTTTTGTAGAAGGGATATCAGACATCCCGCGCTGCTGTCTTCGACAGAAGCACTAATTAACGGACTCCCAGTCGGAATAGAGGTCGGGCATCCCGCATAAATCTCCTTCACATGCCAGTATCCCTTTAGCTGACAATTAACGAAAACCTCTTTATATCTCCGAACCTCGGCGTTCACACGCTGGGCATAATACCATGCCGGCGTTTTCTGACGGTGCCGGTCGATGAGTGCAGAAAGATATATCTCTCCTCCCGAGTCGGCTCGCTGGAGGTAGGTCCAGTATACTATACCCTGTGCTCCGAAAGCAAGCGTCGAGAATATCCAGAATCTCAATGATGCTTCCGTTGCGGCAGGATGCCATTCATTGGTCGTACTGATAAACTCCATCGTCTGGATACAAGACCAGAACACTCCACCGTTGTCTCTGGCGCGTTTACTGAAAATCTCCAGATCACCGTAAAACCCGTCATACTTGACCTCAAGCATGCAGTTATCTTCCAATGTGCAAGACGAGGATATGAGGCACGATTTCTCTGTAATCGGATACAGGTCATACGACCAGAGATTCAGTCCGTAGTCCTGAAAGGCATTCAGATATGATTCGAAAGAATGGTCACCCATATGTTTATAGGATTTGCCTCCGACAAGGTTTATCTGAATCGGGCGTGTATTGTCGTTGTCAATCATGTAGTTGACCATCGTTCGAAGGTTATATGCATTCGGAGAGCTGTCTGTCATCTGTTCGTATGTCGGCTCGTCTTTCATACACCATCCCTTAATGATGTCGTTAGCCAACGTATCTACATCGTTTGGGTTGACAGCCTTGAATACATCGTAGAATTTCTTTGCCCAGTCAAGACACTTATCAGTTGTGATATTGTTCGGTGGATCTCCGAGATTGAAGAAGTAGTTGCCTGCGATGATTTTGACACCGGCTGATTTTGCATTCTTAAGTGAATCCTGAGCGAGTTTTCTCCGGTCGTCCATATCAATTGTACATGTAACGGAAGCCGTGTTGAAATTGCAGGCCAGAAGCTCGCTGAATATTTCCTAATCTATGAGAAAGACCATGTCGGCCACTATTCCACTCGCAAAGAGCGTTATCTCACCGGGTGTCGGCGATTGATACGGTTGATTCTGAGGAGTGACGGCCATAATAATAAGAATTATGATTACAAATATTAATCTCCTGCAAATATAACGATTCTGGAAATTGGATGGTTGACTTTTAGTGATATAATGCCATGTATTAATATTTATTAACATTAAAGTCACGAGAGAGACGGAAGCGGTGGGCGCGGCCACACATTACGGAAGGAGGATGCGGCGAGAGCGGCTGCACCAGGGTACAGCCCTACATTGGCCGGTATCTTCTAATCGATGGCGATCTTGGCAGATTTGCCGGAGGAAGTGCGGATTATGTAGAAGCCCTTCGGCAAAGCGTTGCTGACTTCACCGGAACGCAGCCCGTAGGCGACCTTAGCGCCGGAGAGGGAATATGCATCGCAGAGCTCGTCATCCCTGATGATCGTGTCATCATATATATCACTGACGCCGTCGGTGAGGTCCTCCCCAATCGGGCCGATCTCCTTCCAGCGCGTTCCTGAATAGTTTTTCGCTGCCCCGGGCCGCACATGCACCGTCGCTCCTGTGAATACCGGTAATGGATCTCCGTGAATATAGTTTCTTTTCCATACTCCTAAAGGATATTCCGATATTATTCGCGGCGGTGTCATCCCCTCGCAGTAGATATCCCGAAGGGCGGCACAACCGGTAAATGCCTCCTTTATTGAGAAGACATCCTCACCGATCACGACTTGCCGGAGACTGTCGCAGTATGAGAAGACATCATCATCCAGTCTCTCGATATTCAGTCTGATTGCAACTGACTTGAGACCGCTCTGCCTGAATGCCTCGATGCCTATTTTCTCTATACCTTCAGGGAACTCGATGCATTTCAAGGACCTTGTATATTCAAATGCCCGTTCACCGATTTCTTTTACAGTGGAGGGAAGAGTCATCTCTTCAAGAGGACATCCGTTAAATGTATAATCGTTGATTATTTCCAATCCATCCGGAAGCGTTATTCTCTTGAACCGGGCACCATCGAAACCATTCCTACCTATCCATGAGACGGTGGAAGGAATCACTAATGTGGAGTCTTCGCTTGAGGCGGACTCAAACGCCCAGCTCTCTATACTTTCCAATCCATCTGGTAGCTTGAAACTTTTCGCTCTGAATTTATTAAAGCACCCTCCTCCAATAGATTTCAGAGTGGTGGGAAATGAGATATTATAGTGTTTTGCATTAGAGTCATCTTTATCATATCTCCCGGCTATGAATAAATTATTCTCAAGCCTCTCCACGCCTTCCGGAATCACGATTCCGGCATCCCATTTCCCTTTTGGATAACAGAGCATGCTTGTCATTTCCTTGTTGTATAGCACACCATCCACTGCCTTAAACTTTGGATTGTTGTCATCAATAGTTATGGATATGAGGTTCGTCAGTGAACATACCTCACTGTTATCCATTATTGTCAATGTTGATGGTAAGGAAAGTGTCTCGAATGCTTCGTACTGGAATGCGTATTTCTCGATTTCGTTGACGGTGTATTCCTGCCCATTGTGCATTACGGTGGATGGAATCACCATCTCTTTCCTCCATTCCGGATAATTTGGATCCTCCCACCAATAAGACCGGTTGCATACTGCCGCCTTCATGTGTATTGAATCGAGATGATACCAGATACTGTCGATGAAAAACACTTCCCGGCCATCATCATTGAAGTCAAATCCGGCTTTCCGGTCCTGAGCCACAGCCGGAAGTATCAATGCCGCGAACATCGACAGCATGGCCATCAGTGATACATATCTCGTTTTCATGATAATTACTGTTATATTTAGTTTTAACTTTATTTGCAGTCTAATATGATATATCCACCGGGTATCAGTGTCCTGGTGTGTGGAACATTGGTGGCCAGATATTCTGTCAGAGGCTTCCCATGCGACGTTGTTGGAGTCATTTCCATTACCTTTACGCCGGCCGTAAAGGAAACAGATATGGTTTGATAATTCTCCACATCATGGCTCACAAATATCACATAGGTGTGTCCCGTTTTTTGAATCTGACTGACCAAAAAGCCTTTTCCGGAGGCTTTGAGATTGTATAGTGGTCCGAATGTAGCCGTTATGACTCGACAGCCTTCGTATATTTCTCCGACATGGGCAGCCACCACAAGTTTGGAGCCGACAAAGATATTCCTGTATTTTTGGATTTCAGCGTTCACGCGCCGGGCAAAATACCACGCCGGGAACTTGTTGCGATGCCTGTCGATAAGGGCTGAAGGATAGGTTTCCTTATCGTTATTTTCATGTTGCATGTAGGCCCAGTAGATGATACCCTGTGCTCCGTGGGCGAGCGCGGAGAAGGCCTCGAAACGCATGTACGACTCAAGAGCTGCAGGGTGCAGCGTTGTTCCGTTGATGTATTCCATGCTTTGGACATGGGCCCAGAATACTCCGCCGCAGTCTTTTGCCCTTTTACTGAAATTGGCGAGGTCTTTGTAGAACTGTGAGTAGTTGATCGACAGTTCACAGTTGGTTTCAAGATTACATGTTTCGTTGATCAGGCAGGATTTCTGCGTGATGGGATATAGATCGTATGACCATAGGGGCAGTTCCCGGGTCTCCTGATTGTTCCTTTTGAAAATACCCAAGGTATTGAAAGCGTCCAGATACTTGTCGTAATATGTCTTATCGTTTTTGTCTGCCGGATTATCCAGGTCACCGAGAAGATTGATCTGTATAGGTCGCGTATCTCCGGCGTTTCTTATATAGTCAACTATGTTTCTAAGATTCAGCTTGCCTGATGTGCGGTCATTTAGCTGATCTAATGACGGCTCATCCTTCAGTTGCCATCCAGCCACATAATCCTTCCCTCTCACGCTTTCGTCTTCGCATTCATTGCCGACTTTCCCTTTATACAGGTCAATGTATGCCTTTGCTTTAGGCAATCCAAGATCAGGCTGGCCATTGTCATGCAGATTCAGATAATAGCCGGCTAATAATATATTGAGGTCATGTTTAAGAGCGAAACAAATGGATTTCTTCACTTCATTGCTCATATCTGGTTTAGTGCTTCCCAATAAAGAGATGGCGTTGAAGTTACAATCCCTGATTTCCTGAAATACACTTTCATCTATCGTATAAGTACCATCAGGTACGATTCCAGAGGCCACAACGGTGATTTCTCCCGGTGTCGGAGATACATACGGCTGATTTCGAACTGTTGATGCCATAAATGTTATAAATGATTGATTATTTGGTTGCGAATATAATGAGTCTAATCGAAAGACGGTTCTGTTATTACAGATATATACAAAAAACTGATTATTAACATATCCAGAGCGAGTTTGTACAAGTGTAGTGTGGAGGTGTGATGTATAGCCCGTATATAATCGGTAATGTTCATGACCAACTGAAAATAAGGAAGCCGCCGGGCTGAAGGTTCAGCGAGAGGGTGGACTGGGATACCGGATTCCCCATGGGGAATCCGGATGAGGAGAGCACCGTCTGCACGACCTGCCAGTAATCGCTGAACTCAAGTGTCAGCGACTGCCCTGGGGCTCCGGGATGGTTGACGATTACGAGATAATCGACACCCTCCTTGCAGAGATGCGACAGCAGGACGCCTGCGCTTCCAGAAGTGATTCCCTTCAGAGGGCCGAATGCTCCTTTCAACTTGCACGTGCCTCCGTATTGGGTGGTTCACGTAAGGCTGGCATGTGGCGACAGAATCCTCCATCCCTGCGACATGGAGCAATGGCTTTATTCCATGATTCTGACAATTGGTTATCGTAGGACCGGCATTTAGCTGGGTGGTCTCGACAGCTGCGGAATTGAACCCGCAGTCCTTAAGCTCCTGACAGAGTGTGTCGGACATGGGGGAAGTCCCATTGTTGGGAGCAAACGCCATAAGGGTTATCTCCCCGGGAGTCGGTGATTGATACGGTTGATTCTGAGGAGTGACGGCCATAATAACAAGAATTATGATTACAAATATTAATCTCCTGCAAATATAACGATTTTGGGAATAGGATGGTTGACTTTTGGTAATAGAATGCTCTATATTAACATTCATTAACATCAGTGTCGCGAATAGGCGCCTGAATAATGAGGGTTAAGGACAGAAAAGATTTGTAAGCAAGCGGTTGGAGGGAGAAGGGGCGGATGAAAGAGGGCCGTCTGGATTGAATTGGTGTCATGCCCGGAGAGGCGTGTCAGGACTCGAAGGCGTCAAGACCGGAGGGGCGTCAGGGCTGGAGGAGGGAGAGGGCTTCGATGTGCATGCGGGAGTTATGGTAGGGGCATTTCCTGAAGCCGGCCTTGTCGTCGCGGCGGTTGACGGTGGCGCGGAAATGCTCCGCAAGTCCGTAGATGGCGAAGGCGATGGCGTAGAACTGCTTCTTGGTGTCGAACGGCTCACCCTGCGGAGTGAACGACCAGAAGACGCCGCCAAACTCCCCGTCGACGAAATGCGAGAGCAGATAGTCGCGGGCACGCATGGCGGCCTCCTCATACTCGGGATTGCCCGTAGTGCGGTAAGCGGCAGAGAACCTCCAGAGGATACGGTATTGCTCGGGAGTGGTGTTGGGAGTGCCCCGGAAGAACCAACCGCCTGTGTACTAGTGTCAAGGGAGGAATATCACCGGTATGCGATTGCCGTTATCATCCGTGAGCGAAAACGCATGTTGCACAGTTGAAATAAAAAGACTAACTTTATTCCCAGATTTGAAAACCCATATAAATATACGACACATGAAAGTTTGCATTCCATTGGCGATTGCGGCGGTGCTCAGCGGGACGCCATGTCCGGCAGGCGCGGAGATCCTGCATGTATCCACCCCAGAGACCTCATTGGTGGTAGACGCTACCAAAGGAGAGAAGGGGAAGCTCCTCTATTACGGAAAGAGCCTCTCTGAAGCCGACCTCTCCACCCTCACCGACGCAGGAGGCGACCCTCTCGACATCCTCCCGGCTTACGGCCTCTATCCCGAGAACGAGGCCGCAGTAGCACTGACCCACGCCGACGGCAACATGACGCTCGATCTGGCGGTGGACTCCAGCGAGACAAAACGGCTACCCGACGGCACGCTGACCACCGTGACGATGAAAGACAGGGTGTATCCCCTGACCATCAAGGTGAACTACCGCACCTACGACGGCGACAACGTGATAGAGACCTGGACCGAGACCGTCAACGGCGAGAAGGGCGCCGTGAAGCTCCGGAGGTTCGACTCCGGCTATCTGCCGGTGAGATACGGCGACGTGTGGCTGTCGAGCCTATACGGCGGCTGGGCCAACGAGGGACGCGTGGAGCAGGCCCCCCTACTTCACGGCATGAAGGTGATCAAGAACAAGGACGGCGTGCGCAACTCCCACACCGCGCATTCGGAGATCATGCTCTCGCTCGACGGAAAGCCAAGGGAGAACGAGGGGCGCGTGATAGGCGCCGCGCTTGAATACAGCGGCAACTATGAGCTGCGCCTCGACACCGACGCCGGCATCTACCACCATGTCTTCGCGGGCATCAATCCCGATAACTCCGAGTATGTGCTGGAGAAGGGAGACACGTTCACCACGCCTCCTCTGGCGCTCACCTTTTCCGACGAGGGTCTCAGCGGCGCCAGCCGCAACTTCCACAGCTGGGCAAGGAAACACAGGATAGCCCACGGCACCCAGACACGTCCCATACTTCTCAACAGCTGGGAAGGGGTCTACTTCGACATCAACGAGGAGGGGATGGAAGCCATGATGAAGGACATCTCCGATATGGGAGGCGAGCTCTTCGTGATGGACGACGGATGGTTTGGCGTGAAGTATCCGCGCAACAACGACTCCACATCGCTGGGCGACTGGACAGTGGATACCAACAAGCTCCCCGGCGGCATCGACGCGCTCATCGAGTCGGCGAAGCGCCACAATATCAGGTTCGGGCTCTGGATCGAGCCGGAGATGACCAACAGCATTTCGGAGCTATACGAGCAGCATCCGGAATACGTGATCAAGGCGCCGGGCAGGGAGCCGAGGAAGGGACGCGGCGGCACGCAGCTCGTGCTCGACATGAGCAATCCGAAGGTGCAGGACCTCGTCTTCAATGTTGTGGACACACTGCTTACGAAGCATCCTGAGATCGCATATATCAAATGGGACGCCAACGCCGCGATCATGGAACATGGCTCGCAATATCTTAAGAACGACCGCCAGAGCCACCTCTACCACGCCTATCACGAGGGCTTCGCGAAGACGCTCGACCGCATCCGCGCCAAATATCCCGACGTGATAATCCAGGCGTGCGCCAGCGGCGGCGGCCGCGCCAACTACGGGGTGCTACCCTGGTTTGACGAGTTCTGGGTGAGCGACAACACGGATGCCCTACAGCGCGTCTACATGCAGTGGGGCACGAGCTACTTCTTCCCGGCGGTGGCCATGGGCTCACACATCAGCGCTGCCCCCAACCATCAGACTTTCCGCACGATACCGCTCAAATACCGCACCGACGTGGCCATGTCGGGACGTCTCGGCATGGAGATACAGCCCAAGAACATGACGGAGGAGGAGAAGGAATTCGCGCATCAGGCCATCGAGAACTACAAGAAGATCCGCCCGGTGGTGCAGCAGGGCGACATCTACCGACTCCTCTCCCCCTACGACCATAAAGGAGCCGCCTCGATGATGTATGTATCGCCCGACAAGAACGACGCCGTCTTCTATTGGTGGAAGACCGAGACCTTCATAGGCCAGCAGCTGCCGAGGGTGAAGATGGCCGGTCTTGATCCCGACAGGAAATATGTCGTGACGGAGCTCAACCGCATCGACAAGACTCCCCTCCCCTACGAGGGTAAGGAATTCACGGGGCGCTTCCTGATGAACAACGGGCTCGAGATTCCATCGGAGCACAACCTCGACTGGGGCAAGAAGGTCGACTATTCCTCACGCGTGCTTCGCCTCGAGGCAAAATAAAAACAGAATCTGTCACAATAGACAACAGGGAACGTCTGCCATGGCGCTCCCTGTTGCTGTAATACCGCGGGATATGAATCGATTATATGGATTTCAGCTGTATGAATGGAGCGAAGGCAGGAAATTGACTCCGAAATATGTGGCCGCCACGGCCAGTATTGCCAGAAACATGTAGATGCGGAAGGTACGGGGGTTACGGAGGAACCGGATATCCGGGTGAAGAGGCAGCGCGTAGACAAGGTATGTCCTTGCCGTCGGAATCTGTTTCAATGGCATATCGCTTCCGATATGCTTCACGTTCCTTCCGGGCCATGACATCACAAGTTTCGTCGAAGAGATCGGCATTATGGAAAGAGTCGTCTCCCTGGTTGGCCGCGAGAGAATAGGATGTCTGCCCGCAGACCGTGAGTTCGGCAATTCTGATTTTATCAAATGGTTGCAGATAAACCATATACGATACTGCCTGCGCTTGCGGGAGAATCTGTATCTCAGAAAGGAGGGTGAAAGGGAAGGTCGTAAATTACGCGATGTGCTGGCCTCGCTTAAACTCGGTGAGTCGGTTGTGCTGCACGATGTATGGCTGATGCGCAAGAACACAAGGGTACGTATATATGCCACACGGCGCATGGGCAGAGGCGGTGAGGAATCCCTCATAATAATCGCTTCTCCACTGGGGTGCTACTATACCGAGACACTGTATCGCAAACGCTGGTCTCTTGAAACTGCCTTCCGGGGTCTGAAGACAGCCGGATTCAATATGGAGGATGCGCATCTCAATGCGACACGTTTTCAGAATATGCTTACGCTATTGATGATTGCATTCGCCGCCGCATTCATCGAGGGACTTGTCAAAATCGAGTCACTGCCAATTCCTCTGATGAAAAACAGAAATGTCCAACGCATGAGCATTTTCCGATATGGATATGTCAACCTGCTTCATGACCTCTGGGCAAATGTTAAAAACGAGGCGCCTAAACCTACATAAAAATGTCATGTGCTATGGTCGACGAGATAAAAGACATCTTTTTCCGACAAGGGCGTTATTTCGGTTATTATTTTGTTCATGGTTGTAGATTTCGGTTATAGAGGCCACAAATTTAATCATAAAAACGACAATTCGCAAATAAACGCCCCCTAAACATGCCAGATATCATCGGAAAATGCGATTGGATATTAGCGGATGATTTTGTAACTTTGCAAGAAAGTAACACCGGATATCATGGACACCCCTACCCCATTCACCCATCTCCACGTACACTCACAATACAGTCTGCTCGACGGCAAGGCGTCGGTCAAAGGGCTTGTGGACAGAGCTATCGAGCTCGGCATGCGAGGCCTCGCCCTCACCGACCACGGCAATATGTTCGGCATCAAGGAATTCTACAACTACGTCGCCAAGAAGAACGCCGACCGCCCAGAGGGAGAGAAGTTCAAGCCCATACTCGGCTGCGAGATGTATGTGGCAAAAGACCGGCTCACCGACAAGAAGGACAAACGAGACAACGGCTACCACCTGATAGTGCTGGCCAAGAACCAGACCGGCTACCACAACCTGATAAAGCTCGTGAGCAAGGCATGGAGCGAGGGATTCTACTATAAGCCGCGCACCGACCACCACGAGCTGGAGACCCACCACGAGGGGCTGATAGTCTGTTCGGCGTGCCTCGGCGGCGAAGTGCCGCAGATGATACTCCAGGGCACTCCGGAGGAGGCCGAGGAAAGGGCGCTATGGTATAAGAAGGTGTTTGGCGACGACTATTATCTGGAGCTCCAGCGCCACCAGACCTTCAAGGAGAACGCCAACAAGGAAGTCTACGAGGAACAGATAAAGGTCAACGAGGTGCTCCTCGACATCGCGAAGCGACACAATATAAAGACCGTGGCCACCAACGACGTGCATTTCGTGAAAGAGGATGACGGAGAGGCCCACGACCGACTTATCTGCATCTCAATGAACAAGAGCTTCTACGAGCCGCGCGTACACTACACCAAGCAGGAATGGCTCAAGAGCGGGGAGCAGATGGAGAAGATATTCTCCGATGTGCCGGAGGCGCTAGCCAACAGCATGGAGATACTCGACAAGGTGGAGTTCTACACCATCGACCACGCCCCCATCATGCCCAACTTCCGGATACCCGACGAGTTCGGCAGCGAGGAGGAATACCGCAAACGCATCACCCATCAGGAACTCTTCGACGAGTTCACCCGCGACGAGAACGGCAATGTGGTGCTGAGCCAGGAGGAGGCGCAGAAGAAGATCGACAGGCTCGGCGGCTACGACAAGCTCTACCGCATAAAGTTCGAGGCCGACTACCTCGAGCAGCTCACATGGGCCGGCGCCAGGGAGCGATACGGCGACCCGCTGCCGGAGGATATCAAGGAGCGTCTGAAATTCGAGCTGTATATAATGAAGACCATGGGCTTCCCGGGATACTTCCTCATCGTGCAGGACTTCATCAACGTGGCACGCAAGCAACTGGGCGTCAGCGTAGGGCCTGGACGTGGCTCCGCCGCCGGCTCGGCGGCGGCCTATTGCCTCGGCATCACCCAGGTGGATCCCATCAAATACGACCTCCTTTTCGAGCGATTCCTCAACCCCGACCGTATATCGCTCCCCGATATCGACGTGGACTTCGACGACGACGGCCGATATGAGGTATTGAAATACGTCACCGGCAAATATGGCGAGGAGAAAGTGGCCCACATCATCACCTATCAGACCATGGCCACCAAATCGGCCATCAAGGATATGGCTAAAGTGATGGAGCTGCCCCTCTCGGAGTCGAACCGTCTGGCAAAGCTCGTGCCGGCGAGGCTGCCAGAGGTGAACGGCAAGAACCCGGCGATCAACTTCGCCAACTGCACGAAATACGTGCCGGAATTCAAGGCGGAGGTGGAGAGTGCCGACCCCAAGATCAGGGAGGTGATGAACTATGCCGGACAGCTTGAAGGGAATGTGCGCGGCACAGGCATCCATGCCTGCGGCGTGATCATCTGCCGCGACGACATCACCGACTGGGTGCCGATCTCCATGGCCACCGACACCGACGGCTCGAAGGTGATATCCACGCAATACGAGGGAAGCGTGATCGAGGAGACGGGCCTTATAAAGATGGACTTCCTCGGCCTCAAGACCCTCTCCATAATAAAGGAGGCACTCGAGAACATCAAGCGCCACCGCGGCATAGACCTCGACATCGACCACATACCGCTCGACGACCCGGCGACCTTCAAGCTCTACTGCGACGGACACACTACCTCCACATTCCAGTTTGAGTCGGAGGGAATGCAGAACTCGCTACGCAAGCTCAAGCCGAGCAAATTCGAGGACCTCATAGCCATGAACGCCCTCTACCGCCCGGGACCTATGGACTACATACCCTCCTTTATAGCACGAAAGCACGGCGAGGAGCCAATCACCTACGACATACCCATAATGAAGAAGTATCTGGAGGAGACCTACGGCATAACGGTCTATCAGGAGCAGGTGATGCTCCTTTCGCGCCTCCTCTCCAACTTCACGCGAGGCGAAAGCGACATGCTCCGCAAAGCCATGGGTAAGAAGCAGATCGACAAAATGGCGAAGCTCAAGGTGAAATTCATGAGCGAGGGGATGAAGAACGGCCACGAGGAGAAGGTGCTCGAGAAGATATGGGCCGACTGGGAGAAATTCGCCTCCTATGCCTTCAACAAGAGCCACGCCACCTGCTATACATGGGTAGCCTACCAGACCGCCTATCTGAAAGCCAACTACCCGGCCGAATACATGGCGGGAGTGTTGAGCCGTAACCTGAGCGCCGCCGACAAGCTGAAGAAATTCATGGACGAGTGTATCCGCATGGGCATCGAGGTGAAGGGACCCGACATCAACGAGTCGGTGGAGAAATTCGGCGTCACCAGCGACGGCGCCATCCGCTTCGGACTGGGTGCCGTCAAGGGCGTGGGCTCCAACGCCGTGAAGGCCATCATCGAGGAGCGGGAGAAGAACGGCCCCTACCGCGACATCTATGATTTCGTGGAGAGGGTGAACCTCGCCAACTGCAACCGTGGCACCATAGAGAACCTCGCCCTGGCCGGCACCTTCGACAGCTTCGGGATGATGAGGGAGATGTTTGTGGAGCCGATGTTCGACAGCACCTACACCGACCAGCTCGTGAAATACGGGCAGACGATACAGAGCGACAAGAACTCACTCCAGGCTTCGCTCTTCGGCGACATGGAACCGCTGGAGACCGCGAAGCCGCCGTTTCCGAAAGTGACGCCGTGGTCGAACATCAAGCGACTCGACGAGGAGAAGAAGATGGTGGCCATCTATATCTCGGCCCATCCTCTCGACCCCTACTATATGGAGCTGACCCACCATTGCAACTGTCCGTGCTCGGAATTCAAGGAGAAGCGCGACATCGCCGGGAGCGTGCTGACGATAGGCGGTATGGTGACAGCCTATACCATACGCAATGACCGCAACGGCAATCCCTACGGGGTGATGACGCTGGAGGATTTCTCCGGCACCGCCGAGATAATGCTCTTCCGCAAGAACTTCGAGATGACGCGCAGCAGATACCAGCCGGGCGATTTCGCCTACATGAAGATACGCATCGCGCCCCCGCGCTTCGCCAACGGCCGCATGGAGATGAACATCGAGGAGGCCACGACACTCGACACCATAACGGGAAGAGTGGCCAACGAGTTGACGCTCTTCATCGACCGCGACTTCGACAATGCGGAGTTCTTCAAGAGCCTCCACGAGCTCGACGGGAAAGAACGACCCGGCGACCTCTACGTTGTGGTCAACGACCCGGCGACACGTCAGAGAATCAAGCTACATACCCGTAAGAAGGTGAATGTCAATAAGAAAATGGTGAAGCTGCTGGAGGGATGGAACGTGCCCTTCAAAGTGACCGACGCCAAAGAAATGCGATAATATTTGCATATCTCGCAATTAACATCTAAATTTGAACCCAAATTCGTGAAATCTTAAAATAATAATAGACATGGCACAACAGTTTACAGACCAGACAGCCCAGGAGGCGATAGCCACCGGCAAAGCAGTAGTGATCGATTTCTGGGCCACATGGTGCGGTCCCTGCATCAAGCTCGGCCCCGTAGTGGAGGAACTCGCAGAGAAGTATGGCGACCAGGCCATCATCGGCAAGCTCAACATCGACGAGAACGACCAGATCGCATCCCAGTTCCGCGTACGCAACATCCCGACAGTGCTTTTCTTCAAAGACGGGGAATGCAAGGACAAGAGCGTGGGTCTCGTGAAGCTCGGCGACCTCGAGGCTAAACTGCAGCCGCTGCTCTAAGCGCCTCACGCGGCTCTTAGGAGCCTGGAGAAACATAAGCCACCGCGTCTGAAATCCGTTTCAGGTGCGGCGGTTTCGTTATAAGGGCGGCGCCTTATCTGCTCACGCGACCATACATCATGAACTTACGTGTGTAATAATCAGTGGTGACGTCGGAGACCACCACCCCTTTGCGTGTGGATGCATGCACAAACTGTCGGTCGTCGACCATGATGCCCACGTGCGACACCTTGGAGGGGTCGCTGCCGGTGGCGAAAAAGACAAGGTCGCCCGCCTCCACCTCGTCGCTCCTGAGGGGCTTGCAGAACTCTGCCTGATGCGCTGAGTTTCGCGGGAGCTTGAGGCCGGCGATGTCCTCGTAGACGCGGAGCACCATTCCTGAGCAATCGGTGCCCTTCCCTTTCTCTGTGCCGGCATATTTGTAAGGGGTGCCGATCCACGTCATGGCCTCCTCGGCGATGCGGCGTCCTAATTTACTTCCCTTGCCGACATGAATGGTCTGCTCCCTGCCTTTGCCGGAGTCATTCGGCTTCGAGCTGTGGCATCCACCCAGCAAAAAGGATATACTTGCCAGTAATGCGATTATCAGTGCGGCATGACGCGATGTCAGATTTCTATTTATAATGGTATTATGCACTTTTGTCAGATGCTTGTATATTATGGAGGTGCAAAGTTAGTGAGTCGAGTCCTTATCTTCACCACCAACAAATGTTAAAAATACTTAATCCATCCCTTATCATACACCTAATCTTAAAAATGATGAAGAAAATGAAAAACATCGGAGGGGGATGACGGGAATTAAGAGAAGTGTTAATTTCCGTTTCACTTCGCGAGGCGTTATATTAATTTAGCTTAAAATTGGCTTGAAAGCTGCGTCCAGAGGTAATAATGGCGGAAAAATTGCTTTCTGTATATAGGCAGCCCTCTGGCTTAGGGGGACTGCCGGAAGTTTTTCCACAAAGCAATTGACCATAGTCATAAAACATATTCTGGAATGAATAAATCAATAATCACAGCGAGCGCCGCCATCGCGCTCCTACTGACAGCATCGCCGACGGCATGCGCCAAATCGGGCGAGGCCGGCGAGTTCGTGCGCACATCCGCGTCCTCGGCATTCGACACAGACTTCACCGCCGCGGCAGAGAAGACAATCAATGAGGTGGTATGTATCAAAAGCTACGCCTCCCCCCGCCAGTCGCCCTACGGACAGGGTGGCTACGACCCGTTCGGAATGTTTGACTTCTTCTTCGGGCCGCAGCCCCAGCAGCCTCAGCAGCGCCGCCAGCAGAAGAGCCAGGAACCGGTGCAGAGCGGCCTCGGCTCGGGCGTGATCATCACCGAAGACGGCTATATAGTGACCAACAACCACGTGATCGACGGCGCCGATAAGCTGGAGGTGCTCCTCAACGACAACTCCACCTATGAGGCCCGCGTGATCGGTACCGACGAGGCCACCGACCTCGCCCTCATCAAAATCGACGCAAGCGGCCTCTCCCCCATCACCTTCGGCGACTCCGAGGCCGTCAAGATCGGCGAGTGGGTTCTTGCCGTCGGCAACCCCTTCGGCTTCAACTCCACCGTGACCGCCGGCATCGTGAGCGCCAAGGCCCGTAGCCTGGGCCAGAACAGCCCTCGCGGCAACTCGATGGGCATCGAGTCGTTTATCCAGACCGACGCCGTGCTCAACCCCGGCAACTCCGGGGGCGCCCTGGTGAACCTCAAGGGAGAGCTGATCGGCATCAACTCCGCAATCTACAGCAACACCGGCAGCTACACGGGCTACTCCTTCGCCATACCGACCACCATCGTGAAGAAGGTGATCACCGACATCCGCCAATATGGCACAGTGCAGCGCGCGGTGCTCGGCTGCACCATCGCCGAGCTTGACGCATCAATCGCCAAGGAGAAGGGCATCACGGCCACCAAATCGGGCCTCATCGTAGCCTCCGTGACCGACCGCTCGACAGCCAAGGAGCTCGGGCTACAGGCCGACGACGTGATCGTGGCCATCAACGGCACCGAAGTGGCCAACCGCGCCCAGCTCGTGGAGCAGCTCAACAAGTTCCGTCCCGGCGACAGCATCTCGATCACTTATGTGAGAGACAATCAGCGGGTGACGAAGACCGCCACACTGCGCAACATGCAGGGCAACACCTCGATCACCAAGAAGGGCGACTTCTCGGAGATAGGATGCGCCTTCATGAAGATCTCCGAGGAGACCAAACGTGCCCTCGGCATCAGCAACGGAGTGAAGGTGACCGGCATCAAGAACGGCAACTTCCGCGACGCCGGCATCAAGGAGGGCTTCATCATCACCGAGATCAACGGCCATGCCGTGAACTCAAGCGACGACGTGGAAGCGATCTACAACAACGTGATGAAAAACGACACGGAAGACAAAGTGATGTTCATCACCGGCCTCTATCCGTCGGGCAAGAAATACTACTATGCCGTAAACCTCGCAGAGGATTGATAACAGCGGCATAACCGTTGAGGAAAGCCCCGCGGGGGTGCGGAAACGCAGCCCGCGGGGCTTTTTGATGAAAAATAATGGCACAGTTGGAAAACAAAGCAGAAGTTAAAACGTTTTTATTTGAAAGAACCGACAAATAATATTGAAAATTAAAGATATTTTTGCTAATTTTGCAACAATTTTTTGGAAGGGAATATGAGACAGCTTAAGATAACCAAATCAATCACCAATCGCGAAAGCGCCTCTCTTGACAAATATCTTCAGGAAATAGGCCGTGAGGAACTGATATCGGTGAGTGAGGAAGTAGAGCTCGCACAGCGGATCAAGAAAGGCGACACCAAAGCCCTCGACAAGCTTGTGCGCGCCAATCTCCGCTTTGTGGTCTCTGTGGCCAAACAATATCAGAACCAGGGCCTCAGCCTGCCCGACCTCATCAATGAAGGTAACCTCGGGCTGATGCGTGCCGCGCAGAAATTCGACGAGACACGCGGCTTCAAGTTCATTTCATACGCAGTATGGTGGATACGCCAGTCGATACTCCAGGCTCTCGCCGAGCAAAGCCGAATCGTGAGGCTGCCGCTCAATCAGGTAGGCTCGCTCAACAAGATCAGCAAGGAGCTCTCGAAGTTCGAGCAGGAGAACGAGCGACGTCCGTCGCCCGAAGAGCTCGCCGAACGTCTTGACCTCCCGGTCGACAAGGTCTCCGACACACTGAAGGTCTCCGGACGCCACATCTCTGTCGACGCTCCATTTGTCGAAGGAGAAGACAACTCGCTTCTCGACGTGCTTCCCAACGAGGACAGCCCAATGGCCGATTCGTCGCTCAACCAGGAATCTCTCTCGAAGGAGGTAGACCGCGCCCTCAAGCAGCTCTACGACCGCGAGCGCGAGATTCTGAAGATGTTTTTCGGCATAGGTTGCCAGGAGATGACCCTCGAGGAGATAGGCGCTAAGTTCGACCTCACCCGCGAGAGGGTTCGCCAGATCAAGGAGAAGGCCATACGCCGCCTCAAAGGGCAGAAGAGCCGTCTGCTCAAAAGCTATTTAGGAGAATAACCATTCAGACGCATCAGATGAAATTACCCGCATGTATCCGCACGCTGATAGCCCCGCTGATATGTGCGGGTCTGTTTTCTCCATGCCATGCCGCGACACCTGAAACGGCGCCCGCATACGAGCCGCTCATCAAAACCGAAAGCCGGGGAATCGCCCGGCATTTCGCCTGGGGGGCAGATGTCGGCATGAGCATCGACATGAGCGGCTACGACATGTCGACGCTCGACGCGGAGGTGATGGCCGGCTACAAATGCAGCTGGCTGCGCATCGCCGGCGTCGGCGTGGGTCTCAGCCGCTCGTTCGGCAGCGGCCATACGTTCGTGCCGGTGTTCGCGGTGTTCCGCTCCTCGTTCCGCAGCAAGCCCTCTCCTCTCTTCCTCGACTTCAAGGCCGGCTACTCATTCAACACCATCCACGACGCGCCGACACTCGGCGACGTGGCCGCCTCGATAGGAATGGGCATAAATCTCGCCTCCGGCAAGAATTTCAAGAGCCACATCATCATAGGATACGGCTTCCGCCATTTCTCCTACCGCCACCGTGAGATCACCGGCCTCAACGCCAAAAACATCAGCATGGCGCAACTCGCCTTCGGCATCAATTTCTGAAAGCGCAGGCATACACCCCCGCAAAATAAAATCCGCAACCCTAAGGCTGCGGATTTTTCTTTTGGCGGCTTACTGGCTTATTTGATGCCGTCGCGGTGTAGGAGGGCGTCGATTGTGGCGTCGCGTCCGCGGAAGCCACGGTAGAGCTCGGAGGGATCGACAGTGCCACCGGCCTGAAGCATGTGAAGGAACTTATCGGCCGTCTTCTTGTCGAAGATGCCGTTTTCCTCGAATGCGGCGAAAGCATCGGCATCGAGCACCTCGGCCCACTTGTAGCCGTAATAACCGGCTGCATAGCCACCGGAGAAGATATGGCCGAAAGCAGGCGAGGTAAGGGTGCCCTCAACGGCTTCGAAGATCCTGACGGGCTCCTGGGCCTTTGCCTCGAATGCGGCCACGTCCTGAGAGGCGCGGAGCGGCTCTTCGATGGTGTGATAGGCCATGTCGAGGAAACCGAAGCCCAACTGGCGCATGCAGGCGTAGGCGGCTCCAAACTGCTGCGACTTCACGAACTTCTCAAGGAGCCCGGCAGGCATCTTGTCGCCCGTCTTGTAATGGACCGCAAAGCTGTCGAGGAATTCCTTCTGCGGGAGGAAGTTCTCGTTGAACTGCGAGAAGAGCTCCACGAAATCGTGATAGACGTTGGTGCCGCTGAGCGATGCATACTTAGCCTCGGCGGAGAGGCCGTGGAGCGCATGGCCGAACTCGTGGAGGAAAGTCTCTACCTCATATGGGGTGAGGAGCACGGGCTCGTTGCCCACGGGCTTGGAGAAATTGCATACGATGGAGATGAAGGGGATGCTCTTCTTGCCGGCGTCATCCTTCGTCTCAGTGCGGAACTCCGTCATCCATGCGCCTGGCGCCTTGCCCGGACGATAGAAGAAGTCGGCGTAGAGGATGCCGAGGAGCGAGCCGTCTTTCTTATAGACCTCGTAGGCCTTCACGTCGGGATGATAGACGGAGATATTCCTGTTTTCCTTGAACTTGTAGCCGTAGAGACGGGTAGCAAGGCCGAGCACGCCGCTGATGGTGTTGTTGAGCTCGAAATAAGGCTTCATGTCCTCGTCGTTGAAGGCGTAACGGGAGTTTTTGAGCTTGTCGCTCCAGTAGGAATAATCCCAGGGCATCAGTGTGAAGTCGGCGCCTTCGGTTGCGCGTGCGAAATCAGTGATCTCGGCGAGCTCGTCCTTCATCGGCCCGGTATAGGCCTCGCGGAGCTGGTGGAGCAGCCTCATCACCTCCTCGGGAGTCTTGGCCATAGTGCCCTGAAGCTGATACTCGGCGAAATTGTCCTTACCCATGAGACGCGCGATCTCGAGGCGTACATTTGCGATATCCTTCAAGATCTGTGTGTTGTCGTAGTCACCGCCGATATTGCGCGAGCCATACATCCTGTAGAGCTTCTCGCGGAGCTGGCGGTTGTCGGCATATTTCATAAACGGCCCGTAAGACGGGGCGAAGAGAGTGAAGAGGAAGAGATTCCCATCGTCGGGCTTACCCTCCTCCTCGAGCGCGGCCTTGGCCTCGGCCCTGGCGGCACTGCGGATTGATTCGGGGAGGCCACCGAGATCCTTTGCCTCGACCCAGAGACGGTTGGCGGGGTCTTTGAGCTCATTGGTGACATTCTGGCCGAAACGCACATTGAGGTCGGAAAGCTCGGAGCTGAGGCGCCGGAAGCGTTCGCGGTCGGCACCCTTGAGGTTGGCGCCCGACTCAGCGAAACCGCGGTAGGTCTCCTCGATGAGGCGCATATCCTCCGCAGAGAGTCCGGAGAGTGAATTACGCGAATCATAGACGGCCTTGATGCGGGCCCAGAGAGGCTCGTTGAGCAGGATGTCGGTGGAGTGTTCGGAAATGAGAGGCGTCACGGCGGCCATGACATTCATGAGCGTAGTGTCGCCCATGGCCTGCTCCACATTGGAGAGGGCAAGCGTCGCCTCGTTGAGTGCCACGCCGGAGCGGTCGAGAGCCACGATGGTGTTGAGGAAACCGGGGGTCTCGGGATTGCTCACGATAGCGTCGATCTCCTCGTTGTGGCGGTGGATGCCTTCCTTCACTGCCTCCTCATAAAACTCCGGAGTCAGCTTGGTGAATTCCGGAGTGCCGTGAGGGGCTGTAGATGGCCGGAGCAACGGATTGTCGGAGCCTCCGGCAGCCGAAGATGTAAGTGTCATCACAGTAAGCGCAGCTATGCTGCAGATAGATTTATGAAACATATTAGAGATAGGGATATGAGGGACTCGAAGGGGAGCCCGCTGATTCTGATGCAAAATTAGCAAAAAGTATTACTATAAAAAAGCGCGCCCGCAAAAGGAGCGCGCTTTTTATCAGTTTGAAGGGATTTTACTTCTTTTCAACACCGGTCATGATCACCTGAATGCGGTTTTTGTCGGTGTAGAGGGTCTTCATGAAGGCGTTCAGCTTATCGAGTGTCAGGCTCTCGATGGCTGCCTTGTGGCCCGTTACGAAGTCATGGCCACGGAGGAAGTTGCGGATATTGCCGTTCCAGTAGGAATTGGTGCGGACGTTGATCTCATACTGCTTGAGCATGGCTTCCTTAACCTTGTTGAAAGTCTCGGGCTTTGCACCCTCGGCGAGAAGCTTGAGCCACTCGTCGTGGGCACGTTTGATGATGTCGGCCTTCTGCTCGTGATTGGTCTGCACGAAGTAGAATATCTGCCATACATTGTCGTTGAAGTTGAGGTCGCCGCCTACCTGGGCGCCGTAGGTGCCGCCCATCTCCTCGCGGAGTGTGGCGAGATAGATGTCGTCGAGCACATCGGCTGTAGTGCTTACGAGCACGTCGTTGGCGATATCCGACTTGAGATTGGAGCCGCTGTAGACGTCATATACCCATACTGAAGGATTCTGCATCTCAAGGTCGAAAGCATCGTTGATGTCGCCTGTCGGGATCTGGATCGGTGTCACTACCTGCGGAGCCTTGACGGCGGCAGCGGGCAAAGTGGCGATATACTGCTCGAGCAGGGGCTTGAGGGTTGCGGCATCCACATTGCCGGTGAAGATGAATGTATAGTCAGCGGCGTTGGAGAGCGCCTCCTCAACATACTTCATCACCTGGGGATAGTTGACCTTGTTGAGGTCTTCAACCGTGGGCTGCTTGAAGAGGGGGTTGTGGTTGTAGACGTCCTCGGTGACACGGTTGAAGAACACCATCTGAGGATTATTGCTCATGTTCTCGAGCATCAGCTTCTGCTGGTCGAGCTGCACGTTGAATGTCTTCTCATCGGGAGTGAGGGCCGTGAAGGCTGCATAGATGAGCTCCATGAGTGTGGGAAGATCCTTCACTGTGGAGCGTCCGTTGAGCATCTGGGTGTATGCGTTTGTGCCCAAGGAGAGGGAGACCTTCTTGCCGGCGAGATACTTCTGGAGCGTGGTGTTGTCGAAAGGGCCCATCTTGGCGGTCTCGAAGGCATCGTCGATGCAGTTGACGTTGATGGCGTCGGCGGCATTGTAGGTGCGGAGGCCGCCCTCGCGGAATGCGTTGAAGAGAATCTCATCGGCGGCGAAGTCGGTGGTCTTGAGCACGACCTTAACGCCGTTGGAGAGCGTGAACTCAGTGGCGCCGAGAGGAGCGATCTCGGAAGTGGCCTTCACGGAGCCGGGAGCGGGAAGGGCGCTGATGAGGGGATCGGTGATCACCTCGTCGACGTAAGCCTCATACTGGGCGTTGAGAGCGTTGCTGACGATGCCTACGGCGAGCTCCTCGCCGAGGACACCCTCACCCTCTTTCTTGGGACGGAGCTCCACAATAACCTGGTTTTCGGGAGTGAGGAGCATGGGAAGCATGCTGTTGATGGCCTCCACGGGGATGGTGGGGAGCACGGCCTTCACGAGCTGATACTCGGCCTCGATGCCGGGAGTAGGCTCGTTTTCGATGAAGTGGCGTATGAGCTCACGGCCGAGGGCCTCGCTTTTTGTCTTGTCGCGCTCGTTATACTGCTTCTCGTAGCCGGCGATGATCTCGTCGTCTACGCGCTTGAGCTCGGAGGCGTTGAAGCCGGTCTTGCAGGCCTGGGCCACGTGGGCCATAGCCTCTTCCATAGCCGATTTCGAATCTTTCTTCGGGATGATTGTGATGTCGAACGAAGCCTTTGTCGACGATACATAGAAGTCGGTGAAGTCGACACCGGCGTAGGCATAGGCGCACTCAGGCTTGTTGGCGAACTCGGAGAGGCGGTTGTTGATGAGATTGGCGATCACCGACTGGAGAAGGTTCTGCATGATAAACATCTCCTGGGTGTTGCGCATCTCGAAGGGGGCCTTGTCGCTCTTGAAGCTTACGGTTATCATGGCATTGCGGAGCTCCTCGTCCTCGAAGGAGGTGTATATGGGCTTCTGATTGTCGCTTACCTGCGTGTAGACGCGGGGAGCGGCGTTCTCAGGCATGGGAATCTTCGAGAAGAGCTCCTTTACCTTTGTCTCCATGGCGTCGGCGTCGAAGTCACCGACGATGACGATACCCTGAAGGTCGGGACGATACCATTTCTTATAGTAAGCGCGGAGCACGTCGGGGTCGAAGTTCATCACGACTTCCATCTTGCCGATGGGCATCTGCTCATACTGGTATTCATCGTAGATTTCAGGCAGGATGGCGGTGAATGCCCTTGTGTTGGCGTCGTTGCGCTGGCGCCACTCCTCCTGGATCACGCCTCTCTCGGCATTGATCTCGGCGGTCTCGAGCGAGATGCTTCCGCTCCAGTCGGCGAGCACGAGAAGCACGCTGTCCATGAGGGCCTGGTCGGTGGTGGGCACGTTGTTGATGTTGTAGACTGTCTCGTCGAACGATGTGTAGGCGTTGATGTCGGCTCCGAAACGGATTCCTTTCGACTGGAGGTAGTTGAGCATAGCCTTGCCAGGATAATGCTCGGTGCCGTTGAAGGCCATATGCTCGAGGAAGTGGGCGAGGCCGAGCTGCTCGGGGGTCTCGAGAGTGGAGCCTACCTTCTGGGCGATGTAGAAGTTGGCCCTTTCCTTAGGCTCGGAATTCTGCAGGATGTAGTATGACAGCCCGTTGGGGAGCACACCGCTTTTCACCTTAGGATTCAGCGGGAGTGGAGTGAGCTGAGGCTGCTGCATCTGAGCATTCATACCCAACACCCCGATAAGAATCATGGCTAAGCTGAGAGCTTTCTTGATCATGATGTGGAAAATTTAGAGTTGTTATTAATTGAGATATAATTTACGAAACAAGGTCTGCATCCCATAAAAGGGAAACTGACAGGGCAAAATTATGTTTTATTTTTGAATTGACCAAATTATTTATTGAAATTCGATAATTTTTTGTCAATAAACCCTCAAAATCATATCATGCCGTGCATCATGGCGTAGAGAGAGATGGCTGAAGCCGACTTGATGCCGAGTTTAGAGGCTATGTTCTTGCGGTGGGTAATCACGGTATTGACGGAGATGCAGAGGGTGTCAGCGATCTCCTTGTTGGTCTTTCCGGCGGCAATCTCCCTTATCACCTCCCTCTCACGCTGCGAGATCTCCTCGGCGGGGCTGCTGGGATTGCTGCGCAGGCTCTCCACAAACCTGTCGGCGCATGCCTGAAGGTCGGAATCGACTGCATCCGTTCCTATGAACAGGGGCTGCGCCGAGAGGGCTACCGCATGACCGCCGGTGACCACAAGGAGCTTAGCCTTACGGGGAAGAAAGAAATCTGTGTGAAGGGCAAACGACCCGGCATCTGTCACGAAACCGTCGAAACGCTCGGCATCGTCAGAGCACGATTCAAGCGAGCTGAAGCACTCAGTCGCCACCCCGTCGTGGCGGAAGAGGGACCGGAGGCCGAGTGTCTCCAGAGAGGAGAAGCCAACTATGGCGATCGATATGTCGGAGTTCATGGCAGATGACGTGAGGTGGCAGATCTGGAATTGCTGCCGAAGAGACGTCGGCGGATGCGGTTGTTCTGCCTCATGTCTTTCTGGAGGGCGAAAATCGAGGTCACGACGGCCACGCATAGATTGCGGTCGTAGTCACCTTCGAGGTGGATGACGAAAAACGACAGAAGATCGTCAATCTTCTCCTCCACGCTGTCGAA
The DNA here is from genome assembly GCA_947626355.1 of uncultured Muribaculaceae bacterium. Classification (GTDB taxonomy): domain Bacteria; phylum Bacteroidota; class Bacteroidia; order Bacteroidales; family Muribaculaceae; genus Lepagella. Next base: position 66,736 of record CANQRV010000001.1, read on the forward strand.
GACATCGGAAGCACCGGAGAGGTCGCTGCCTACGGAGAGGAACTCAGTCTTCACCTCCATGAAGAAAGTGCGCAGCATCAGGAGATTGCCAGCGTCGCCGCTGCGGTCGATAAGCAGATTGAGATGGCGCTCTATGTTGGGTAGCTGCACACGCTCGTAGTATCGGCAGGTGGAGTCGAGATAACGGCAGGCATCGTCGAGCCAGCGCGACGCCTCCGGAGTCTCGGGGAAATAGTCTTCGTTGAGAAACGTATTGACGATGAGGAGGAAAAAACCGGGGTCGACGTCATGGCGGCGGCATACTTCAGCGATGCTGAGGTCGCCGACGCCGAGTGAGACCCCCAACCGGTTGATGACCGGAATCACCTGGGGGTCGGTGAATATCACGTCCTTGAGACGTGAGGTCTGACTGTAGAGCGGCATTATCTCTTTTTCACCACGATAGTGGCGTTCTGCGTGATCACCATATCGACCGCTACGTCGTGTGGCTCGGCGGGGATGTCGTCGACAAGCTGGAATTCATATCCGACGCCGATCTTCATAGCCTGCGTGTTCTTGAGCAGACGGTCGTAGAAGCCCTTTCCGCGCCCTATGCGGTTGCCGTTGCGGTCGTAGGCCACGGCCGGGACAATCACCAGCTCGATATCGTCGGGACTCACGGTGTCGGAGCCTGTAGGCTCCTCGATATGGAAGGCACCCAGCTCCAGACGGCTCTCGTCGTAGGGAAGGATGTCGAGATTGACGCCGTTGACCCTCGGCAGATAGAAATGCTTGCGGCTCCCCCACTTGCGGAGGAAGCGCCTTGTGGAAAGCTCGTCGGGAAGGGAATGATACATCAATATATGCTCTGCCACGAGAAAGGCTGCTGTCTGCTCGAGACGGTTGAAGACTTCCTCGGCTGCGTTCTCTTTCTCAAGCTCGGTCAGCATCAGCCGCAGTCCTTTGATTTTCCGGCGTATTTCCTGTTTTTCCATAATGAAATATTCGATTTCCTTTAAGGATAACAATTATTTCCTGATATCGGTTGGCGATTCGTCGTTTTTCAAGGCGTCGACGGCCCTCTTCACGGCTATGTCGTCGCGGTTGAGCATCTCGATGAATGCCTTATAGCCGAGCACGTCGCGAGCCACCATCGCCTTGATCTGCTCGAGGATGAGGCCTCGGCTCTGGTTGATGTAATACCAACGGGCCGGCACGCCGTTGCGGGCCGCGAACTGCACGAAATTGTCGAGGAGGGTGTTGTCGCGCGGCATCACGGCGAGCAGCCTCTGGAGCGACTTCACGCCGGCGAAGGCATCGCGGTATTTGTCGGCCACCCGGTAGGCGAATTTCTGAATGAGGCCGCGGTTGGTGACGTTGACGTAGTAGGAGGTATAGCCAGTGGTGTCCTCCGGCACGAAGACGTCGGGCATTATGCCGCCGCCACCGTAGACGGGGCGTCCGTTGCCTGTGTAGAACAGTTTCGACTTGTCGAGACGCACACTGTCGGCGTTGTAGAACTCACCGTGGGAGTAACGGTCGGCGATGTCGAGATCATAGTCCATGTCGCCGCCACGCTTGTAGTCTTTCTGGATGCTGCGGCCGGAGGGAGTGTAATATCTGGCCACCGTCAGACGGATGGCGGAACTGTCGGGGAGCTCGGTCTGGTTCTGCACGAGACCTTTGCCGAACGTGCGGCGGCCGATCACGAGGCCGCGGTCGTTGTCCTGGATCGCTCCGGCGAAGATCTCCGAGGCTGAAGCGGAGATCTCGTTGACGAGCACCGTGATCTCGCAGTCGATGAAGGAGCCGGTGTTGTCGCTGACGGCAATCTCGTCGTTGACCGACGAGCGACCCTTGGTGTAGACGATGAGCTTGCCGGCAGGCAGGAACTCATTGGCCATGAAGATGGCCTGGTCCATGAATCCGCCCTGATTGTAGCGCAGGTCGATCACGAATTTCTCCGCGCCTTCCTTCCTGAGGTTGGAAAGGGCGTTGAAGAACTCGTTGTAGGTGTTGCGGGCGAACTTGATGACCCTCACATATCCGATGCCGGGCTCAATCATGTAGGCGGCGTCGACACTGTTGTTGGGAATCTCGCCCCTCACCACGTCGAAATGCAGAGTGGCCGGAGATGAATTCCGTTTCACGCCTATGTCCACCTTCGTGCCTTTCTTTCCACGGAGGTTCTTGAAGACCTTTGAGTTGTCGAGATCCTTACCTGTAAGGTCAACGCCGTTGGCGCTGATGATCCTGTCGCCTTGAAGAATACCCACCTTCTCGGCCGGGCCTCCGGCCACCACCTCTATGACATGCACGGTGTCGTTCATGATCTGGAAAGAGACGCCGATGCCGCTCAGACTGGCGTCGAGATCCTCGTTGACCTGGTTGAGCTCGCTGGAGGGGATATATGTTGAGTGCGGGTCGAGCGAGGCGAGCAGGTCAGGCATCACCGACTCGAGCAGGGAGTCGGTGTCGAGCTGGTCGACGTAGTCGCGGCCGATGAGGCCGAGGATGGCATGAAGCTTCTCTTCCTGCGGAGAGAGGCGCGGCTGCATGACGTAGCGGCCGATGAATACCCCTCCCACTATGCCGAGGCATAGCAGGAGAGGCAATAATACGATAGCGGGATTCTTCTTGGTTCTCATTATTATTCGTCAGTCACAGAGCGGCATGTAGTCTACCGTGACGCCGGCCTTCCTGAGGAGGTCGAGGCCGTCGGTGATACGGTAGAGCTCGGAAAAGACCACTCTCTTTATTCCTGCCTGAATGATTAGCTTGCTGCATTCCATGCATGGACTCGTCGACACGTAGAGGGTGCTCCCCTCGCTGGAGTTGTTGCTGCGGGCCACCTTGGTGATGGCGTTGGCCTCGGCGTGGAGCACCCAAGGGAAAGTGACACCCTCGTCTGACTCGCATACATTCGGAAACCCCGATGGGGTGCCGTTGTAGCCGTCGGAGATTATCATCTTGTCCTTCACGAGTATGGCACCTACCTGACGGCGGGTGCAGTAGGAATTCTCGCTCCAGATGCGGGCCATGCGGAGATAGCGCATGTCGAGCGCCTTCTGCTTATCGTCTCTGTCCATGTCTTATGCGGCAAAATCAGATTATTCTTCGGAATGCTCCATCAGGAATTTCTCGGCGTCGAGGGCAGCGCGGCAGCCTGTGCCGGCGGCGGCGATAGCCTGTCGGTAGCGCGGGTCGGCGCAGTCGCCGGCGGCGAAAACGCCCGGCACGCTGGTGTGTGTCGTATTGCCCTGCACCTTGATGTAGCCCTCGGCGTCGAGCTCGATCTGGCCGTTGAAGATCTCGGTGTTGGGCTTATGGCCGATGGCGAGGAAGAAGCCGTCGATCTCGATGTCGAAGTGGTCTTCCTCCGGAGTGCCCTTCTTGCTCACGATGTGAGCGCCCTCCACGCCGTCCTCGCCGAATAGGCCCACGGTGTTGCATTCAAAGAGGATCTCGATGTTCTCCTTGTCTCTCACCCGCTTCTGCATAACGTCGGAGGCGCGGAGATAGTTCTTGCGGACAATGAGATATACCTTGTTGGCGAGAGTGGAGAGGTAGAGAGCCTCCTCGCATGCGGTGTCGCCGCCACCTACTACAGCCACGTTTTTCTTTCTATAGAAGAAGCCGTCGCAAGTGGCGCATGCGCTCACTCCGAGGCCTCTGTATTTCTCCTCGTCGGAGAGGCCGAGATATCTTGCCGACGCTCCGGTGGAGATGATTACAGTGTCGGCGATGATTACGTCGCCCTTCTCGTCGACGCAGCGGAACGGACGCTTCGAGAAGTCGACCGATTCGATGGTGCGGGGACGGATCTCGGCGCCAAACCTGAGGGCCTGACGGCGGATCTGGTCCATCATCTCGGGCCCCTGCACACCCTCGGGATAGCCGGGAAAGTTCTCGATCTCAGTAGTCTGTGTGAGCTGTCCGCCGGGCTGATTACCCTCAAACACAATTGGGTGCAGATTTGCACGCGAGGCGTAGATTGCGGCCGTGTATCCGGCAGGGCCCGAACCGATCACGAGCACTTTTGTCTTTTCTTCTGACATAGCTTTATGTTAATTTTTATGGTATTATGATAATAACGTGTCTGAATTCCGTTTTATGTCGCGCCCCGATGATAAAATCACCGGAGGTCGACAATCTCCGTCTTCGGGAAGCGAGATCTGGGATATACGAAAGCCGAGGGGGGCACCTTGGCCCTGACGTCGAGGGAAGTCACGACGCAGGTCGACACCGCGCCTCCGGAGGCCGCCACCACTATCTTCTCCGGAAGGAAAGTGGAGGCGTTCAGAGTCACGGTGATTTTCTTTATGGCGTTCTTGCGCGACTTGGGCACGAGATTCACGACATATTTCCCCTTGGGCATCGAAGAGGCGAAAGAGGATGAGAACGCGCCGGGAGTGCTGTTGACATACAGGAGGGGATTAGTCTCGGCGAGCTCGGCGGCAGTGGGAGTCGTGACAGTGGTCTCGGCCGTGTGTGGATTGAAGGAGTAGAGGGCGACACCGTCATACCAGGCCGACATGGCGCGTGATTCTATGGCGAATTTTCGGCCGGCGGCCTTGAGCGTTCCCTTGACTGAACTCTTTCCGGTGGAGAGGGTGAACGACGCGGAGATTCCCTTGGCGGAGGAGATGGCCGACGCCGCCTTCGCCACCACCTGCGGGGCCGTCAGCCTCGCGGGGGCTGCCGCCGCGGGAGATGCCGGAAGCGCGGCCGGAGCCGGGACAGGCGCCGCAGCCGCCAGAGCCGCGAGCGCGGCTATCATCACATATCTGGTCAGTTTCATTAATATCTTATGAAATGGTAAACTGTTTAATTTTATATCATCCGAGCATAGACTCGAGTGTCATGGGGTCGACGAGCACCGAGCGGGGCTTGCCTCCCTGGGCGGGGCCTACTATACCGCGCTGTTCGAGCTGGTCCATGATCTTTCCGGCGCGTGCGAAGCCGATGGAATAGCGTCGCTGGAGCGACGATGTCGACGCCGTCGACGACGATACCACCCAGCGGGCCACCTCCTCGAAGAGGGAGTCGACCTCCCAGGAGCTGTCGGACGACGAGGAGGACGATTCGTCGGAAGCTTCGTTGACAGGCTCGGGAAGCACATAAGCCCCCTTGCCGTTGGGCTGGGCTGCGATATAATCGCAGATAGCCTCCACCTCCGGAGTGTCGACGAAAGCGCACTGCACGCGCACCATCTCCGAGTTGTTGCTCACGAGCATGTCGCCGCGTCCTATGAGCTGCTGGGCGCCCGAGGTGTCGAGGATGGTCTTTGAGTCGACGCCCGAGCTCACCTTGAAGGCGATGCGCGCCGGGAAGTTGGCCTTGATGACGCCGGTGATCACATTGGTCGACGGCCTCTGGGTGGCGATGATGACGTGCATGCCCACGGCCCTCGCCTTCTGCGCGAGGCGTGCTATAGGAGTCTCCACCTCCTTGCCGCAGGTCATGATGAGGTCGCTGAACTCGTCGACCACCACCACTATGTAAGGCATGAAGCGGTGTCCCTCGGCCGGGTTGAGCTTATGGGCTATGATCTTGCTGTTATATTCCTCGATCTTGCGGGTGTTGGCCGCCTTGAGCAGCATATACCGGCTATCCATCTCCACACAGAGGGAGCTGAGCGTCGCCACCACCTTCTTCATGTCGGTGATGATGGGGTCGGGCTCATCGGGGAGCTTGGCGAGATAGTGCTTCTCGATCTTGGCATATAGGCTGAACTCCACCATCTTCGGGTCGATCATCACGAACTTCAGCTCATCGGGGGTGCGGCGGTAGAGCAGCGAGGCGATGATGGCGTTGAGGCCTACCGACTTACCCTGGCCGGTGGCACCGGCCACCAGCAGGTGGGGCATCTTCGAGAGGTCGGCGATGAAGACGTCGTTGGAGATGGTGGAACCGAGAGCCACGGGGAGCTTGTATTGCGACTCCTGAAACTTCTTCGACTTTATGATGGTGCGCATCGACACTGTCTGGGGGTCTTTGTTGGCCACCTCTATGCCGACGGTGCCTTTGCCGGGAATCGGCGCTATGATACGGACACCCACAGCCGAGAGGCTTAGAGCTATGTCGTCGACGAGGCCGCGTATCTTGGCGATCTTGACCCCCTTGTCGGGCACGATCTCATACAGCGTCACCGTAGGGCCCACGGTAGCCTCGATGCTTGTGATGGGTATGCCGAAATCGAGAAGTGTCTTCCGGATGCGCTCCTTGTTCTCATACTGCTCCTCGGCATCCACGCTTATTCGCTCCTGACCGGGGCGCAGGAGCTCCACCGGAGGGAAAGTGTAGGGAGTGGACCCGGGCAGGCAACCGGCATCTGGATAGCGGGTCACGTTGTCGGCCTGCTCTATGGTGTTTACATTGACCACCATGGCATCTGAATCGGCAACCTCGTCGTCGGCAGCGTCGGTCGCGGGGGCCTTGGGGACGGTCGGCAGAGCCGAAGTCTCTTCATTCTTCTGTGGGGCAATGGCTCCGGCTCCATCGGCTGGAGCCTTCCGGGGCGGCTCGTCGTCGAGCTCGGGAATGGAATAATAGAAGGCATTGTCGTCGAAGGCCACCACTGGCTCCTCAGCGGGGGCGGTCTCCACGGCCTCAGGAGTCTGGGCCTCCCCTGCGAGACGCGCGTCGGCCATCTCGTAGCGTCGCATCTCCTCGAGCTCCTGCTCCCGCTGCAGCCTCAGCCGCTCCTGCTCCTGGCGAGCCTCGCGACGCACCTTGCGCCTATGCCTGATGCGCAATATCCAGTTGATGAAATCGCGCATGCATATCACCACAAAAGTCGAGAGCATGAACAGACAGAGGATCACGGCGCCGGTCCAGCCCACGAAGCCTATTACCCATTCATTGACGTAGCGGCCGTGGTAGCCGCCCCAGTTGACTGGAGAGCTGAGCGAAATGGTGACAAGTCCGATTATCAGCGAGACGGTGATGAGGGCCACCAGCGACTTGATGGTGAAGTCGACCGACTTGAACTTCGGCCTGCCGGCGAGCTGCTTGAGCGACATTGCCACGAGCCAGAACACGATCACGAGGGAGCCGAGACCGAAACACTCGTTGATGAGGAACTCCGACATCCTGGCGCCGGCCTCACCCCCCTTGTTGGATATTCCTGTAGCCTCGCCGAGGGGCATGCTGTTGATCACCGACTGATCCTTTATGCAGTCGGTGAAATAGGAGAGGAACGAGACGCCGAGGTAGACGGCAAAGAATCCGAGAAAGAGTCCGAGCAGCCAACGGAATGTCTGGCCGTGAAACCATTTCACCACCCGCGTGGCGAAAGAAGCCACATCGGGCACTCCGGCAGCTGCCTTCTTCTCCGCGGCAGGCTTCCTTCGGGTCTTGGCGGCGGCCTTCTTCTTCTCGGGCTTCCGCTCGGTCACCATAGGCGCGATCACCTCCGGCGCGGCGATCGCCGGCTGCTGATAATTATAATGTATCTCGGGACTATAATCGTCGTAATCTTTCATCTGTTAAAATTTGGAAATGCAAAGTTAGCTATTTTCCTAACAAAATTAAGGAAAAAACGACATACGGATCCGAAATTGAATGTTAAAAAATTATGAACAGGCACCAAGGAGGATCCGCAGAGCCCGAAAATGTATGCCAGAAAGCTGCAATTGATAAAAGAATTTCCCAATCATTACGAAAATTGAGAAAAAATTGCTAATTTCGCATTTCAATGAATGCTGTAAGAATAATTGGACTGATAGTGCTTGCCGTAGTATGGTTCTGGCTCTGCCGGGCCCTGATAGTCTACGGCGGAGGCGTCACGCTGAAAAATCTGTTTCTTGTGGCGGCCTCGGGCATCATCATATTCGTGCCACTATGGCGAAAGTATTTCAGCACATCCGACAACGACAGGAAGAAATGAACTCAAAATTGGAACATAGCCCGGAATCAGATACCAAATACACAAGAAGCACCGACAAGTCCTTGACCCCGCTTCTGGATACGATCAACAGCCCGGCCGACCTTCGGGCGCTGCCTGTGGAGAAGCTGCCGCAGGTGTGCGACGAAATACGCTCGTATCTCATCTCGTGTCTGTCGGAGAATCCGGGACATTTCGGATCGAGCATGGGCGCCGTCGACATCATAGTGGCTCTCCACTACGTCTTCGACACGCCGCACGACAGGCTGGTGTGGGACGTTGGCCATCAGGCATATGCCCATAAGCTGCTCACGGGGCGACGCGAGGCCTTCCGCACGCAACGCACGCGCGGCGGCATCAGCGGCTTTCCCAATCCGATGGAATCGGAGGCCGACACTTTCGTTGCCGGACACGCCGGCAACTCCATATCTGCGGCGCTCGGCATGGCCATAGCCGACAAGAACACCCCCGGCTCCGAAAACCGCAAGACGGTGGCTGTGGTAGGCGACGCCTCGATAAGCGGAGGTCTCCCCTTCGAGGGGCTCAACAACGCCTCCAACAATCCCAACGACCTTCTGATAGTGCTCAACGACAACAATATGAGCATCGATGACAACGTCGGCGCCCTACACAAATACCTCTCCGGAATCTCCACCTCGAAGGGCTACAACCGATGGCGCCTCAAGACGGCAGACTATTTCCGGCGCAAGGGCATCCTCAACGACCAGCGCAAAGGGCTGCTGATTCGATTCAACAATTCCATCAAGGCGCTTGTCTCCGGAAAGCAGAACATATTTGAGGGACTCAACATCAGGTATTTCGGTCCGTTTGACGGCCACGACGTCATCAAGATGGTGAAGATCCTGCGCGAGATAAAAGACATGCAGGGCCCGCGCCTGCTCCATCTATGCACCGTTAAAGGGAAAGGCTTCCCGGAGGCGGAGAGGAATCCGGCGCAATGGCACGCCCCGGGCAAGTTCGTACCCGCGACCGGCGAGAAGATCAAGAAGACCGGCGAGCAGCCACCGCTCTGGCAGGAGGTGTTCGGCGACACCATCGTGGAGCTCGCGCAGCGCGACGACCGCGTCATGGGCATCACGGCCGCCATGGTGTCGGGCACCTCGATGGGCAAGATGCTGAAGACTTTCCCGAAACGCACTTTCGACGTGGGCATATCGGAGGGCCACGCCGTGACCTTCGCGGGCGGTCTCGCCGCCGGGGGCAAGCGCCCCTTCGTGGCCATCTACTCCTCGTTTCTCCAGCGCGCCTACGACAACATCATCCACGACGTGGCGATCCAGGGGCTTCCCGTGACCTTCTGCATCGACCGCGCGGGCGTAGTGGGTGAAGACGGAGTGACCCACCACGGAGTGTTCGACCTGGCCTACCTGCAGTGCATACCGGGCATCGCCGTTGCCTCTCCCTCCGACGAGCGGATGATGCGCAATCTCATGTACACCTCGCTGGAACATGACGGCCCGATGGCCATCAGGTATCCGCGTGGCAAGGCATTCAACACCCGCTGGCACACCGACATGGAGCCGCTGCCGATAGGTAAGGGCGTGACCGTGAGCGAGACGCCGGGCAACCGGATCGCCATAGCCACCATCGGCCCGATAGCCGCCGAGGCCCGGAAGGCCGCTGAGGCACTTGCCAAGGAGGGTATCGGCGTAGACCTCTACGACATGATATGGCTGAAGCCGCTCGACAGAGACCTTCTCAGGCACATAGCCGACATCCACGACGCCATAGTGACGGTGGAAGACGGCAGCGTGACCGGGGGCTTCGGATCGGCGGTGGCGCTGGCCGTGGCCGGGAGCCATCCCGGCGTGAAAGTGGAGAATCTCGGAATCCCCGACCGCTGGATAGCACATGCCACCGTCGACCAGCTGCATCATGAGTGCGGCTACGACGCCGAGGGAATAGCCGCGGCCGCGAGGAGGCTGGCCGGCAAGGGGTAAGACATGAAGATAGTGATAGCCGGGGCCGGAGAGGTCGGCACCCATCTGGCCAAGATGCTCAGCAACGAGAATCAGGACATCATACTTCTCGACAACGACCAGTCGCGTCTCGACGTGATCGACTCAAACTACAACCTGATGACGTGGAACGGCTCGACATCGTCGTTCGGGTCGCTGCGAGATGTCGGAATCTCGAAGACCGACATATATATAGCGGTGACGCCTTACGAGACGCGCAATCTCACGTCGTGTGCAATAGCCAAGCGCCTCGGGGCGAAGAAGACGGTGGCGAGAATCGACAACTCGGAATTTCTCGATCCGCGCAACCGCCCGGTGCTCAAGGACATGGGCGCCGACTTCCTGATCTATCCGGAATATCTGGCGGCCCAGGAGATCGTGACGGCGCTCAACCACAACTGGGCAAGGTTCTGGGGAGAGCTCCACAACGGGGAGCTGCTGCTGATAGGAGTGAAGCTCCGGGGGGAAAACCGCCTTGTCGACCTCCAGCTGAAGGATCTGCCAGTGCAGGCCCACGACTTCCACGTGGCGGCCATCAAGCGCAACAACGAGACCATCATCCCCAACGGCAACGACCGGCTGCTGGAGAACGACATAGTGTATTTCATCACCACTCCGCCCTACGTGGAGGAGGTGAGGGAGCTCTGCGGCAAGAAGAAGAAGGTGATAAAAAAGGCCCTGATCATGGGCGGAAGCCGTATCGCGGCGCGTTTCGCGCTGACGGCGGCCGACAGGTTCCACCTAAAGATCATCGACATCGACCGCCGGCGCTGCGAGGAGCTCGCCACGCTGCTGCCCGACTGCGAGATAGTGCACGGCGACGGGCGCGACATAGAGGTGCTCCGCGAGAACGCCATATATCAGTTTGACGCCTTCCTGTCGCTGACAGACTCGTCGGAGACCAATATCCTTGCCTGCCTCACGGCCAAGGAGTTCGGCGTACCGAAGACTATCGCCGACATCGAGAACCTCCAGTTTGTGAGCCAGGCCGAGAACCTCAACATAGGCACTATCCTCAACAAGAAGCTTCTTGCGTCGAGCCATATCTTCCAGATCATGCTCGATGCCGACGAGAGCAACGCGAAGTGTATGGCGCTGGCCGATGCGGAGGTAGCGGAGATGGTGGCCCGCGAGGGGTCGAAGATCACGCGCAAGCCGGTGAAAGACCTTCATCTCCCCTACGGGATGACGCTGGCGGCCGTGGCCCGCGACAACCAGTGCTCGATGGTGGGCGGCAACACGCATATCCAGGCGGGCGACTATGTGGTGGTGTTCTGTCTCTCCGGCACTATCAACAAGATAGAAAAATGGTTTGGCTGAGGATATGAGGATGCCATTGAGAATATACCGGAGGAAATTCATCAACGTCAGGATCCTGCTCCACATCATCGGGTGGCTTCTTCTGATCGAGGCCGGGTTCATGATCATACCCTTGGTGGCGAGCCTCTGCTACGGCGACACGAGCAGCCTGGAGTTTGTGGTGAGCATAGCCGTGACGGCCGCCACCGGCGGAGCATTGGTGCTCTTCCTGAAGCCGGAGTCGCGGGAGATGGGAAAGCGGGAGGCGATACTCTTCACGGGGTTCACGTGGGTTGTGCTCTCGATGTTCGGCATGCTGCCGTTTCTGATATGCAGGACGCACCTCAATGTCACCGACGCCTTTTTCGAGACGATGAGCGGCTTCACCACCACCGGAGCGAGCGTGCTCAACTCTCTGGAGGGGGTGCCGAAGTCCATCCTGCTCTGGCGGTGCGTGGTGCAGTGGATAGGCGGCCTGGGAATCATCCTGTTCACGCTCGCCGTGGTGCCGATGCTCAACTACAACGGGGGCATGCAGCTCTTCTACGCCGAGGTGACGGGAGTGACCCACGACAAGCTGAGGCCGCGCATCTCCTTCACAGCGCAGGGGCTATGGCTGGTGTATGCCTCGCTGACAGTGCTTCTCATCATTCTGCTCAACTTCTCGGAGATGGACTTCTTCGACGCGCTCTGCTACGGGCTCTCCACCATGTCGACCGGAGGCTTCGCCAACTCCGACATGGCCCTCAGCGCCTACAGCAACATGTATATAAAGATCGTGATGGTGATATTCATGTTCTTAGGGGGCGTCAACTTCACGATCATCTTCAAGGCGGCTAACGGCAACCTGCGGCCGGCGCTGAAAAACGACGCCCTGAAATGGTATGTGCGCATCATCCTGATATGCTATGTGCTGCTCTGCCTCAACGTGTGGAGACAGGGTCTGGTGAAAGAAGTCGAGGACGTGACCATCGACCCGCTCTTCCAGGCCGTGTCGATACTGTCGTCGACAGGCATCACCGAGCCGGACTTCGCCGACTGGGGTCCTCTGGCCACCGTGGTGGTGATCTTCATGATGTTTATGGGAGCGTGTGCCGGAAGCACGTCGGGCGGCGCCAAGATCGACCGCTTCATCATCCTCCTCAAGTTCATACGCAACGAATTCTACAAGGTGATGCACCAGAGCGCCGTGACGTCGGTCAACATCAACGGTAAGGGCGTGCCCCAGAGCCTGGTGATGAAGACGCTGTCGTTCATGTTTATCTACGTGATGCTGGTGATAGCCGGGGGCGTGGCGCTGTTGATGCTCGGCATGCCTCTCTCCGACAGCCTCTTCTGCGCCCTGTCGGCCATATCCAACACCGGCCTGGGGACAGACACGACGGGAATCGGGGGCAACTTCTATCTTGTGGCGCCGGCCGCGAAGTGGATCCTCTCCTTCATCATGCTGGCCGGGAGGCTCGAGCTCTACACCGTGCTCCTTGTCTTCACCCCCTATTTCTGGCGGAAATAAAGGACTGAGCCGCGTCTACCTCTTCCTGTGGGTCATGTCAAGGGCAAAGACATTCACCTCCTTTATCCTGCCTGCCACCTTCCTGTCTACGCTGACAAGGAAATCATAATAAGTGTCGGTCCTGTCGAAATGGTGTGAGAAGCGCGTCATGCGGCTCTTCTCCCCGGCGAGCCTCCTCACGGCCTCCGCCATGAGGGGCCTCTCGAACAGCCCCTTGCCGCCGTCGGGAGAATTGGCGGAGACAAGCTCGCAGAAGGTCTTGTTGCCGCCATGGTATGTGACGCCGGCCACCTCCCCGTTCTCGTCGTAGGCCACCCTCGACTGGCAGTAGGCGACCGGCATTGACTCCACAAGCCTGCTGCGCGAGCGCAGCATGTTGATCTTGCGACGCTGAGCCACAAAGTTGACCGTCGCCACTACAATTACTGCCGACACGACAACCACGGCCGCGATGATATAGGCGTGATATAGCTCCCAGGCCGACTTGGGCCTGTTGATGAACACCGTTCCCCGGGGACAGATACGTGGCGACAGACCGTCGCGCTCCAGCACCCGGTAGTTGACCATCGTCTCCTGCCTGTCAGCCACCCGGAAAGGCACCGAGCGCATGTCCTGGCCGGAAATCATCTCCGAGAGGGCGGCGTGGATATACTCCCACTGCTGCTGTGGGGATACGAAGCAGCCACCGAGCAGACCGTAGCTCATGTATGCGTGGCGGAGGCCGAACACCGGTCGGTGGCATCCGGCGATCATACGCGCTTCACCAGCTATAAGCTGCGGATAGCCGTGGATGGTGGTTCGCTCGAAAAACCAGGTAGAGAAGAGCAGCCCTGTATCCATATTCCTGTCGTTGAGATAGTTCTGGAGCTCCCTGCCCGTCTTCTCGCTGCCCATAAGCCATTCGTAGCGGATATCGGGATAACGCTCGGCAAGATAACTCCGTATCTCATGGCTCAGGTGGCGGTTGATATAAAGGGCGTCGCCCAGAAACACCAGCTTACCCATCGACGGAAACATATGCACCATCATGTCGATCGTCTGCTGATAGAGGCATGGCGTCTCCACCAGAGTGAAGTTGTAGTCAGCCTGTAGCTTGCGAAGCGGCTCCATATGCGCTCCACATACCGAATCCTCGCTTTCGTCGGTGCGGGTGTAGTAGAACTCCCTCGGGCCGTAGGTGTCAGACATGCCCACGAGCAGCATGGGCACATCGCCCCACTCACTCACAATCCTGTCGCGCAGGGTGAATGAGAAGTTTCCCAGGAGCATCAGGTAATCCGGATGGCGCTCGGAGAAGCGTGCGAAGAGTCCGGCAGCCATCCTGTCATAGTCTATGGAGTCGTGGATCGTGGTGTTGTTGAGATGCACGATCTCAACGCGCAGATCCCTGTGGGTTGAGATCTCCTGGAGCACAGGTGTGTAGACCTCCTGCGCCCAGGGAGCGCCCTCGCCGTAGGAGTTTATCACAAGAAGCCTTTTCAGGCCCTCCTCCGCGTCTGCATTCGATAACGAAAGCGAGAGGGCCATGCATATCCACAAGAGGAGGGGCCTGAAAATGGCGCCTGACGATTGAATTATCCTCTTTTCCCTTGATTCCGGTTGATTACAGGTTGTCATAAATGCTACTTAATACTGACTGTGTTTCCTATTGATGAAGACTGCCGACCGCTGTCGCGCGTCTCCGGAATACAAAGGTAAAGAATTTTTTTATATGTGCAAAGAATCCTGGCAGAGAGGCGCACGAAATCCCGCGGGTCAGCGCTCGATCTGGGCGAGGACTGCGAGGTCGGTGAGCTCACTCTCCGAGGCGTTGACGCTGCAGAAATACACCGGCTTGCTGAGGCCGCACTCTATCGGGCCGCTCATCGTGGCGGCTCCCATGGCGAGCATCATCTTGTAGGTGGTGTTGGCGGCGCCGAGACTCGGGAAGATCAGGGTGTTGACCTCCTTGCCCCTGATGGTGTTGAAGGGGAACGTCCTGTCGCGCAGCGCCGTGTCGAGTGCATAGTCGAGCTGCATCTCGCCGTCGATGGCGATTTCCGGATAATGCTCATGGATATACGCCACTGCCGCCGCGGCCTCCTTGGGCTCGGGATCACCGCAGTTGGAGCCGAAATTGCTATAGGAGAGCACGGCCATCACCGGCTCGATGCCGAAGTCGCGCACCCGGCGGTCGACCTGACGGATGATGTCGACGAGCGCCTCGCGGTCGGCCACTGCATTGATCGCCGTGTCGGCGAGGAAGAAAGTTCCACGGCGTGTATGAGCCACGTGCATGGTAGCGAAATGGCTCATCCCGCCGCGTATACCTACTATCGAGGCGACCTCATGCACGAGGGTGCTGCCGGCGGAGCGGATGCCTCCCACCATGGCGTCGGCTTCCCCCGTCTGCACCATCATCATGCCGAAATATACTCGGTCGAACATCAGCTCGCGGGCGGCGTCGAGTGTCAGCCCGCATCTCTCCCTTATGGCAAGGAGCGCCCGGGCGAAGCGGTCGCGACGCGACGACTGCGCATGGCTGTGGGTGTCGATCGCCGTCACCTCGTCGAGGCTCAGGCCGAGACGCAGGGCGCGGGCAGCGATGTCGGCCGGGTTGCCGAGCAGCAGAGGGACACCGGTCTTCTCGGCGGCAAGCTGCGCGGCAGCGCGCACCACATTGTCGTTGTCGCCCTCCGTGAACACCACCTTGCGCGGCGACTTCTTCACCATGTCGGTGAGGCGGCGCATCAGCTTGCCATCGTCGCCCATGATCTGCTCGAGGCGCATGCGGTAGGCCTCCCAGTCGGTGATGGGGCGCTTCGCAACACCCGACTCCTCGGCGGCCTTGGCCACGGCAGGCGCCACCCTCAGAAGCAGACGCGGATCGAGGGCCTTAGGCAGGATATAGTCGGGGCCGAACTTCATGTCGTTGAGACCGTATGCCTTGTCGACCACACCCGGCACCGGCTCGCGGGCCAGCTGCGCGATAGCGTAGACGGCACCGATCTTCATCGCCTCGTTGATTGTCGTGGCGCCGCAGTCGAGCGCTCCACGGAAGATATACGGGAAACCGATCACATTGTTGATCTGGTTGGGATAGTCGCTGCGACCGGTGGCCACGATCACGTCCGGGCGCGCGTCCTTGGCATCGTAATATGAAATCTCCGGGTCGGGATTGGCGAGCGCGAACACTATCGGCTTTGGAGCCATGCTCCTCACCATGTCGGGTGTAAGGATTCCGGCCACGCTGAGGCCGAGAAAGACATCGGCGTCGACCATAGCCTCGGCGAGGGTGTGGATGTCGCGGGAGGTGGCGAAGCGCGCCTTCTGCTCGCTGAGATTAGGACGGTCCTTGCGGATGACGCCCTTGGAGTCGCACATCACCACATTCTCCGGCCTGACACCGAGCGAGACATAGAGACTCGTGCAGCTGATGGCTGCGGCCCCGGCACCGTTTACTACCAGACGGATGTCGCCGATCTTCTTACCCTGGAGGTCGAGGGCATTGAGAAGTCCGGCGCTGGAGATGATGGCTGTGCCGTGCTGGTCGTCGTGCATGATGGGAATGTCGCACTCCTCCTTGAGACGCTGCTCGATGCGGAAACATTCCGGCGACTTGATATCCTCGAGATTGATGCCGCCGAAAGTGGGTGTGAGCGCCTTGACGATTTCCACCAGACGGTCGGGGTCCTTCTCATTGATCTCGATGTCGAAGGCGTCGAGTCCGGCGAAGATCTTGAAGAGAAGGGCCTTCCCCTCCATCACCGGCTTGCCGGCGAGGGCGCCGATGTCGCCGAGGCCGAGCACGGCGGTGCCGTTGCTGACCACGCCGACAAGGTTGCCCTTGTTGGTGTAGCGGTAGGCATCGGCCGGGTTCTTCTCGATCTCAAGGCACGGATAGGCCACACCGGGCGAATAGGCGAGCGAGAGGTCGCGTTGCGAGGCATAGGGTTTTGTGGGCACCACCTCGATCTTGCCGGGACGTCCCTCCTCATGATAGTCGAGGGCCATCTCCTGCGTCACCTTATTTATATAAGCTCCTGTTCTTTTGTTTTCCATATAAGAATGATTAGTCGAAATAAAAAGACTGTCTATAACTATAACCCGATGATGGCCGGGAATGTTGATGGAGACTATAAAGAAACGCATCTGAAGCCCGGCCATGCCTAAGACGTTGTCGGGATATGGGTATTATTCAGATTGCTCGTGCGACAACGATTGCAGCGGCGCTGTGACTGAGCGTTATATCATTGGACGGTTTCTGACAGGTGGACGCTTTGAAAAGCGTCCCTACAGGCCAATGCAGGCAAAACAGACAAAGAAGTAAAACTATCAAATCTGAAAGTTTTCCGAAAAGATTTTTTATATTGCTGATTATTTGGGCCTTAATTTTTTGTTGAGAGTAAAAATGTTTTCCAAAATGAAAACTTTCCGGAAAGATAGACGTTTAAAAATTTGCCGGAACGGGAATAAATACCTACTTTTGCAAGCCGGGAGAGAGGAATCAGAAACCCTCCGGAAAGACTCATATAACACAACGAAAAGACAGTAAGACCCTTATGATACAGATAGTGGAGAAGCGCGACGGTCGCGTCGTGGGCTACAACGAGGAGAAGATCAAGGCCGCGATCAGAAAGGCCATGCTCCAGACCGAGGCGGGCGAGGACGAGTCGCTGATTCAGAAGATCACCGACCGCATCGGGATGAACGGCCACGAGCGCATGACCGTGGAGGAGATCCAGGACCGAGTGGAGATAGAGCTGATGAAGTCGGCCCGTAAGGACGTGGCCAAGCGCTATATCGCCTACCGCGACCAGCGCTCCATAGCCCGCCGCGCCAAGACCCGCGACATCTTCCTTGAGATCATAGAGGCTAAGAACAATGACATCACCCGCGAGAACGCCAACATGAACACCGACTCCCCCGCCGGGATGATGATGAAATTCGCCAGCGAGACCACCAAGCCGTTCGTCGACGACTACCTGCTGAGCCCCGACGTGAAAGCCGCGGTGAAAAACAATTATATCCACATCCACGACAAGGACTACTATCCCACAAAGAGCCTGACATGCGTGCAGCATCCCCTCGACAGGATACTGAAGAAGGGCTTCGTGGCGGGCCACGGCGAGTCGCGCCCCGCCAAGCGCATAGAGACGGCATCGGTGATCGCCTGCATCTCGATGGAGACGGCGCAGAACGAGATGCACGGCGGACAGGCCATCCCGGCCTTCGACTTCTACCTCGCCCCCTACGTCAGGGCAAGCTTCATCGAGGAGGTGAAGACCCTCGAGCAGCTCACCGGCAAGGACCTCTCCCACCTCTACGACGTGAAGCTGAAGGACTTCGAGAAAAAAGACCTCGAAGGGCTCGAGGGGGAGGAGAGGCTGCTCCAGCACGCCGTCAACAAGACTGTGGGGAGAGTGCACCAGGCGATGGAGGCCTTCATCCACAACATGAACACCATCCACTCGCGCGGCGGCAATCAGGTGGTGTTCTCATCGATCAACTACGGCACCGACACCTCGGCCGAGGGACGCTGCATCATCCGCGAGCTGCTGATCTCCACCTACGAGGGTGTGGGCAACGGCGCCACCGCCATCTTCCCCATCCAGATATGGAAGAAGAAGCGCGGAGTGTCATACCTCCCCGAAGATCCCAACTACGACCTTTACCGGCTGGCCTGCAAAGTGACGGCACGCCGCTTCTTCCCCAACTTCCTCAACCTCGACGCCACCTTCAACCAGCATGAGAAATGGAGGGCCGACGACCCGCAGAGATACCTCTACGAGGTGGCCACCATGGGATGCCGCACGAGGGTGTTCGAGAACCGCTACGGCGAGAAGACATCGGTGGGACGCGGCAACCTCTCCTTCACCACCATCAACCCCGTGAGGATAGCCATCGAGGTGATGGGCATGAAGAACAAGGAGGAGCGCATAGCGCGCTTCTTCGAGAAGCTCGACGACGTGCTCGACATCACGGCCCGCCAGCTCGACGAGCGCTATCAGTTTCAGAAGACGGCCCTCGCCAAGCAGTTTCCGCTGGTGATGAGCGTGCTCTGGAACGGCAGCGACCGGCTCTCGCCCAACGACACTGTGGAGAGCGTGCTGCCTCAGGGCACACTCGGCATCGGCTTCATCGGACTGGCCGAGACGCTGATCGCCCTCGTCGGCAAACATCACGGCGAGTCGGAGGAGGCCCAGGAGCTCGGCCTGAAGATCGTGCGCCACATGCGCAGCCGCGTCAATGAATACTCCGAGAAATACGGCCACAACTACTCGGTGCTCGCCACGCCTGCCGAAGGACTCTCCGGGCGTTTCACAAAGCGCGACCGCGCCTCATTCGGAGTAATCGAGGGTGTCACCGACAAAGATTACTACACCAACTCCAACCATGTGCCCGTCTACTACCACTGCTCGCCGCGCCACAAGGCGAAGATCGAGGCGCCCTACCACGAGCTCACCGGCGGCGGCCATATCTTCTACGTGGAAATCGACGGCGACGCCACCCACAACGAGGAGGCCATCATGCAGATCGTAGACCTCATCGACAAATACAACATCGGCTACGGCTCCGTGAACCACAACCGCAACCACTGCCCGCGCTGCGGCTACGAGAACGCCGACACCGGGATGGACACCTGCCCAAAATGCGGCACGCATTTCGAGACCATACAGCGCATCACCGGCTACCTCGTGGGCACCACCGACCGCTGGAACTCCGGTAAGCTCGCCGAGCTGCACGACCGCATCGTACACAAATGACCACTGCCGTGACCACAGAGAAGGAGATGCAGACGCGGCTCCGGGTGCTCGACATCGCGAAGGGCACCACCGTCGACGGACCGGGGCTTCGCACGTCGGTCTACCTCGCCGGATGCACCCACAACTGCCCCGGATGCCACAATCCGCAGTCGCACGACTTCAACGGCGGCACGGAGATGAGCCTCGCAGAGCTGATGGAGATAATCACGGAGGAGGACTTCAATGTGACCCTCTCCGGCGGCGACCCGCTATGCTCCCCCGCCACTACCCTACCTCTGCTAAAGGCCGTGAAGGAGGCCGGATATGACGTATGGGTCTACACCGGCTACACCTACGAGGAGATTAAGAGCGACCCGGTCCTCGCTCCCCTGCTGGAGTATATCGACACTCTCGTCGACGGCCCCTACATCGAGGCGCAGCGCGACCGCGACCTCCTCTTCCGGGGGTCGGCCAACCAGCGCATCATCCATCTGAAGCATGGCGAGGCCCGGTTTGCATGATAATCGAATTTTGATTAATTTTGCGGGACAATAGCCAGAAGGCCCAAAACCCACAAAACAGACAGATGAAGCAAGACGGCAACCGCATATCGGCAGTGGTCAACACATATAACGCGGAGAAGAATCTCGAGGAGGTGCTCAGTCACCTCAAGGGTTTCGACGAGATAGTGGTCTGCGACATGGAGAGCACCGACAGCACTCTGGAAATCGCCCGGAGGCACGGCTGCCGCATCGTGACCTTTCCGCGCGGAGAGCACCGGATATGCGAGCCGGCGCGCAACACCGCAATCCAGGCGGCCTCAAGCGAATGGGTGCTGGTGGTGGACGACGACGAGCTCGTCACCGACGAGTTGCGCGACTATCTATACCGACGCGTGAAGAAGGGCGACTGCCCGGAGGCGCTCAACCTGCCGATGGTGAACCGCTACATGGGACGCTTCTCCAAAGCCGCTCCCGACTACCACATACGATTCTTCAGGCGCGACAAGGCCAACTGGCCGCCCACGATCCACAGCATAGTGGAGATCGACGGGAAGATAGAGAAAGTATCTTCCCGACTCAAAGGAGTGCATCTGCTTCATCTGGCCGACAGCTCTATGACGGAAAGCGTCGGGAAGATAAACCGCTATACCGACCAGGAGCTGATCAGGCGCAAGGGAAAGGGATGGAAGACGGGTGCGCTGCTGACGCGCCCGGTATGGTTTTTCATCAAGTCGTATGTGATGAAGCGCGGCTACCGCGACGGTCGCCGCGGGCTGATCAGGGCGATGATGCAGGCCTTCTATCAGGCAGTGTTAGTGTCGAAAGTAAATGAATACCGCTGGGACAATGGGACGGATAAGGATTGAGACCTCAGAGCAGGCAAAGGACATCAGGGACTTCATGAGGCGCCTGCCGGAGGATTTCGACTCCATCGGGACCATCATCTTCGAAGGACGCAATACGCTGAAGGAATGCGAGATCGAAAGTCGCAGAATTGTGGCGAAGCGCTACAGGCGCGACGGCTTCATCAAGAAGACAATCAACCGTTTCCGCCACGGCAAGGCATATAAAAGCCACCGCAATGCCCTGAGGCTGATCGCGATGGGGATAGAGACGCCGCGCCCCGTGGGATATCTGGAGATTTACAATTCATTAGGATTCAGGACGGAGCAGTATTACGTGTGTGATTACAGCGAAGCAGCGCCGATAGAGGACGAGGTGGTGAAAGGCCATGACTTCGACCGGGAATTCATGACGGCACTCGCCCGTTTTTTTGCCGAACTGCATGAGAAAGGCATCCTCCACAAGGATTCCAACAACACCAATATAAGATATGAGCGACGCGACGGCAAGCTGACATTCTCGCTCATCGACATCAACCGGATGGAGTTCGGACCAATGAGCCGGAATGAATGTCTGCGCAACCTCACCCACTTCAGCGAGGACACGGAGGCGTTCGACTATTTCCTCGACAGATATATCGAGGCGCGCGGCTGGGGCAAAGAAACGAAGCTCTTAGCTAAGGAGATCAAGTGGGAGGTAGACAGCGGCTATGCCCGCAAGCAGCGTCTGAAGCGCCTCTTCAAGAGCCGCTGACGCTCTTCAGTCGGCATCATCCTCAATGACCCCAGGGGCGCCCTCATGCTGCCTTGACTCGCGGGCCTTCCGGGCTATGGCGTGCAAACGCTCTATTTCCTCGTCGTCGGCCATACTGAGCCTCAGCATCCACGCCTCACTGCTGCCAGTGATGCCGAGCTTCCGGCGCACCATATAGCGGATGGTGCCGACAGTGCGCACCGTGCGGTTGGTCATGTCGGCGATAGTGCTGCTCGGCATATTCATAAGCATGTAGACGGCCATGCGAATCTTGCCGTTGGTGAGGTCGGGACACACCTTATACAGCTTCTCGAGGAAATGCGGATTGGTCTCCTCGAAATACTTCTTGAAGATCTCCCAGCTATGGTTCTTGATCTTGACATCAAGCATCAAGTTCTGAATTTTGGAGATGGCTTCGGTCTTAGTCAAGCTCTTTGAGGAGGCAATCTGCTTCACCTGGGCCACGACATCGTCCATCTGCTCCATGTAGAGCACCATCGCGGCAAGCTTGCGGTTGCGCTCGTTGAGGTCGTCGAGCGTCGACTGCATTTCCTCGGAATGGCGTGTCGATATGGAGTCGATCTCGGTATGTAGCTTATCGTTCTCGGAGACTTTCTGCTTATGGCGACGCCAGAGTAGGTAGCAGCCGGCAAGCACAATCAAAACTACGACAATCAGGAATGCAATCAGCCAGGTCTTGCGCTGGCTTGTCTTCTGGGTCTGCTGAAAAGCCTGCTCCGTGATGTCGAGATTATGCCGATCGATACCTACCTGCGCGTTCATGCGGAGATAGACCTTGTGGATTGAATCACTTGTATCAAAAGCCTTCTCCATATCAAGAGCAGCCTGCTTATAATAAGTGACGAAGTCAGGAAATACCTTCACTATAATGCATTCAAGGCCGGCAATGACGCCGGCCTTGAACATCTATGTTATAAGGGAATCAGTTCTTATCCTCAGTGGAAGGCTCCTCGGCTTCGGGCTCCTCGTCGGCGAAACGGGTGTAACCTTTGGCAATCAGGGCGTTGTACCAGGTGAAGAGCTTCTTGATGTCGGAGTCGAATACGCGGTCCTTGTCGAAGTCGGGAATAACGGCCTCGAACTCATCGCGGAGCTTGCCGTCGGCAATCAGACCCTTGACGTCGATGGGCTTACCCTCGTTGCGGGCATAGACGGCATCGAGAATCTCGCCGAGCGGCTTGTCGCCGGAATCAGTGTACATGGCGATGTCGCCGAGCGACACCACCTTCTCGCGCGAATGCACCGGAAGACGGTGGCCCGTGGCGAGCTCCTCCACGATAATCATGTTCTTTCCTTGTGAGACAATCTCAAACAGACCGGGGCGGCCGGTGACTGCTAATATTTTCCTTAACATATTATGATATTGTTATTTATTACATAATCCATCAATCAGATTCGAGATGCGGCCGATTACAGAGCAGGAATCATCGTTGACAATCCTGTCGACATAAGAGCACGTTTCCAAAGCCTCCCATTCAGGCTCCTGAGCCAGAATGCGGCGCCTGATCTCATCGATATCGAAGCCATTACGAGCCATGACCCTGCGCACCCTGACAGGCTCCGGTGCCTCCACGAGCCATATCCTGTCGACAATGCCGGTGATGCCCGATGTTACCGGAATCGCCGTCTCGACAAACGAGAGCGGGGAGCCGTTCAAGTCGCGCCACGACAGGATATCACGTCTCACGGCGGCATGCACCACGGAGTTGACAGCCATGCGGAGCTCGTCGGAATTAAAGATCAGGGAGGCCACACGCCTCCTATCGAGGCATCCGTCAGACCCGTAACAATCCGGGCCGAGAATACCTTCAATGGCCGCACGCATAGTGGGGTCGGACTCCATCAGACGCCTTGCCTCCAGGTCGCAGTCGTAGACCGGCCACCCGTCGAGGCGCAGACACCGCGAGACGACGCTCTTTCCGGATCCCATTGCGCCGGTGATGCATACAAGCGCGTTATCTGTCTTCACTCTCTCCATAATCCCAATCACTCCTTGACTATCGTATACTCCACGCTGTCCTGCTGAAGATGGACATTGACGAGATTTGACGGATAACTCTCGATAAACACCGGTATACGGTTGGCAGGCGTACGCTTGATGTCATTGTAGTCGACCGCCACCGTGATGCCGGGATCGTCATCGCTAAACCGCGACATCGGCACATAGAACGACACCTTCACCGTAGAGGGGAAGAGCAGCAGACTGTTGCCCTGAGGCACATTGAGCGTCTCGACGCTGATGCGCTCCTCCTTCAGCACAAGAGGCTCTACAGGGATGGAGATCTTGATCTGGTCGGGCTTGACACGGGTGCCGGGAATGGGCTGGATCTCCACCGTCATGGTGGTGGTCTCCGTGAGGTTGTTCTCGAAAATCCTGCGTGTGGTGACGTAGGATATGGTGTCGAGCACCTCCTTCTCGCCATACACATATACAGCCCTTGGGTCGGCGATCAGATTGCGCGAGATCACGCTGCCGGAGGCAGCCGAGACATCGGCAAGAATCCTCACCGGCACCCTCTTGCCAGGATTGGTGGTGTAGAGGAGATGAAGCGAGTCGACCGACAGGGAGCTGACAGTGGCATTGGCGCCGAAGATACCCTTCATGGCAGTGAGCATGTCGGCCTTGGTGAACCGAAGCAGCCCGTTGTCGGCGAAATTGATGAAACTGATATGGAGAGTGGGCTCACGCAGACGCCCGTTGCGCATTAGCGCCGTGCCCTTGTCCCGGACCGTGGCGTACATGCGGTCGGGGACATTGCTGATGAAGGTCACAGAGTCTGGAGCGTCGTCGATCTGGACGCGCACCTCGATGGTATCCTGCACGCTGTCGTTGAGGGCGAGCACAAACCAGAAGACAGCCGCCGCGCCAAGACACGCGAGAAACACCAACGCGTTGTGGAAAGCATATGATGCGCTCCACACGCGCCAGCGTTCTCTCAGCGACTTTTTCTTATCAGTGTCGGCCACGAGGCATAGGGATATTACTTAGCCTTCTGCGCTTCGTCGCTGGCAGCGGGGAAAACGGAAGCCTTGTCGATCTTGATCACGGTGTTGGGGGCGATCTCGATCATCATGGTGTTGTCGCGCAGCTCCTTGATGCGTCCGTGGACGCCGCCGGCGGTCACTACGCGGTCGCCGGTGGAGAGGGCCTCGCGGGCCTTCTTGATCTCTTTCTGCTTTTTCTGCTGGGGACGGATCATGAAGAAATAGAAGATAGCGATCATCGCCACGATCATGATCAAGCCGCCGAAGCCTCCGCCCTGCTGGGCCTGGAGAAGGATTGAGTTGAGGGAATTCATCTGATGGAAATATTGACTTGTAAATATTATTCTTGAATAAAAGGATGAGTCAGAACGACTTGGCGAGACGCCCCTCGGCATGGAGATTGTCGATGACGGAGGCGAGGAGGCCGTTGACAAACTGTCCGCTCCTGGGAGTGCTGTAGCTCTTGGCAATCTCGATATACTCGTTGAGGCTTACCGTGAGGGGAATCTTGGGGAAATCGATGATCTCGGCTATCGCCGTCATCACCACCACCACATCCATGAAGGCGAGACGCTCCCGCTCCCATACCGTATGGTCGAGGGCCTGGTCGATCATGCTTCGGTAGATGTCCTTGTTCTTGATGACGTCGGAGTAGAGCTCCTCGCCGAAGCGGGCATCCTCGTCGTCTTTATACATGGGAAGCACAGCGTTGTCGGGATTACCCTCCTCGAAGCGGCGCAGAGTCTTGAGCAGGAAAGTGCCTATGATCTCGAGGTCGTCGTTCCAGAACACCGACTTGTCTTCGAGTGTCTCGAGGAAATCGGCGTTGTTGAATATGATATGCTTGAAGACATTGCGCCAGAACTCGCAGTCGGTGGCGAGGTCGGTGGCCGGGAACTGCATGTAGTCGGCGTAGATATCGCTCTCCTTGATGGCCTTCAGAAGCTGGTGGAGGGTATGGCTGTCGGCATTGAACCATGAGAACTTAGTCTTCTCCACAAACTCCCTGACATCCGGATTGGCGTCGATATGCGCCGACAGCTGATTGTCGACGAAGCGCATGTCGGGATTGATGTCCTGCTCTGTGGTGATGTATTTATGCCGGTTCTCGTCGAGAAGCCGGTCTTCGAGGCGAGTGAGCTCCACGGGGAGGAGAAGAAGTATGAAATAAAGGTCGCGGGCCTTCGAGAGGCTTATGCGGAGCTGCTTGAGGGCATCCGAGAGATTGCCGGCCGAGGAATAGAAATTCTCGAAAGTGTCGGCCATCATGTTCCTGACGCGGTCGACGGCCCTCAGCGAGAAATTGGGGAGGGTCGAAGCCACGGCGCCGAGGTCGGGATCGGGAGAGATTATGATATTGAAGATCTCCTGCCAAACGGTCTCGGAGTCGTTGTCGCTACGCACCTTCTTGACATAGTTGCGGTAGATGGCCGACTCCTTGATTTTCTCCGACAGGGGCCCGACGAGCGCCTGGTAGGGGAAAGGCTCAACGCGGTATTTGGTCATCAGGGCCTTGATCGTGTCGTCGGCGTTGACACTGCTGATAAAGCGGGTGGCGAACAAAGGCCGGAATCCGCCGCGCTGCTCGATATTACCTGCTATTTTCACCATGAGGACCAGAAGGTCGAGATAGAGCGCGTAGGCGAATCTCTTTTCTGTAGTGGGAGGCGTCGGCTGGCTCTCGAGCATGAAATGCTTTTCGATGAGGAGATACGAATAGAGCAGCTGAATCACTTTGATTCTTATCAGGACACGATTTATCATAACTCTTTATGTACGCTTATACTTATAGAAGGGAAAGGATGTATTCGCATCGCCATAGGGGCATGGGAGATTCCTTTCACGGTGCAAAATTAGCCTATTGTGGGAGATTATACAAATAAAATCCTCAAAAAAGGGTTATTTGTTGATAAAACCTGCATCAAGGCGCTGCCTTACGGCCTCATATATCATGACTCCGGCCGCCACGCTGACGTTGAGGGATCCGATATCGCCGAGCATGGGAATCGACACGAGGCTGTCGCAACGGCGCATCACCTCAGGCGAGATGCCGGTATCCTCGGCGCCCATCACGATGGCCACCGGCACCGTATAGTCGACCATGGTATAACTCACCGCGCCCTTCTCCGAGGCCCCTATCACGAGATATCCGCTGTCGTGGAGCTGCCTGACGGCGCTTTCCACCGTCTTTTCCCGGCACACCGGCACATAGAAGAGGGCGCCGGCCGAAGCCTTGACCGCATCTGACGAGGCCGAGGCACTTCCCCGCTCCGGGATGACGATGGCGTCGACTCCGCCGCAGTCACAGCTGCGGGCTATGGCGCCGAAATTGCGGGCGTCGGTCACTCCGTCGAGCACCACCACCAGCGGCACACGCCCTTCGTCGTAGAACTGCGGGATAAGGCGGTCGAGTCTGTAATACTCCACAGGCGACAGGAAGGCCACCGCTCCCTGATGGTTTTTCATCGTGACGCGGTTGAGCTTCTCGAGCGGCACGCGCTGCACCGGCACATCATATCTCGCCGCCGTCTCCAGAAGCTCTTTGGCAAGCTCGCCGCCGAGCTCGCGGCGCATCAGGATGCGGTCGACGGTCTTTCCGGCCTCGAGGGCCTCGATTACGGCACGCAGGCCGAATATAAAATCTTTCATTATTCTTTCATTTCGTTGATTAAGACGCGGGCGTTTTTCACGGCGGCGTCATTTACCTCCGCCCCGGAGAGCATGCCGGCGATCTCCATCTCGCGGGCGCTTTTATCAAGCGGACGCACCCTGGAGACCGTGCGGTCGCCGAGGTCTTCCTTATAGACCTTGAAATGGGTCTTGCCCATGGCGGCCACCTGCGGAAGATGGGTGATGGCGAGCACCTGCATCGAGCGGCCGAGCCCGCGCATCATGCGCCCCATGTGGGAGGCGATCTCTCCTGAGACTCCTGTGTCGATCTCGTCGAAGACAATGGTCGACAGTCCGGCATTGCCGGCCGCCACCGACTTCAGGGCAAGCATCACACGCGACATCTCGCCGCCGGAGGCCACCGACTCGAGCGGCTGGAGCTCACGGTTCTTATTGAACGAGCAGAGGAAGTCGACCGACTCCTGTCCTTCGGGCGATAGCTTGCCGGGCGTCAGCCTGATCTCGAACACGAAATTGGGCAGGCCGAGCGGACGCGCCGCATCGCGTATGTCGGAAGCCAGCCTGAGCGCGGCCTCGGTACGCGAGGCAGAGAGGATGTCGGCCTTCTGCTTGAGGGTGTGGCCGAGCACGCGGGCCTCTCGCTCGAGAGTCTCGAGATTGCCGGAGCCCGAGTCGAGGCCGTCGAGCTTCTCGCGCAGTCGCTTGTGGAGCGCGAAAAGGGAATCGCTGTCGGCGATGGCAAACTGCCGCTCGGCTTCGTAGAGCTTGTTCATGCGCGCCGAAAGGCGTGCGAGCCTCGCGGGGTCGGCATGCACCCTCTCGAGATAGTCGGCCACGGTCTCCGCCACATCCTTGAGCTCGATATTCAAGGTCTCGAGACGTGCGGCGAGGGCACTCCCCTCCTCCTCGCCGGAAAGGTTGAGGCCGCTTGCCTCCAGCAGACGTGCCGATTCGGCAATAGCGTCGACGGCACCGCCGTCGGTTCCCTGGAGACGGCTGTAGGCCTCCGAGAGGCGCTCGCGGATCTCGTCGGCATCGCTGAGCGTCTCATACTCACGCTCTATCCTCTCGAGTTCCCCTTCCTTGGGGTTTAGCTTATCGAGCTGGGCCACCTGGAAGCTCAGCAGCTCGCGCTGTTGGCGTCCTGCCTCGAGCGTCTCGCGGAGACGCTTGATGGCCTTGCGCTTCTCCACATAATCGGCGAAGGCCTTGTGGTAGTCGGCGAGAGCGCCGGCGTTGCCGGCGAATGAGTCGAGGATGGAGAGGCGCACCGAAGGGTCGGCGAGGGAGATGTTGCTGTTCTGGGTGTGGATGTCGATGAGCATCGAGGTCACCTCGGAGAGAAGCGTCAGGTTGACGGGGGTGTCGTTGATGAAGGCGCGCGAGCGCCCGGCCGGGGAGAGCTCGCGGCGTATCAGGAGCACGCCGTCGTCACTGAGGTCGATGTTGTTGTCGATCAGGAGCCCCTCCACATCATGCGGGATGCCTGAGAACTCCGCCTCGACGAGCGCCTTGGAATCGCGTCCGGCCACGGCCCTGGAGTCGGCGCGCGAGCCGGTGAGCAGCGACAGGGCACCGAGCATGATCGACTTGCCGGCGCCGGTCTCACCCGTGATGATGGTGAGGCCATCGGTCAGCGAGAGCTCCACATGGTCGATCAGCGCGTAGTTTCGTATGTCGAGATGAGTGAGCATAGACGGAAATTAAGTTGAGGTATGAGAGGGTCACTGCTCCTCGGCGCCTTTACGGATCTTTTCAAGGCGCTCCGAGTCGGTGGGATATATGGGCTCGAGAAGTTTATAGACCGCCTCCCGCTCAGTGGCGGGGGCCTTGGAATAGACGTTGACGAGCTCATCGAGCTTAGCGTCGCGGAAGATGGAGAGGGCCACCGACATCGGGGCGTTGCGATGGATTGTCTCTATGGCCTTCAGCGACTCTGTGATGACCGCTCTCCCCTTGTCGGGGCTCGACACCATCTCGTCGAGGCCCTTGCGGTGGTAGTTGTAGAGAAGATCGCGGATCGCCGAGGTGTTGCTCTCGGTGTATGAATTGAGCACGGCGCTACGGTTCTTGGTGTCCTCGAAAGTGCGCCATCCGATCTCGCCGCTGCTCTGCGCCATCTGGACGATCGAGGCGGCCTTGTCGTAGTAAGGCTGGCCGCCGAGGGGCGAGAAGCTGTCGTAGTCGAGGGCGAGGAAGAGGTAGGCGTAGAAATTGAGGAGCCCCGTGAGGTTGTTGTCCCAGCTCGAGTCGTTGAATACCAGCGGATCTCCCTCGCGGTAGTCAAATTCCACCTTAGTGTCGCGGAAATTGAGGAGCGTGGTGGTGTAGGTGGAGTTATATACAGGGCGCGAGAGCTGCACCTGTATCTCCCCCTTTATACGGTCGTCGGCATACTCCTTGACCGTGAGGAAGAAGCGGCATTCGATCTTCTCGTTGGGAGAGAACACGTTAGGAGTGAACTTCGTCTCGTTGAAATAATCGGATATCGACTGCTGTAGAGTCTCGAAAACGCTTTTCGACGACCCTTCGACCGACTGGGAATTGACCTCGACAGTGCATCGCAGCTCCTGGGCGGAGGCAGAAGCCATCGCCCAGAGCATAGCGACGAGCACGGCAAGAAGTCTGAATATCATTCTATATTGCATCATTATGAGATTATAACGCAATAACGGGTCGATTTATTTGCCGAATACAGTGTCTATTATATCGGAGGCCACCGCCGCCTTGCTCTTCAGAGGGAAATCAGTAGAGCTGCCGTCGGCTCCGACGATGGTCACCTTATTGGTGTCGGTCATGAATCCGGCCCCCTTGTCGCGCAGGGAATTGACCACAATCCAGTCGAGGCGCTTGCGCTCCATCTTGGAGAGGGCGTTCTGCATCACATTGTCGGTCTCGAGGGCGAACCCCACGAGTGTCTGATCCTTCTTACGCGCACCGAGCTCGGCGGCGATATCTGGATTCTTGACAAGTGTGAGCTGCATCTGCTCCACACCCTCGCGCTTGATCTTCTTCGTGGCCTCGAACTCGGGACGGTAGTCGGCCACGGCAGCCGAGAGCACGGCGCCGTCGACGGAGTCGAAGACACCGGTAGCAGCCTCAAGCATCAGCCTGGCGTTGGTGACGTCGATGCGCGTGATGTCGCCGGGAGGGGTCGGAAGCGACACAGGGCCGGCCACGAGGGTGACGGATGCGCCACGACGCGCGGCCTCGGCGGCGATGGCGAAGCCCATCTTGCCGCTGGAGTAATTGCCGATAAACCGGACAGGGTCGAGGTTTTCATAGGTGGGGCCGGCAGTGACGAGAATCCGGCGCCCTGCAAGCGAGGCGCCCTTACGGAAATAACGCTTTATGCATTCCACGATCTTCTCCGGCTCCTCCATGCGTCCTTTGCCGGAGAGACCGCTTGCGAGCTCACCGGCCGCCGGCTCGATGATATCGACGCCATCGGAGGCGAGGGTCCGTATGTTGCGCTGAGTGGAGGGAGACTTCCACATGTCGAGGTCCATGGCCGGCGCCACCATTACGTGCTCCTTGGCAGAGAGGTAGGTGGTGATGAGCATATTGTCGGCGATGCCGTTGGCCATCTTGCCGAGCGTGGAGGCGGTGGCGGGGGCCACGACCATCAGGTCGGCCCAGAGGCCGAGGTCGACGTGGCTGTGCCATTCGCCGGTGTTGGCAGCGAAAAACTCGCTCACCACGGGCTTGCCGCTTAGCGCGGCGAGAGTGGCGGGAGTGATGAACTCCTTGCCGTTGGGGGTGATCACCACCTGCACCTCGGCGCCCTCCCTGACGAGAAGCCGCAGAAGACAGGCCGACTTATAGGCCGCGATGCCTCCCGAGATGCCGAGCACTATGTGCTTACCTGCCAGAATGCTGCCGCCGCTCCTCATCGTATTCAAATTTAATGCGCCGAAGCACGTCCTTGGTGTTGCGCGGGAAATCGCCCTGCATCATCCAGTCGTAGAAAGAGGGCTCGCGCCGGAGCACCTCCTTGACGGGACGCCCCTTGTGCTTGCCGAAATTGAAGACCGGCACGTCGTTCCTGTCGAGGCAGATGCGGCCCGCGAGGTCGAGGTTGTTGCCCGAGCGTGAGAAGTCGGCCAGGAAGGAGATGTCGTTCTGCAGCGAGTCGTAGCGGTCGAGCTGGCTTTTCAGCACCTCGTAGGTGGCGCGGGTGTCGGCCAGGGCGCTGTGGGCGTTCTCGAGGTCCTTGCTGCAATAGAACTTGTAGGCGGCCACGAGAGTGCGCTGCTCCATCTTGTGGAAGATGTTCTGGACATCGACAAACCGGCGCCCCACGATGTCGAAAGTGAGGCCGGCGCGGGCGAACTCCTCGATGAGGAGGGGCACGTCGAATTTATTGCTGTTGTAGCCGGCGAAGTCGCAACCATCGAAAATCTTAAGCAGGCTGTTGGCCACCTGCCTGAAGGTTGGTGCGTCTTTCACGTCTTCGTCAGTGATATGATGGATAGCCGTGCTCTCTTCCGGGATATGCATCTCGGGATTTATGCGGCGGCTCTTCGACTCCTCGGTACCGTCGGGAAACACTTTGATATACGAAAGCTCCACGATACGGTCGCGGGTGACATTGGTGCCGGTGGTCTCGAGGTCGAAAAACACCAGCGGGCGCTCAAGAGATAGATTCATAATGGCTTTTAGGGAATTAATCAAACACCTGGAGAGGCATCTGAACGATCACGAGATTTTCGCCGGGCTGCTGCCCGGCGGGGGCGAAGATGCCGGGGCGGGCGGGGTCGGAGAGCTGGATGAGGGCGTCGTCGCCCGGGATGTTGGAGAGGATCTCCACCGTGAAGCCGGCGTTGAAGCCGATGGTCATCTCGTTGCCTTCATACTGGCAGGGCACCTTTTCCTTTGCGGATGTCTGATAGTCGAGGTCCTGGGCCTCGAGGAGCACATCTGTGGGGGCGATGGTGAACTTCACCAGATTGGATGCCTTGTTGGCGAATATGGCCACGCGCCTCATGGCGATGAGCAGCGCCTCGCGGCTGATGTTCATTACGAAAGGCGACGACGAGGGTATCACCCGGTTGTAGTTGGGATAGTTGCCCTTTATGAAGCGGCAAGAGATCTCATAGTTGGCAAAGCGGAAGGTAGCGCTCTTGGAATCCATGACTATGCTGACGGGACCGTCTTCCTTGCTGATGATGTTGCGTATGATGGCGGCGGGCTTAGCCGGCATGATGAAGGAGGTCTCTACGCCCGGAGCGGCCATGGTGTTGACGTATTTCACGAGTTTGTGGGTATCGGAGGCCACGAAAGTGATGTCGTCGTTGTGGATGTCCCAGAATATACCGGTCATCATGGGGCGGATAGGCTCCTGACTTACGGCATAGAGTGTGTTGTCGATGCCTTTCTTCACCATCTCCGCGGGCACTGATATCTCGATGGCGTTTTCCATGTCGGGGAGCTTGTCGGGATACTCAGCGGCATTGATGCCGGAGAAATTGAACTGGCCGTTGAGGAAGGAGACATCGATCTGCTGGGTCTCCTCGTTGACGCTGAAGGAGATCGGCTGGTTGGAGATCTCCTTGGTGACCTCCATGAGCATCTTGGCGGAGACGGCAATGGCGCCGTCGGACTCCGAATCAAGCACTTCCATCGATGCCTTCATGAGGTTTTCGGAGTCGGCCCCCACGATGGTGAGGATATTGCCTTCCACCCTGAGCAGGAAATTGTCGAGGATGGAGAGGGTATTTTTAGAGTTGATCACCTTGCTGACAGCCTGGAGCTGCTGTTGGAAAGCTTTGCCGGCGACATTAAACTTCATATTAATAGATATTTAGCGTTATTCAAAAACAAAACAGCGCGCCAAGAGCCGAAAAAACTCAATAACGCAAATACAAAGGTAATAAAAAATGGGTGAAAGGCAAAAGGCCGTGTCGGAAAATAGACACGGCCTTTTTATGAAAAAGATTGACGGAATTACTCTGCGACAACCTCGAATTCGATCTCGCAGCTGACTTCCTTGTGGGGCTTGATGGTGGCGGAGTAGACTCCGACCTCCTTGACGGGCTCCTTGAGGAATATGATCTTGCGGTCGATCTCGTGGCCTTCCTTGAGAAGGGCCTCGGCGATCTGGAGGGCATTGACGGAGCCGAAGACAGTGCCGGTGGAGCTTGTCTTGGCGCCGATGGTGAGGCGGAGCCCTTCGAGCGACTTCACGAGGTCTTCGGCCTCCTGCTTGATCTTGGCGAGCTTGTGGGCGCGCTGACGCTGGTTTTCCTCGAGCTGCTTGACAGCGGCATTAGAGGCGATGATGGCTTTGCCCTGGGGAATCAGGTAGTTGCGGCCATAACCATCTTTCACTTCCACGATATCGTCCTTGTAGCCGAGGCTGGCGACGTTTTCCTTAAGTATGACTTTCATTGTATCCTAAAGTTTGAGAGTAAAAAATGATTATTTCATCAGGTCGGTGACGTAGGGGAGAAGGGCGAGGTGGCGGGCACGCTTCACGGCCTGGGCCACACGGCGCTGGAACTTCAGCGAAGTGCCTGTGATGCGGCGGGGAAGGATTTTGCCCTGCTCGTTGAGGAACTTCTTGAGGAACTCGGGGTCTTTGTAGTCGATATACTTGATGCCGCTGCGTTTGAAGCGGCAGTATTTCTTCTTCTTGGTGTCGACTGTGAGAGGTGTGAGGTAACGGATTTCGCTGTTTGCTGCCATGGTTTAAGCCTCCTTTGCTTCTGCGGCTTCGGCTGCGGGAGCCTCGGCGGGTTGATTGTTTGCTTTGTTAGCTCTGAGAGTCCTTCTCTTCTCGGCATACTCAACGGCGTATTTGTCGAGACGGAAGGTAAGGAAGCGGATCACGCGCTCGTCGCGGCGGAAGGCGGTGTCGAGCTTCTTGACGACGGTGGGCTCACCTTTGAATTCGAGAAGCACGTAGAAGCCAGTGCTCTTCTTCTGGATGGGATAGGCGAGTTTACGCAGTCCCCACAGCTCTTCGTTGACGATCTCGCAGCCTTCGGCCTTGAGAGTGTCTTTGAATTTCTCAGCCGCTTCCTTCATCTGTTCGTCAGACAAAACGGGAGTTAAAATGAAAACGGTCTCGTAAGTATTCATAAATGTTTGAAAAAGTTGTTGTATAGTGATTTAGGGCGAAAGTACCCGAAATCGGCTGCAAAGTTAGCAAATAATCCCGACATATGCAAATTCTTGATCGCTATAATGTCCCTATATTACCACGATCTTGCGGCAGCTCGACCCTTTCTTCACCATGTAGCAGCCGGGCTCTAGGTTATCGCATGAGGAACCTACCTTAACGCCGTCGAGCGTGTATACGGTTTCATCCTCACCTTCAGCTCCGATTTCCGGAATCCCGGCCGAGGATCTCCGCTTCTTCAGAGGAGAGGCACCCTCGACTGTGACCACACACGGCTTTGAATGATAGACACCGCTGTCTGTCCTGACCGACAGACTCACAGTGGCCGAGCCGTTGGCATGTCCGGTCACTAATCCGTCGCTGACCGTCGCTACCGTCGCGTCGCTTGAGGTCCATTCCTCGGAATAAACGCCAACACCGGCATAATTGACAGTCTCGTAATTGATGGCGACAGGAATCTCGGGCGAAACCGTCAGTTCCGTATCATACATCACCGTGAAGAGGTCCGGAATCGGCTTGTACCTGTAGAAATAGTCCCAGTTTCCCTGCGACTCCCAGTCGCAATGCATCGAATGCCGGTCTGCCGGTCGGACCGCATACATGCCGAGGCTCTCCGCGGGCACGTAGACGTCCGGCATCGACATCTGGTGGAAAGGTCCGAACCTCCCGCACTCGGAATCGGCGGAAACAAGCTCCGGAGGTTCGGGAGACATGATGTAGATCTCCTTCACGCTGTAATCACCCGTGAGGAATCCGGGGCCGATGGAGCGTACGCCGCGGCCGAGCACCACCGTCTCGACGTTCCGTGCCTCGCCGAGCACCATCCACGGTATATCGGCGACGGAATCAGGGAAGACCACGGCGCGGAGGGAGCGGCACAGGGCGAAGGCGTCGTTGCATACCGTCTGCAGTGTCGGCGGCAGCACGACGCGTCGGAGATTCCTGCTGTTGCAGAACGCAAGAGGTCCGATTTTCCTTATCGAGGCCGGTATGACGACAGTCTCGAACCGGCTTCCGTAGAAGGCCTCTTCCCCGATGGAGACGACGGCATTCCTTCCGGAGCCGTCCTCGACGTATTCAGGCAGGATGACATCGGTGTCAGCGCCTGTATATCCGCATATCTCCATACCCGCCCCGGACTTATGGAAGAGGAAGTCGCCGTACTGGCAGGTAGCGCCATACTGGGCGAACGCCAGACCGGCCGACAATGTCAAGGCGAGAGATAATATCCTGTGTGCCATACGATGAATCATTTAGTTCCTTTGATCGATTATAGAATATGTGATAAATCCGGTGATGACCATTTTCTCCGGGATGGAGTCGTTGTCATCGATTCTTGAAAACGATACATCCTTGAATCGGAGAACGAGTCGGGGCACATAATTACCCGGACCATCTAATTCTTCCCACTTGTCGACATATATGATTTTTCCTTGATCTGTATCGGATAACTTGTAACCGTAAGTGTTATATTCAAACGAATCATCATAAGGATCCTGACCGGGAAGCGCCACCTTGTATGTTAACGGAACGTCATCGGCGTCATAGTCCTTCCTTGGATTTAACAGAGTGCCCCACTCCGCTGTCTCATAGTCATGAATGTCTACATTCAGGTTTAACCTTATTTCGGACTCACAGTTCCTGACACCAGGATCAGGTCCATCTTCCACTCCCCCTCTGGTGCCAGTCACTTCAAGATTGACCAGACTGTCTGTTACCCAGCATCTCCCAACATGAACAAAGCCACCGTGACTAAAGGACTTATAGTTATATGGCACCCCGTTGGCCGTAAAAGTGTCGTACGCCCAATATAAAGGCTTCAATCCTCCCGCACTAAGCTCACATTCATAAGTGACTCCGTCATACACAAGCCGGAGATACCTCTTGTCGACACGCCTTATCTCTATTATTGACAGGATATCTGATTTCTCATCATCCACATATTCCTGAAGTGTAATGCGGTTTCCTTCGATTGAATAGGTACCTTCCCGCTTGGAACCTCCCTGTCTCAGGTAATACCTGAAGTCCCTCGCAAACTGAACTGATGACAATGTATCACTCGACAGAGTCTCACGGGAGCAGGAAATGACACCCCATGTGCCTACAATATCATCGGCCGAGAGTTTGACATCCGGTTCATCCTCGCATCCAGAAAAAATCGTCAGACACATGACACCCATCAAAACCGTAAAAAGACTACGGTACATTCTCGCTGATTTGTACATAAGCATAAGATTTATTAAAATTGGTTATACTTTCATTATCGTGAATCATTCCGACGCTGCAACGTCAGCGGACTCACTTGTCTTTTTCTTCTTCTTTTCGTATCGATAGATCTCATACTGGCCTGGAGCAAACATCCTATAAGACTGACCCAGAGTGCCCCCGGTCTGGTTCGGCCTTGTGCGTATCGGTGTTATAACATAGTCCGTCTCATTCAGCTTAACCCTTACGTTCTGGCTGTTGAGCGGATCCTGACTGACAACTATGACATAATCTTTCCCATTGTTTTTAAGATATGTCACCAACAGCCCTATCCCTGAATAGCTTTCAATCTGAACGGGATCGGATGAAGAGGGATACTTAAGATACGTTGTGTTGCCGTAATACGATTTTCCGTAAAAGTAATATGACTGTAGGTCCGCATTCAGGAAAACTGACTCATACCTGCGGATTTCCTGATTCACAGTGCGTGCATACTGCCAGTATTTATTGGGATTGCCATTGGCGTCGATTAGAGCAGAGAGGTATGTTTCTGTATCCGTATTTGCTCTGGGAGCATAAGTCCAATAGACTATGCCCTGAGCTCCAAAGGCCAACGCGTTTATCGCCTCGAATCTTAAATACTCTTCCGTAGGTGGGGGCAAGTGTGTAAAAGATTTTTGATTTATCAAGGACATGGACTGACAGTAGGCCCAGAACGGTCGTTTTGTCTTTTTGGCAAGATATGAGAAGAAAACCAAGTCCTCATAAAATCCATTATACTTTATATTGATAGACCCGTCTTGCCTGAGTTCAATCGGATAAAGGTCATAAGACCAAACGGCCGGCTTGAACTTGTCCTGGATTATATCGATAAATTTTTCGTAAGATCGCGTGACTATCTTATCTTCGCCGCTCTCATTAATTTTGATTGTATCTTTTCCCATGTAATCTGGCTCAGGAGATCCTATGAGATTAATGATCGGCATCCGGGTGGAATCCGCTTCCGCCAGCGTTTTGTAATACTGGCTGTATTCATTGATCTCAATATACTTGGGCTCATCCTTGAGGAACCACCCCCCTATTAGACTTAAGGGCATATTTCTCTTCTTCATTCTCGCATATAGGCCCTTAATATAGCCCTTGGTATGGGAGTCTCCCCTCTTAAAGTCATCCGTCTTATAAATAACGGAGAGTCCTTCGACATTCTTTAGTCTGCCCAGAATGTTGAAAAGGGTATCATCTCTTGCTGAGAGATGAAACACATTGAAGCCGCAATCCTTGAGATTATCAAAATCCTTTTGCGTCATGGTATATGGCACTTCCTTTCCGTTAGCATCCTTCATTGAAGGCCGCGCACCGTGAGCGATTATGGGAAACCTGCCCGGAGATGGGGAGACATACCTGTAGTTGACATCTGTCTGGTTGACGTCAGCTATCTGGCCGGCAACCGATTCCGATTCCGATTCGTTGTTCTCCTGATTGTTCTTTCCTTCAGGGGAAGATGCTGTCGGAGCGGCATGCAGCGCCAACACCATAAACAGCCATGAGATGAACGGAATGAGATATCTCATACTCATTAAGTTTTAAATTATTTTTGCAAATATAAGCATTAAATGATCCAAATCCAAATATTTTTGAGAATTATTTATTTTATTTTCAATATCTATAAGTGCTAAAACAGAGGAAAGGCGCCGAAGAGTGAACTCCGGCGCCTTGGATATCGTATGGTCCTGAAAATACTCAGAACCGCATTACTTCGCTAAGAAACGATTGTTTTATTCGAAGAGGTAGTCTTTGATCTGGTCGGGGCGGAAATTGGCGATGAAGTCGGCATGCTTGGCGACCTCGGCCTGTCCGTATTTCACATAGACTCTCAGCGAGCGCTCCACAGAGGCGTCGCGCTGTGTGTCCTGAAGCAGAAGATAACCCATGATGATGTGTCCGGCCATCTCCACCATACGGCGGGCCATGAAGTCGATGTATGTGGGATCCTTGACGCCGGTGACGCTCTCTACGCTGGCGGCATACTGCTGGGTCATGTAGACAAGGGTGTTCTTCACGTCCTCGTAGGCGGGAGCCACTTCCTCACCCTCCCATTCACGGATGGTGTTGAGATAGGTGCCGGTGGTGACGTGACGGATGGCGGCCACGACCTGAAGCTGTGTCGTGCCCTCGTAGATGGAGGTGATGCGCGCGTCGCGGTAGAGGCGCTCGCAGCGGTAGTCCTTCATGAAGCCGCTGCCGCCGTGGATCTGGATGCAGTCGTAGGTGTTCTGGTTGCAGAACTCGGAAGTCATGCCCTTGGCCAGCGGAGTGAACGCGTCGGCGAGACGGCTGAAATGCTTGGCCTCCTTCTTCTCGTCGAGCGTGAGGGGACGCTCCTTTGCGATATCGTCGTAGACCTTATACATGTCGACATACCTCGAGCATGCATAGAGGAGCGCGCGCGAGGCGTCGAGCTTTGCCTTCATCAGCGAGAGGATCTCGGCCACGGCCGGGAAATCGATGATGGCCTTGCCGAACTGGCGACGGTCTTTTGCATAGTCGAGGGCCTCGCGGTAGGCGGCCTCGGAGAGGCCGACGCTCTGGGCGGCGATGCCGAGACGGGCGCCGTTCATGAGGGCCATCACATACTTGATGAGGCCGAGGCGTCGTGAGCCGACGAGCTCCACGGGAGCGTCCTTATATACGAGCTCGCACGTGGGCGAGCCCTTGATGCCCATCTTGTTCTCGATGCGACGCACGGTGACGCCGCCGTTGCGCTTGTCGTAGATGAACATGGAGAGGCCGCGGCCATCCTTGGTGCCCTCCTCGGAGCGTGCGAGCACGAGGTGGATGTCGGAGTCGCCGTTGGTGATGAAGCGCTTCACGCCGTTGAGCACCCACTGGCCGTCTTCCTTCTGTGTGGCCTTGAGCATCACCGACTGGAGGTCGGAGCCTGCGTCGGGCTCGGTGAGGTCCATCGACATTGTCTCGCCTGCGCAGACGCGGGGAATGTATTTCTCGATCTGCTCGGGAGAAGCGAACTCATAGATTGTCTCGGCGCAGTCCTGGAGGCCCCAGAGGTTCTCAAACCCGGCATCGGCGCGGCTCACGATATCGGCGGCCATGATATAGGGAGTGATGGGGAAATTGAGGCCGCCGAGGCGGCGCGGCATGGCCATGCCCGAAAGGCCGGCCTTGCGGGTTGCGTCGAGGTTCTTCTTCGTGCCGTCGGCATATACGACATGGCCGTTTTCCACATGCGGGCCCTGGATGTCGACGTCAGCGGCATTCTCGGCGAAGACATCGCCGGCGAGCTCGCCCACCACTTCGAGCACCTTGTCGTAGCTGTCCATGGCGTCCTCGAAATTCTGGGGAGCGTAGTCGTATTTGTCGGCGTCAGCGAAGTTTCTCTCCTTCAGCTCAACGATCTTCCTCATCATCGGGTGGTTGAGATGAAGCTTGAGCGAAGCATTGTCTGTATAGAAATTAGCCATTGTCTTATTTGGAGTTCTTTTTGTAATACTTGATAAGCCTGGGCACCACGTCCTCGATCTTGCCGGTGATGACATAGTCGGCGATGGTGTTGATGGGCGCGTTGGGGTCTGAATTGATAGAGATGATGATTGAGGAGTCCTGCATGCCTGCGATGTGCTGGATCTGGCCGGAGATGCCGCATGCGATGTAGAGCTTCGGACGGACAGTGACGCCTGTCTGGCCGATCTGGCGGTCATGGTCGATCCATCCGGCGTCGACTGCTGCACGCGATGCGCCCACCTCGGCGCCGAGGGTGTCGGCGAGCTTCTGCAGCAGCTCGAAGTTCTCCTTGCTGCCCACGCCGTAGCCGCCGGCCACGATGATGGGGCTTCCCTTGAGGTTGACCTTCGACTTCTCTACATGGCGGTCGATTATCTCCACTACGAAATCCTCGGGACGGGTGTACTTGTTGACATCGAGCTCAACGACCTTGCCTACATAGTTGGAATCCCTGGCCTCCTTCTTCATCACGCCCTCGCGCACGGTGGCCATCTGGGGGCGGCACTCGGGATTGACGATGGTGGCTACGATGTTGCCGCCGAAAGCCGGACGGATCTGGTAGAGGAGGTCCTTGTATTCCTTACCGGTCTTGGCATCGGTGTAGTCGCCGATCTCGAGAGCCGTGCAGTCGGCGGTGAGGCCGCTGTGGAGAGCGGAGGAGACACGCGGGCCGAGGTCACGGCCGATAGAGGTGGCGCCCATGAAGGCGATGCGGGGCTGGATTTCCCTGAAGAGGTTGATGAGGATGGAGCTGTGAGGGAGTGATGTATAGGGATAGAGGCGGTCGTCGTCTACCTTATATATAGTGTCGACACCGTAGGGGAAGATCTGCTTCTCGATATCCTTGAGATTGCTTCCGGCCACCACAGCCTCAAGCTTGATGCCGAGCTTATCGGCGAGCTGGCGCCCCTTGGTGAGGAGCTCGAGACTGACGTCGGCCACTTTTCCGTCTTCATATTCGCAATAGACGATCAGATTGTTCTTGTCTGTCATGATTGTGGGTTTTAGGGCTTCATCAGCCTATTGTGTGGTTGGCTATAAGTTCCTTGATAAGAGTCTCAAGCTGCTCGTCGGTATTCTCGATGCGACGTGCGTCCTTTGCGGTGAAGACCACGTTTTCGATCTGCTTCACCTTTGTGGGGGAGCCGGCGAGACCGCACTGGGCGAGATCGGCGTCGACCGAAGCGGCCGACCACTCGCCGATGTTGAGGTAGGGGCGCTTGGCGATGAATGCCTGCTTTGCCTCATCGGCTGCGACCTCTGAGGGCACGGCTGCATATTTGAATTTCTGAAGGGCCTTTGCGTTTCTGGGGCGGCATGCATCGGCCGAGCCGTTGACCGTCACCACGAGGGGCAGGGCAGCCTTCACGGTCTCCACGCCGCTCTCGATGCGGCGCTTCACAGTGATGACGCCATTGTCGACGCCCATGATCTCCTCGGCATAGGTGATCTGTGGAATGCCGAGCTTCTCGGCGATCTGCGGGCCTACCTGAGCGGTGTCGCCGTCGATTGCCTGACGGCCGCCGATGATGATGTCGTAGTCGCCGATCTTGCGCACCGCGGCGCTGAGGGCGTAGGAAGTGGCAAGGGTGTCGGAGCCGGCGAAAGCCCTGTCGGAAAGCACGATGCCGCCGTCGGCGCCACGATACATGCCTTCCCTGACAATCTCAGCGGCACGGGCCGGGCCCATAGTCAGGACAGTGACCTTGCTGCCAGGATACATCTCTTTGAGTTTCAGTGCCTGCTCAAGCGCGTTGAGATCTTCCGGATTGAAAATCGCAGGCAAGGCGGCGCGGTTGATTGTGCCGTCGGCCTTCATGGCGTCTTTCCCCACATTGCGGGTATCGGGCACCTGCTTGGCCAGCACAATAATGTTTAAGCTCATATCTATTATGTTATTATCTGGGTATTTTTTCACGAAACAAGGTAAGCAACCATATTCAAACGGAACAATGCGATTGCCTACTCAGGCTACAAAGTTAATAAAAAATCCCAATACTTCGGGCAAAACATGACCGCAGGAGGTTTTAAAATTGCAATATTGACAATTAATGAGTAATTTTGCGCATATAAAACCATAAAAAGCAATTAAAAAAGGTATGCCACACCTTCGCCATATATTATCAGCCCTCCTCATCTCGCTTGCATCGGCGTCTTACGCCGACGCCATCGACGATGCCCGCGCCCTTATAGCCGACGGCGACTACACCGGTGCCCTCGAGACGCTCCGGACGGCGGCAGCCAGCAATCAGGCACTCAAGGGCAACCAGCACTGGAACTATCTCACCGGGCTCTGTGAATATGAACTCGGCGACTACGCCGATGCCCTCCCCTATCTGGAGACAGCCCGCGCCAAGGGCAACAGGGACGCCCTCCTCTATCTCGGGCGACTAGCCTTCCTCGACTATGACTTCGAGAATGCGACGACGCTTTACGGCGACTACAGGAGCGCGCGCCAGAAGGCCCGACAGGAGCCCGACGAGCAGCTCGACATCTTCGAGAGCCAGCTAAACAACGCCGAGAACGCCCTCCAAAGGGTGGAAGACCTGATGGTGATCGACAGCATAGCCGTGGATAGCAGCGGCTTCTTCAAGCATTACCGCCTGCCGGCATCAGCCGGCCATCTGCTGCTGCCCGAAGAACTCCCCGGACAGCTCGGGAAGCCCGACACCGACATGGCCTTCGCCAACGAGAGCCGCGACTTCATGATGTGGGCCCAGCCAGACTCCACCGGCACCATGCGCATCGTGGAGACCACCCGGCTCACCGACGGCAGCTGGCAGACACCTTCCTACATCCCGGAGACCCTCAACGGCGGTGGCGACGCCAACTATCCCTTCATGATGGCCGACGGCACGACCCTCTACTTCGCCGCCGACGGCGACGAGAGCATGGGCGGCTACGACATATTCGTGGCCTCGCGCGACGCCACCACCGGAGAATACCTCGCGCCGCAGAACGTGGGTATGCCCTACAACTCCCCCTACGACGACTACATGCTGGCCATCGACGAGCTCAACGGCGTGGGATGGTGGGCCACCGACCGCAACCTCCTTGACGGAAAAGTGACCGTCTATGTCTTCGCCACCAACGACATACGCCGCAACATCGACGCCGACGACGAGAACCTGCTCTCGCGGGCCAGAATCTCCGCCTACCGAGACAGCCAGGACCCGGCCGACCGCCGGAAAGCCGACGAGCTGCTGGCTGCCATCGACGAGATAGATACGGATGCCGCCACCGCGCCGGAATTCTATCTGCCCAACGGCAACGGGACATATTTCCACTACATGAAGGAGCTGCCGGCGAAGGCCCACGCTCCCATGAAGCGCTACATGCAGGCGCAGAAAGAGATGGAAGCTCTGCAATCGAGGCTCGATGCCACACGCCGACGTTACCATGACTCCCCCGCTCCCAAGCTGAAGAGAGAGGCACAGGAGCTCGAGAGGCAGCGCGACGCACTCGCCATAGAGCTCAGGAAGATGCGCAGCGACGTCTACGCCGCAATGCGGTAGGCCCCGGCCCGATTTCACGTACGCAATATAATAACCATAGACCTTATTTTCAACCAAACATCATGATTTCCTTTACAATCGCACTCGCAGTGCTGATACTCGGCTATTTCACCTACGGCACGCTGATGACACGCGTCTTCGGCCAGGATTCCACACGCCTGACGCCGGTGAAGAAGATGGCCGACGGGGTAGACTATGTAGAACTCAAACCCTGGAAGATATTCCTCATACAGT
Source organism: uncultured Muribaculaceae bacterium (assembly GCA_947626355.1). Lineage (GTDB taxonomy): Bacteria > Bacteroidota > Bacteroidia > Bacteroidales > Muribaculaceae > Lepagella. Next base: position 110,451 of record CANQRV010000001.1, read on the forward strand.
TTCTCAACATCGCCGGCCTCGGCCCCATCTTCGGCGCCATCATGGGCGTGATGTATGGTCCGGCAGCCTTCATCTGGATAGTGTTCGGCACCATCTTCGCCGGGGCCGTCCACGACTATATGTCGGGCATGCTGTCGCTGCGCCAGAACGGTGCGTCGCTTCCCGAGATCGTCGGCAGCCAGCTCGGCAACAAAGTGAAGAACGTAATGCGTGTCTTCGCCCTCGTACTGATGATCCTGGTGGGCGCGGTGTTCGTCTACAATCCCGCCGACCTTCTGGCCATGCTGACTCCCGACTCTCTCGACAAGACCTTCTGGATAGTGGCCATATTCATATATTATATGGCGGCGACGCTTTTGCCCATCGACAAGCTGATCGGGCGCCTCTATCCCCTCTTCGGTCTGGCGCTGCTCTTCATGGCCGGCGGCATCCTGGTGATGCTCTACGTCCACAGCCAGCAGGTGCCGGAGATCTGGGAGGGATTCTACAACCATAAGCCGGACCCGGAGGCCAATCCCATCTTCCCGATGATGTTCGTGTCGATAGCCTGCGGCGCCATCTCCGGATTCCACGCCACGCAGTCGCCGATGATGGCCCGCTGCCTACCCGACGAGAAATACGCGAAGCCGGTGTTTTACGGCGCTATGGTGACCGAAGGAATCGTGGCGCTGATCTGGGCGGCCGCGGCGGTGGCCTTCTGCGGCGGCTACACAGGTCTGCAGGAATTCTTAGGCAACGGCTCGCCGGCCATCCTCGTCGACACCATGTCGAAGAGCTGGCTCGGCTCGGTGGGAGGCGTTCTGGCAATCCTCGGCGTGATAGCGGCGCCCATCACATCGGGCGACACGGCGCTGCGCAGCGCGCGCCTGATAGCGGCCGACTTCCTCGGCATCAAGCAGAAAAAGATCATGAAGAGGCTTCTGATCTCGGTGCCGGTGTTCGTGCTCTGCTTCATCATCATGCTGATGCCCTACGACGCGCTGTGGCGCTATTTCGCGTGGAGCAACCAGGTGCTGTCGGTGTTCACGCTCTGGACCATCACCGTATGGCTGGGACGCCATGCGAAGCCATACATCATCACGCTGATACCGGCGCTCTTCATGACGATGGTGACGGTGAGCTACATCTTCTTCGCGCCTGAGGGGCTGGGCATCATCACCGAGTCGCTGATGGGCCTCTCTATCGGCTACGAGGCGAGCATCCTCATAGGTGGCCTTGTAAGCGCCCTTCTGCTCTGGCTCTTCTTCAGATCAATGTCAAGACAACGCCTCAACGACCGACTTACGGAAGACAACAGCCTCGACGCGACGGTATAGCCTAATACTTTTCCTCCAAGAAGGGAAACTTTTGAGAGAATATTTCCCCTTTAAGGTGACGATTTAGGGAATAATCGTCACCTTTAAGGGGATTGTCGAGATAACGATGCCCATTTTATCATCCCCCTTTACTCGGTTTTCGTTGTTGGATGCATTATCCTATTCCCTATCCTATTCTCAACAGGTGAAATCCTATTCTCAACAGGTGAAGGTTTGTCAAATCGGAAATAATGGCTAAATTTGCAGTATGGGTTCTTGAAATGACTTTTAGATACAGACTCACGAAATGACTATCGATGATATAAGGGCTTTGATTGCTTCGGATGAGTCGCGGACTCTGGAGTTGAAGAAGACAGCGGGCGAACTGAAGGACGGTGCATACGTCTATGTCACCTTCAGACGACCAGCCAAAGTCGTCCCTGCTACTCAAAAAGAGCAATCAGGTGGTAATGTCGCTCAAAATGTCGCTCAAAATGTCGCTCAAAACTTAGATGAAAGGATAGTTCAAATAATAAAATCGAATCCTTCCATCAAACGTGAGGACATAGCGAATCAACTATCTGTAACTAAGAAAACGGTCGAGCGTCATCTAAAGAATCTTGGTATAAAGTGGGAAGGTCATTCTAAAACAGGACACTGGGTCAAGACTCTGTAATAATGGCGTATAAAAATAAAAATGATGGATTTAGAAAGGATTATAGCCTCGACACGACGGTATAATTTACACTCGCACACGGAGTATTGCGACGGGCGCAACACTATGGAGGAGATGGCTCGCGGCGCACTGGAGGCCGGTATGGAATTTTACGGCTTCACTCCCCACAGCCCCATTTCCGTGGAGTCGAAATGCAATATGGACGCCGCGAAGGTGGATGAATATATCGCCCGCAGTCGCGAGATCGCCTCACACTACGCCCCGCGATGCACATTCCTCACAGGAATGGAGATCGACTATCTCGGCAGCGAGTGGGGGCCGCATCTCGACTATTTCCAGCGCATGGACCTCGACTACAGGATAGGTTCCGTACATTTCGTGCCTACACGCGACGGAGTGGCCATCGACTGCGACGGAAGATACGAGCGGTTTGCCGTCAACCTCAAGGAGGCTTTCGGCGGCGACCTGCGGTATGTGGTGGAGAAATATTTCGAGCAGGTGATCACGATGACCGAGCGCGGCGGCTTCGACATACTCGGACATCTCGACAAGATAGCAGGCAACGCCTCGCAGGCCGCGCCGGGCATAGAGGACGAGCCATGGTATGAGGGCCTCATCGACCATGCCCTGTCGACAGCCTCGTCGGCCGGAGTAATCGTGGAGATCAACACCAAAGCCCTCGCCACCAAAAGCCGTTTCTTCCCGGCAGCGAGATGGATTGATAAAGTGATGGCCACGGGGCTTCCCGTGGCCGTGAACAGTGACGCGCATTATGTCGACAAGATCGACGCAGGGCGCCGTGAGGCTTTCGAGCTGCTTGACAGCTATTCCTCGGCCGGCTCTGACTCCGCCTTGCGCGGAAGCGTGAGGTAGAGCACCAGCCAGCCGGTCACACCGGCAAGAAGGCTGCCGACGAGGATACCCATCCTGGCGTTGTTGAGCATCTGGAGCTGGAACGGGTCGCCCGTGCCAAACGAGAGGTTGGCGATGAATAGCGAGACGGTGAAGCCTATGCCGCCGAGAAAAGAGACGCCGGCAATCTGGCGCCAGGTGGTGGAATGCGGCATCGACGACCATCCCAGCTTCACGGCAATCCACGTGAAAAGGAAAATGCCGATCGACTTGCCGGCCATCAGGCCGAGAATCACCGCCGGAGCAACCCCGCTGAAGAGCGACGACAGCTGAAGGTCTCCGAAATATATTCCGGCGTTGGCGAAAGCGAAGATGGGGATGATGATATAGTTGACTACCGGATGAAGCGAGTCCTCGAGATCCTGAAGAGGCGAGATCACCTTGTCGGAAGCGCTCTCTATCTCCTTTAGCCAGTTCATCTGCGCCTTGTCGAGAATGAGGCGCGACTCAAGCCCGGAGTCGTTGTCGCTCGCGAAGTGGGCGATGTTCTTCCTTATCGTCCTGACATATTTACCGGGGGCATACACCGGCTTGGCGGGCACACAGAGGGCCACGAGCACGCCGGCGATGGTCGGATGAATTCCCGCATTCAGGAATAGGAACCAGACGAAAGCCCCTATTCCGAGATAGAAGATCTTCGACTGTATGCCCATGCGACCTCCCAAGGCGAGAATCAACAGCAAGCCCGCGGCGATGGCCAGCATCCAGACGCTGATGTGAGTGCTGTAGAAGATGGCTATCACGAGGATGCCGCCGATGTCGTCGACCACAGCGAGAGTGGTGAGGAAGATCTTGAGCGACACCGGCACCCGCGAGCCGAGCATGGCGAGCACGCCGAGCGAGAAGGCGATATCGGTGGCCATAGGGATGGCCGCGCCTCCGGCATAGGAAGTGCCGGCAGCCATGAGGATATAGATCACTACGGGCAATCCCATACCGCCTACCGCCGCCACAACAGGAAGGAGAGCCTGACGGAAAGAGGAGAGCTCGCCGACAAGCACCTCGCGCTTGATCTCAAGACCGATGGTGAAGAAGACCACGGCCATCAGGGCATCATTGATGAAAGCCATGATGCTCATGGGGTGGCCATAATGGCTGAAGAGGTTGAAGGCTCCGACCTGCAGGGCAATCTCATGAGTCCACAGCGAGTTGTAGAAATCGCGCAGAAACGGCAGATTGACCACCAGCAGCGCGAGCGCCGTAGCGGCCATCAGCACCGAGCCTCCGTTGGCATAGTTGCGCAGGGTCTTGCGGGCGGTATAGAATGTCTGGTTCATGACCGGGAAGTGTCAGGCGGGGTTGGGAGAATAGCGGTTGTCTAGAAGGGCGAAGAGCTGCTCGGCGGCCTCCTTGGTCTTCACTTTCTCCACCACATCGGTGACGGTGCCGTCGTGGTCGCACACGAAAGTGGTCCTGACGACACCCATATATTCGCGTCCGGCCATCTTCTTGAGGCGCCAGACACCCGCGAGCTGACAGAGGGTGGTGTCGGTATCGGCCACGAGCGGGAACGGCAGGCAGTATTTCTCGGCAAACTTGCGGTGGCTCTGCTCCGAGTCCTTGCTGACGCCGATGATCTGATAGCCCATCTTACGAAACTGCTCATACTGAGAGGCGAGGCTCTGCGCCTCCATCGAGCATCCGGGGGTATTGTCTTTCGGATAGAAATAGATGATGAAACGCATGCCGGAGAAGTCGGAAAGTCTCACATCGCGCCCGTCGGCGTCAATGCCGAGCAGGTCGGGAAAACGGTCTCCTATATTCATGACTGTAATTGGTTTTAACATTTATACATATAGTAAACGCACATATCGGGCCACTTGTTTTGGCCGGCATTAGACGCCCGGCCTGAAATATTTTTGATTACAAAGATAAAAAGCATTAAATTTGCGGAACATACACATAAGACCGCTATATCATGGCAATAAGAATAACGACACACGAGACCGATGAAGACCTGACGGGCAAGAGCCACTGGTGGGGATTTCCCGACCTACCTGAGAGTGTGGACTTTCCGGTCGCTGCAATCCACGATGACGATGAGAAGGAGGGCGAGGACCTCCTGACCTTTATCTGCCAGATCCGGCTGGAAGATATCGCGCCCTACGACAGCGAGGGGCTGTTCCCCCACAGCGGCATGCTCTATTTCTTTGCGGAGCTCGACTATTTCCTCGGTGACCTGGATGCCCATGCCGAGGGACTCGGCTTCTGGCCCCAAAACAGCTACAAGGTGATATATACGCCTGAGACCGACGATCTGCACACCCATAGGGTGCAGTGGAGCGACGGTAGCGATGCATGTCTGCCGGCGGAGTCGATGAGCTTCGAGGAGACAGGCGTGCGCGAAGACGGCATGAAGCTGCTGGGCCTCCCCTACTTCGAGGAGGTAGGCGACAAGGCGCCGGGCGACATCTCGCTGCTCCAGCTTGACGAGGAGGAGAGATGGGGGCTGCGCTTCTACGACTGCGGGATGCTCAACTTCCTGATCCCGAAAAAGGCGCTCCGTGAGCGACGCTTCGACTCGACGCGCCTCTACTTCCACAGCCTGTAAAGCCACTGATAAAAGTTTTTGAGGAATCTGTAACAATTGGGGGGGATGGGCGTATGTAAGATAAAACAGTTCCACTATGACACACCGATTTATCATCGCAGCATTCTGTGCCGTCTTCTCCGCCACAGCCTTCGCACAGCAGGAGAGCACCGACAGCGTCTCCACTAAAACACTCGACGAAGTCGTGGTGGAGGCTTCCAACCAACAGACCTCCTCCAATAAATCAACCTATATTCCCAGCGCCAGGCAGAAGAACGCCGCCGCCGATGCCATCTCCCTTCTGAGCCACATGGCAATTCCCCAGATCGAGGTTAACCCGGTCAGCCAGGCGGTGACGACAGCCACCGGGCAAGGAGTGGCTGTATTCATCGATTTCCTCCCGGCTACAGCCCAGGACCTTCAGGGAATGAAAACGCAGGATGTAAAAAAGGTAGAGTATTACCTGCATCCCACCGACCCGAGGTTTCAGGGCGCACGCTACGCCATCAACTTCGTGATGCAGAAATATGTGTGGGGCGGATACACGAAATTCATGGCCAGCAAATGGCTGGGCGTCAACCGCACCGAAGGGGAGGTCTATTCCAAAATGGCCTACAAGTCGATGGTCTTCGACATATATGGCGATGAGATATATCTCACCGACCGTCACGGCGGAATGAAGTCGACCGAGACATTCCATTTCGACGATCTGTATGGCCGTGGCCCACAGACCGTGGAGCGGACCTCAGAGACCAACTCATCACTGAGCCGTTTCAACGGTACCGACCTTGCATTCAGAGCCCTCTACAACAGCGACAACGCACGGATCTCCAACCGGCTGTCGTATAGCCTCACCGACAATCCCCACGAGGATGCCGTCAACTCACTTCTGTATTCGCCGGAGCTTTTCCCATCGACAACTGCCACTACACGAGCCTCAAGCCACAACTGGGCACTCTCCTACAACGGCAATTTCTTCTTCAGATTCTCACCGAAGTTCTCTCTTGAAGCCGGAGCCGAATATACCTACGGCAAAAACAAATCCAATTCGCTATATACCACCGGCGATGCCCTTTCCATAACCAACAACGCCACAGAGGACGTGCATATATTCTCGATATATCCACGCTTATACTGGCAGATTAACGAGAAGAACGCCTTTATAATATATGCGGCTACAAAGCATACATGGAACATAATCGACTATTTGGGCAATTCACCTTCCCATCAGAAATACAATGTGGGAGGCTATATCGCCGGAGCCCAATATGACCTCAGTCTCGAAAAATGGAACATCGGCGGCGAATTCGGCTGGTCATGGGAAAGCAACAACATCAGCGACAACCGTATAACCAACGACTATCCGCGGGCAAACGCCTATGTGACCTTCTCGCCAACCGACAAGCATCAGTTTGAAGCCAACTGGACCTACAACAAAGACGTGCCTGAAGCATCACAGAAGAGTCCCAACATGCTTCGCCAGGACGAGCTGATGTGGTATCAGGGCACACCGACACTCGCCGACTACACGTATCAGAGCGCGGGGGTGTCATATACATGGCTGCCTAACAACAAATGGCAGCTGTCGGCCGACGGCTACCTATATATGCTCGGCAACCGGTGCGTCACCGTCTACTCCCCCACCGCACCCGAAGGCACCATGCTCAGAAAGTACGTGAACAACGGAGACTACCGCAGCGGGATGCTCGGCCTCTCGGCCACAGCAAAGTTCTTCGGCGGAAAACTCATAGCCAAACTGCGCCCGCAGTATTGGATGAGGAAGACTACCGGTGCATACGCAAGCACGCGCAACGAGCTGACATGCATTGCCCAGCTCGCATATTATTTCGGAAATTTCTATCTCTGGAGCTGGTATATTACGCCGAGCCACTATCAGGAGGAGCAGAGTGGCATTGTGGAGCGGAGCCCGGCAAGCTATCAGATACAGCTCGGCTGGAGCGGCAAGGGCTGGAACATCCGCGCCGGCGTCTTCAATTTCCTGCGCACTTCCTGGGAGGAATTTCACCAGACACTGAACAGCGAATACTACAGCTTTGACCGCCGGACATATAACACGGCTAAGCACTGGCGCGTGATGATCAATGTCTCCTACACATTCGGCTACGGCAAGAAGGTGGAATACGGCGACGAGATGTATGGCAGCGGCACCGCCGGCTCCGCCATCCTGAAATAACATCCGCGACACAACAATCACCCCCGCACGGCAAATCCATGCGGGGGTGATCGCGTATTCTAAACCTTCATGAGTCTTTAATTGTCAGTCGAGCTTGAGGACGGCGAGGAAGGCTTTCTGCGGCACCTCGACGGAGCCGATCTGCTTCATCCTCTTCTTGCCGGCCTTCTGCTTCTCGAGCAGCTTGCGCTTTCGCGAGATGTCGCCGCCGTAACACTTCGCCGTCACATCCTTGCGCACAGCCTTGATCGTCTCGCGCGCGATGATCTTGCCGCCGATGGCCGCCTGGATCGCGATGTCGAACTGCTGGCGTGGAATCAGCTCCTTGAGCTTCTCGCACATGCGGCGCCCGAAGCGGGCCGCATTGTCGACGTGAGTCAACGTGGAGAGGGCATCGACGCTCTCGCCGTTGAGCAGGATGTCGAGCTTCACGAGCTTTGAGTCGCGGAAATCATGGAGATGATAATCAAACGATGCGTAACCCTTGGATATGCTCTTGAGCTTGTCGTAGAAATCGATCACGATCTCGCCGAGCGGCATGTCGAAAGTAAGCTCCATACGGTTGCCGGAGATGTATTCCTGCTTCACGAGCTCTCCCCTCTTGCCGAGACAGAGGGTCATGATCGGGCCTATATAGTCGGCCACCGTGATGATGGTGGCGCGGATATACGGCTCCTCGATATGGTCGATGAGTGTCGGATCGGGCAGTCCGGAGGGATTGTGCACCTCTGTCTTGTTGCCCTTCTTATCGTAGACGATATATGAAACGTTGGGCACCGTCGTGATGACGTCCATGTCGAACTCCCGGCCGAGCCTCTCCTGCACGATCTCCATGTGGAGCAGGCCGAGGAATCCGCATCGGAAGCCGAAACCGAGAGCGGCCGACGACTCGGGCTGGAAAGTGAGCGAGGCGTCGTTGAGCTGGAGCTTCTCGAGCGAGGAACGGAGGTTCTCGAAATCCTCCGTCTCGATGGGATAGACGCCTGCGAAGACCATCGGCTTCACCTCCTCGAAGCCCTCGATGGCTTTCTCGCAGGGTTGCGCCACATGAGTGATGGTGTCGCCGACGCGCACCTCACGCGATGTCTTGATGCCGGATATGATATATCCCACATTTCCGGCCGAGATCTCCTTGCGGGGAGAGAGGTCGAGCTTGAGCACACCCAACTCGTCGGCATGGTATTCCTTTCCCGTGGAGACGAACTTCACGAAATCATCCGTCTTCAGAGTGCCGTTGACGATCTTGAAATATGCGATGATTCCTCTGAAAGGATTGAACACCGAGTCGAAGATCAGGGCCTGAAGAGGAGCGTTGGGATCGCCCTTTGGCGCCGGCACCTTCTCCACGATGGCACGCAGGATGTCGTCGACACCCATGCCCGTCTTGCCGCTCGCGCGGATGATGTCGCCGCGGTCGCAGCCGAGGAGCTCGATGATCTGGTCTTCCACCTCGTCGGGCTTGGCGCTGTCGAGGTCGCACTTGTTGACCACCGGAATGATCTCCAGGTCGTTGTCGATCGCCATATAGAGATTGGAGATGGTCTGCGCCTGGATGCCCTGCGAGGCGTCGACTATCAGCAGCGCACCCTCGCATGCGGCGATGGAACGCGACACCTCATAGGAGAAGTCGACGTGTCCCGGAGTGTCGATGAGGTTGAGGAAATAGTGCTCCCCGTCCTGCTCGTAATCCATCTGGATGGCGTGGCTCTTGATCGTGATGCCGCGCTCGCGCTCCAGATCCATGTCGTCGAGCACCTGGGCCTCCATATCTTTCTCGGCCACGGTCTTGGTGCGCTCGAGAAGACGGTCGGCGAGCGTCGACTTACCATGGTCGATATGTGCTATAATACAGAAATTGCGTATATTCTTCATTCTTTGAACTCAACAATGATGGCATTGCCTCTGCAAAATTAACAAAATAGGGCGAAACGGCAAAATCGGGAGCTTATTCCGCTCCCCCGATTCAGCTCCGAAGGCGTTGCCGGTCAGATGGAAACGCCATGCGGAAAGCCACTGCAAGCACGAGGGCGTAGACCGCAATAACAAGCCAGAACGACTGCCAGTCGCCCATGAAATAACGCGTGCCCTCCACCATCTCCCAACGGCAGAAATGATTGACGAGCCCACCGGCCGCAATCATGCCGAGCGTGGCTCCCAGACCGCTGCTCATCATCATGAGCACACCCTGTGCGCGCCCGCGGGCACTCTCCGGAGCGTTCCGCTCCATATACATGGCGCCCGCGATGCTGAGGAAATTGAAGGCTATGCCGTAGACCAGCATCGAGAGCACGAGCATCCAGAGACGGGAGCCCGTGTCGCCGAAAGCGAAAAGGCCGAACCTCAGGCTCCAGGCCACGAGGGCCACGGTCACCGTAGCCCGGAAGCCGAAACGCCGCATAAAACAGGGAAGGAGCAGAATGCAGAATGCCTCCGAGATATTGGAGAGGGAGAAGAGCATCGTGGCGTTGCCGGCCGCCAGCGAACCGGCAAACTCCGGCAAAGCATTGAAATGAGAGATGAAAGGAGTGGCATAGCCGTTGGTGACCTGAACGCACACGCCTGCCAGCACCGCAAAACAGAGGAACACCCTTATGCCCTTATGGGAGAACAGACGGAAATCGGCCAGGCCTATCAAAGCCGACCAACCCGACGGAGCCTTAGCGACAGATGCGCGTGGCGGCCGAAAAGCCGGAAGGGAGAGTGAATAGAGCGAAGTAGCCACTCCAAAGACCGCAGCAGTAAGGAGCATACCGCGGGTGAACTGAAAACGGGCCATCCCCTGTGGTGACGCATCCGACAGAGTGAACCCTATGTGGCCGTCGTAATAATAAAGCGAGTTGACGAGCCACATCGCCGCCACGAATCCTACGGTGCCGAAAAGGCGCACGGCCGGGAAATCGGCCATCATATCGCGCCCGGTGTTTTTCAGTATCGCGAACGAGACGGTGTTGGAGAGGGCGATCGTGGGCATATAAAACACGAGGAAGAGCATGTAGAGCAAGAATAGGGGCCAGAATCGGACCTCATCAGCCATATCGGCATATAGCCAGGCGCCCGACATGCCCAGAGCCGCAAGCAGATGGCAAAGGGAAAGCAGACGCGAGGGAGCCACGCGTCTGTCGGCCACCCAACCCATAGTCACAGGCATGAAGAGGGAGACAAGGCCAGATGCGGCATAAAACCATGATATGTAGCTACCGAGGCCCACGCGCCCGAGAAACTGGCCGAGACATCCCAGATAGGATCCCCATACCGCAAACTGCAGGAAATAAAGAAGCGACAGACGTGTCTTGATATTGCCCATATTAAAAAAGCCTAAACCTATGCAATGAAACTAAAGCGTGAAATGCATAATAATAAACCGGAAATAATGTTTAATTGTTATATAGGAAGCCAAAATAATTCAGTGACCAGAACATGCACGACATCGACTTCTTCAACTCCATCGCCCCTTTCTGGGACAACATGGAGATACTCTCTACTCCCGCGAAAATCAACTATATCCTTGACAGGCTTGACATAACCGACAGCCAGAGCGTGCTCGACCTGGGCACCGGCACCGGCGTGCTGCTCCCCTACCTATGCAGCCGCACGGGAGAGGATGGACGCATCACGGCGGTCGACTTCTCGGAAGGGATGCTCGACGTGGCCCGCAGGAAATACGGGCACCTGCCGCAAGTATGCTTCGTGAAATGCGACTTCGAGCACGACGACATCGACGGGCACTACGACCACATACTCCTCTACAGTGTGTTTCCTCACCTGCATCATCCGGCCAGAACCCTTGAAAAGCTCATGGGTCGCAACCTGAAACCCGACGGGAAAATCATCATCGCATTCCCCACCGACGAGACCTTCATCAACACCATCCACTCGAGCCGCCACGTGAGCAGCTCCCCGCTTCCACCGGCCGACGAGCTGACACAAAGGCTGAGGAGCGAGGGCTTCGACGCCCGCACAATAGAAGCCACCCACGATGCCTATATAATAGAACTGACGGCAAAACGACACGCAACGGAAAAGACATCAGCATGAGACAACTCACAATATCCATCGCCATCGCCACACTGCTTTGCCTCGGCCAGCTGACCTGCGCCGCCGCCTCCCGCGAGGCCATACGCCATGCCTTGCTCTCAGAGACGGGGCGATATCCGGAATCACAACTCGCCGACGTCTACAAGAATTTCTTCCAGGACCGCTTCGGCCCGGGCCATCTGCTCAGCGACACAGCGGCCGCGCGCAAGTATCTGCGTCAGGAGCTACTCGAAACAGGCAGCTACGACGGCCCCCTTTATGAACCCACCGGCGCCGAAGGGAACTATATGAGAGTGAACCTTTCGGCCATAGTGGAGGGGAAAATCACTGAAAACGAGTTTTTCGACGCCTTCGTCGAGAGCGTGGCCGCTAAAGAAGACACATCAAGCGTCTCGTGGCCGGAGGAATGGAGCGAAATAGAGAACATGATCAAAGAGACGGGCCTCACCTTCCCTGATGAGGAAAGCGACCGGACCATGATATCGGAGAGACTTAAGAGCGGCGATTATGCCATGCACCACAGCGAGCGCTTCAACGACAATTACCGCCTGCACTACCGCATCATCGCCACGCCTGTGTTTCTGAAACGGCTTCTCCCTAAGCTTACCGCCAAAGAAAAACACTGAGCCACAGACATATTACGACATTCCACAGGAGGTTTCGCCTAATCGCGGAGCCTCCTGACGCATTATAAACAGATACTAAAGACATACATAGTACCAAAATATTTTTACTACTATGTATTGCATAGTAGAGATTAAGTAAATTTAATGTTTATATTATGCGTGCGCGCGTATCCTATTACGTTTACAATAGAAAAGCAACC
>CANQRV010000002.1 GCA_947626355.1 uncultured Muribaculaceae bacterium
AAAGCGGGAGAGTAGGTAATCGCCACCTTAAAAAGAGAATCCCTTCGGGTCGCAAACCCGGAGGGATTCATATTATACATGAAGTCAGACCTTATCACGCCGATGGTGATCAGGTAATCTAATTGCCGTCCCTACAGCACAATGAATGGTGCCTGACAGGCGGACGCTTTGAAAAGCGTCCCTACAGATCCGTAAAGCATTTTATTATTGCAAGTATATGATATGCAATCAGGCGGGAGGCCATCAGCCTCCCGCCTGATTGCAAAGGGCCAGCCTGCCTCTCAGAATTCCATGCTGAGCCTTACATTAAACTGACGCCTGGTAAGATAATTCGGCACCGCATACTGGATATTGTTGACGTCTGTAACCCAGTAGTAGCTGCTGACGTTGGAGATATCGAAGAGATTGAAGACATCCACTCCTATTACGATGCTTTTGAAATGACGCCAGAAATTATACGGTCTTACCCCATCGGTTGGCGCACCTACGAGCTGGTAGCTCAGTCCTATGTCTACACGCTTATATGCCGGAGCGCGGAAATAGGCGTCGCTACGTTTTATTCTCGGTGGTGTCATCGTGAGTCCGTCGGAGAATACTCCGCGCAGGCTGAACTTCAGCTTAGGAAATTTTGGGAAGTAATCGGTGAAATAAAGTCCCACGGAATAGCGCTGGTCGCTCGGCAGCGGCACTTTCTTGCCGTCGAGTGTCTGCTGTGTCTTCATCAGAGAGAACGTCAGCCAGGAATCGCTTCCGGCTACGAACTGCCCGAAGAGCTTGAAGTCAAGACCCATCACGTATCCCTTGCTGTCGTTGACACCCGAATAATTGATCTTGAGATTGTCATATTCGTATGAGATCAGATTTGCGAGATTCTTGTAATAGGCTTCGGCCGTGATCTTGAAGGGACGGTTAATGGCCCGGAATGTATAATCTGTACCGAGAAGCACCTGTATGCTCCTCGGCGACTTGATATCCTTGTTAAGGAGGATGTAGGCGTTGTCGTGAGCGTCGATCTGCTCCTGGCGGTATTCCTTATAGAAAGGAGACTGGTAATAGAGTCCGGCCGCTATGCGGTAGTTCCATCGGTTGTATTCGATAGGGGAGATGGATAGATTGACTCGCGGCGAGGCGAGAAACTCCTTGTTGAAATCCCAGTAGGAGAGCCTGACACCGGCATTGATGGTCATGAATGCCTTCGATGATTCCAGATAGATGGCGTCCTCGGCGTAGAAGGCGAAGCGGTTGGTCGATACATCCTGACGGGATGTGAGATTATATATGAGGTGTACGCCCTCCGGAGCCGTAGGCAGAGAATATCCGGCGCTGTCGCGCCATTCCCATTCGCGGGTGCGGTCGGTGAATTTCTCCCGCTGATACACGAGTCCGTAAGAGATGTGGTTGCTGCGGAAGGTCGTGGTGCCTTTCAGAAAGCCCTGGATCACGCTTGCCTTGAGGCGTGTGCGGGAGTGCTCCATATATTTCCCCACACCGAGCTGGCCGCCCACGGCGTCATCGCCCACGGTGCCGGCCTGGTCAAGCCAGTATTCACCGGAGATGTCGTAACTCACGAACTCGTTGGTGAGGAATCCCGACAGACCGAACGAGAATGCCGTGGCCCTGTTGCGGCGGTAGTTGACGGAGAGTGAACCGAGATAGGTCTCGAACTTGTCTTTCTCCTCTCCGTCGAAATAGACCCTGAAGTGTTTGGTGTCTTCCGACGTCCCGAAACTGGTCTCGCGGTCTGCCGGCTTGAAGTTATAGTGGTTTACGGCTATGTTGCCGAGGAAATTCACGCTCCAGCGGTCGTTGGGTTTGAGCGTGATGTTGGTCTGGTAGTCGAGATATGACGGATCATACTCCCCCTTGGTGTCGAGCGAGGAGAGCAGGGAGTTGTTTTTCTTGTAGCGAAAGCCGTGGAGCTGCGAGAACTTGCCAGAATTCTGGCCGAGGGCGAGGCTACCGCCCATAAGGCTGAGCCCTACGGAGCCCTCGAATGCCTCCGGCTCGCGGTAGGTGATGTCGAGCGCAGACGACATCTTGTCGGCGTAGCGGGCCGGAAATCCACCCGACGAGAACTTGATGTTGCCCACCATGTCGGGATTGATGATGCTGAGGCCCTCCTGCTGGCCGCTCCTCACGAGCTGTGGACGGTAGATCTCCACTCCGTTGATGTAGACGGAATTCTCGTCAAACGATCCGCCTCTGACGGAATACTGCGAGCTCATCTCGTTGCTGCTGTTGACGCCCGGCATCGTGGCGAGCATCGCCTCAACGCTGCCTCCCGACACGTCGGGCGACAGCTTGTAGCTCTCCGTGTCGAAGGTCTGCATGCCGTTGATGTTGTTGCGGAATCCCGTCACCTCCACCTCGGCGAGCTCCGTGTCTTCGGGATACATCCTGACGTTGACGGTCAGTTCCCCCTGGGGCTTGATGAGCTTATGGTTGACGGTCTTGAAGCCGATGCAGCTGAATATGATGTCGATGGTGTCGCGGGGAGCCACCGTCAGCTGATAGAGACCCTGAAGGTCGGTGTTGGTGCCGATCGCGGTGCCGGCTATCCTCACGGTGGCGAATTCCACCGGCTTGTCTTCGTTGTCGATCACCTTGCCGCTGATCTTCACGTTCTGCCCCCAGATGGCGGCGAGCGGCATCAGAAGTGCCGCCAGTAGTATGTAAAAACGCTTCGTTTCCATTGAAAATAAAACGAGGCGCCGATATGGTTTATTATAAATGCGGCAGTGCCCTGGTAGGCGTCAACCGCACTCTATGACTCTGATCCTTATATCTTCCGTCTTGGAGCCGGCATATCTTTCGAGAAGGCGGATTATGAGGCTTATTGTCTCGTCGGCTGGTGTCTCTTCTTCATACATGTTCACGAGCATAAGCAGATGTCTGGTGTCGGAGGTGAGCTTGGTGCGTTCCTCATCACTTGTCGGCGTGCCGATGCCCCCTTTGCGGTCGGCATACACCGGCAGCCCGTCGATGTTGAGCGGTCCGCGCCCTATGGCCTCGAAACTGTCGTCAGTCCGACCGCGACGCAGAGTCAGCCTGTCGCCATCTATCTTGTCGGCGTCGAAGCCGCCGATGCTGTAGCCGGTGAGTATCGATATGAGGTTTATCACGTCGATCAGAGTAGTGGTGCGGTAGATACCCTTGCCGTTGACAAGCCTGCGGCACAGGGCTTCGGCCGACGGGCGGTAGCGGTTGGGGTCCTTGCCGAGTGCCTTGTAGGCGCGGCGCGTGCCTGCGATAGCCGGGCGCTTGTTGATCTGCTGTAGCTCATAGTTTGACGCTATAAGGCGCCCGGCTTCCTCTATCTCCTGCCAGAGCCCGTCGCTCGTCGTGCAGTTGCCAGCCGTGGCCTCGATCTGGATCACTCTCAGGCCCGGGGCCGCTTTCCTTATCTCGTCGCTGAATTCAATCTGTATCATTCCTGTCTTATAACGGCTCATGATGTTACTGGCTTGTAGGGACATGCCTCCGGCATGTTTCCCCACTGTCCATTGCAATCGTTGATATATGACTCGGAGCCGGAAGGCTGTCGCTCTGGCAACTCTCCGGCTCCGTTTTTTCATTCACGCTGGTTGGGTCCGTCTTACTTGAAAAGCTGGGGCGCAACATATGTGCGGGATGCGAGCTGACGGTCGAGCTGGTAGATGCCGGAGCCGTCCTCTCCGATCAGCGTAAGGTCGTCGATGATCTCCCGCACGTTTTCTTCTTCCTCCACCTGCTCTGCGATGAAGGTGTTGAGCATCTGGCGGGTGGCGAAGTCCTGTTCCTTCTCGGCCAGGGCATAGAGGTCGTGGATCAGGCGTGTCACGGCCATCTCATGCTCCAGGGTCTTTGCGAAAGCCTCCTGAAGGGTATCCCACTGCTGGGGCACGTCGTTGATGGCCTGAAGGCTCACGCGGCGGTTCTGGGCGTGGATATAGTCGACGAGGGCGAGGGCATGGGCCTGCTCCTCCTGAAACTGGATGCGAAACCAGTTGGCGGCGCCGCGGCGTCCCATGGTCTGGAAGTTGTTTGACATGGAGAGATAGAGATAAGCCGACCAGAATTCGGCGTTCACCTGCTTGTTGAGAGCAGCTGCCATTGCATCACTAATCATGATAGTGTAAATTAAATTTCGGTTTATGTTTTTACAGTGCAAATTTAGTCATTTATGGCCGACGCACAAAATATTTGTACATTTTTAATGCCCGGACGTATCCCGCGGATGAAGCCGGTTATTGCTTTTTGCAAAAAGATTTTGTAATTTCGCATCTGTTTTGACATCCGACAATAAATACTCTACATATAATGGCCCAGAAACCTTCTATACCCAAAGGCACACGCGATTTCTCACCCGTGGAAATGGCTCGCCGCAACTATATCTTCGATACCATCAGGGACGCCTTCCGTCTCTTCGGATACCAGCAGATCGAGACCCCGGCAATGGAAAACCTCTCCACCCTGATGGGCAAATACGGCGAGGAGGGCGACAAGCTCCTCTTCAAGATCCTCAACTCCGGCGACTGCTTCAAGTCGACATGCGACCAGGAGCTTATCGAGCGCAACATTCCGCGCCTCACAGCCAAGATCTGCGAGAAGGGACTCCGCTATGACCTCACGGTGCCATTCGCCCGCTTCGTCGTGCAGAACCGCAACGACCTCCAGATGCCTTTCAAGAGGTTTCAGATCCAGCCCGTATGGCGCGCCGACCGCCCGCAGAAGGGACGCTACAGGGAGTTCTATCAGTGTGACGCCGACGTCGTGGGCTCCGACTCCCTCATCAACGAGATTGAGCTCCTCTCGCTCATCGATTATGTGATGGGCAGGTTCGGCATCCGTGTGGCCGTAAAGCTCAATAACCGCAAGGTGCTCTCCGGCGTCGCCGAGACCATAGGCGCCGCCGACAAGCTCATCGACATCACGGTGGCCATCGACAAGATCGATAAGATAGGCATCGACAACGTCAACGCAGAGCTCCGCGAGAAGGGTCTCGATGAGACCCAGATCGAACGTCTCCGTCCGCTTCTCGAGCTTCAGGGCACCAACGACGAGAAGCTCGACGTGCTCGACAGCCTCTTCGCCGACAGCGAGACGGGTCGCAAAGGAGTGGAGGAGCTGCGCGAGGTGCTCGCAGGCATCGAAGCCATCGGCCACAAGTCGGCCATCGAGCTTGACGTCTCCCTCGCCCGCGGCCTCAACTACTATACCGGCACCATCATCGAGATCAAGGCCCTCGACGTGGAGATCGGAAGCATCACGGGCGGCGGCCGCTACGACAACCTAACCGGCGTCTTCGGCATGCCCGGCCTCTCTGGAGTGGGCATCTCGTTCGGCGCCGACAGGATCTACGACGTGCTCAACCAGCTTAACCTCTATCCGGAGGATGTCTCCTCCGCAGTCGATGTCATCTTCCTCAACCTCGGCAGCGCCGAGGTCATGCGCTCCCTCCAGCTCGCAGCCGCGCTGCGACGCGAGGGTGTCTCGGCAGAGGTCTATCCCGACCCCGTGAAGATGAAGAAGCAGCTCACCTACGCCAACACCAAGGGCATCCCTTATGTGGCCATCATCGGCGAGTCGGAGCTCGAGAAAGGCGTCGTGACGCTCAAGGATATGGCCGGCGGCTGCCAGTGTGAGCTGACCCCCGACGCGCTTGTGGCCCAACTGAAAAAGCAGTGCTGACATGGAAAAGATATCCAAGGAGTCGTTTCTGCTCCGCCAGCCCTCGTTTCCGAAGGTGTCGGCCACCGATCCTTACTACTATGACCTCGTCAACAGGCTGATGGAGGTGGCGGAGAAGCGCCGCCTCCTCTCCGGCTGGCCCGAGGCGGTGGTGCAGCGCGCCGCGCTCTGCGTCATCGGCTATTATCAGGACACCATCA
Source organism: uncultured Muribaculaceae bacterium (assembly GCA_947626355.1). GTDB lineage: Bacteria > Bacteroidota > Bacteroidia > Bacteroidales > Muribaculaceae > Lepagella. The sequence continues at coordinate 5,871 of CANQRV010000002.1, forward strand.
CCGACGCCGGTCTCTGGCATTCATTCATCGATGAGTGCCGGCGCCGCTACGGCCGCTGGCTTCCGTTCTTTGAAGTGGCTGACGATTACATACCCTACGAGCTCAACCGCGAGGACGTGAGGTTTGTGGTGTGGTATGCCCTGGCGATGAACTATGAGAACCGCCGGATGCTCTACCCCCTCGACAAGGAGGTGATGGCTGCTGCCGACGCATGGCACGAGCTGCTCGACAGCGTCTACGATGACGCTCCCACACCAGAGGACTACAATCTGGCGATCGCCTTCGACCTGCATGAGAAAACCGACCACAAGGCCATCTACGACTACGGCTACTGGCTTTTCATGCACTCCTGGCTCATGGCTCCCGCCTTCGCACTCTCCATGGCCGAGCTCCTCAAGGGGATCGACCTCGACGATGAGTCGCAGGTGGGGGAGATCAACAAGCGCGTGGAGCAGGCCTTCATGGAAGACCCCACGGGTCCGCTGGCATATTATGTGGTGGAGTGGCTGAGCCTCATCATCGACCGAAAGCCCCTGCCGGAGCAGAAGCCGCAGGAAAGCGGCAACACCGCGCCGCATCCCTATTACGAGGGATTCATCAAGGCTACGGAAGGGGAGATACTGAAGTTTTTCGACAGGTATGACGACCTCAACGATTTCTTCATCAAGGCTCTTGGATGGGATCCCGCGCAGCGCCATCTCCAGCAGCTGGAGGGAAGCGATGACTTCGTGGTGATGATCAACAGGGAGAAAGGGATGCTCGTGGCCCACGATGTGGCCCGCTGCATCAAGGCTCCCATCAACCCTTACTACGACGAGGCATTCGCGCGTGAGCATGCCATCGATCTCTTCACCGTAAGGGGAGTGTGCCCGGCCGACCTGCTGACCTATTGCGCCTCGAAGGGATGGATTCCCGACGCCGCCTTCCCAGGCACCGACGACCGCTGGCTCGTGGCCGACAACTGGGACTTCATCGCCCGCTGCTACCTGCAGCAGTATTACCGGGGCGACTGAAACTTCTTTTTGCGAAACATGCTCATCAGCTTCAGCTTTATGACGCCAAACATGGCCTCGCCGAAGATCGATGAGTTCATCTTGGATGTGCCGAGCTGCCTGTTGATGAATATGATGGGCAGCTCGGTGATCTTGAATCCCATCTTGTAGGCCTTGAACTTCATCTCGATCTGGAAGGCATACCCCTTGAACTCTATGCCGTCGAGGTCGATGGCCTCCAGCACACGGCGGCGGTAGCATACGAAGCCGGCTGTGGAGTCGCGGAGCTTCATGCCGGTGATGAGCCTGACGTATGCCGAGGCGAAATAAGACATCAGCACGCGCCCCATCGGCCAGTTCACCACATTCACGCCGGAGATGTAGCGCGAGCCGATGCAGAGGTCGGTGCCTTTGTCCTTGCATTCGTGATAGAGGCGCGTCAGGTCGGCGGGGTTGTGGGAGAAGTCGGCGTCCATCTCTATCACGTAGCCATAGTCTCTCTTGAGCGCCCACTTGAAGCCGTGGATGTAGGCCGTGCCGAGGCCGAGCTTGCCGGCGCGGCGTTCGAGATGGATGCGCCCCGGGTATTCCTTCATGAGTCGCTCCACGGCTTCCGCTGTGCCGTCGGGCGAGTTGTCGTCGATTACGAGCACATCGAAATTGTCGGGAAACTTCATCACCGTTTCCAGTATGTTGGAGATATTCTCTATCTCGTTGTAGGTGGGTATGATTACAAGTACGTCGCTCATTTTAATAATTCGGCTTAATATGCTTTGAAAATCAAGCTGATCAAGCTTGATTCCCGACGTTGGAGATAAACTCTCTGCAAAGTTAATAAAAAAACGCGGCACTATATGCCATCATAATCTGAATTCTCATCATGGCTTGCAGATAAAAGGCCGGAGACTCTATATTCAAGTCTTCGGCCTTTTATGATTGAGAGATGTCGGGTTAGGTCAGTGCACAATTACTTTCCTGGAGCCGTTTTCGTCGTTGAGTATATAGAACCCTTTTCCCAGCTTCCGGATATCTGACTCTTTAAGACCGGATGCTTTTTTCACTCCATCTAACGTAAAGACATCAAACAGTCTGTCGTTTTCACCGGCATTCTCTATCCCTGCTCCTGGTATGTTGGCTACGCGATAAGTGAAATCGGCCTCTACGGGATATTGGTAGATTCCTGTCGCCATATCAAAGAAATTATTGTCCAGAAACCGTTCAGACTCAATCTCCATATTGCAATGATTTGGATATCCGAAGTATTCCAAAAACAGATAACCATTATCAGGAGTGTTATCATTGATTTTGATATCATAGCCTCTTCCTACCAGAAATGGTGTGAATAGATTTATGGGTTCTCCGGTTTTTGTGAATAATACAGAGGAATTATCTGCCATTGCACAATGCTGCGCATAGCTGGAGGCAATCTCTGCATGTTCCGGAATGAATAACTCTTCGCCCGAGTAGAATACTTTATCATATTCTTCCTCGATATTGAAATCTATTCTTGACATGTCTTCAATCCATGGACTGAAAATCTCCTTATAGCTTTCTTCAGATATTTTTTGGGAATGATATGTTCTTTAGTGTCAGACCTTTGAAAGACGATGCGATGTCAAAAAATTCTGGACACGATGTCGATTTAAAAGCTATATTCTCAATCCCGGAGTCAGCAAAAGCATTATTCTGTATTAGTTCCAGAGAATCAGGAAGGGTGATTCCCTTTAATGAGATGCACCCATAGAATGCATCGTTGCCGATATGTTTTATCGTTGAAGGCAGCTCTATGCCGGTTAGCCAGTAGTTGCAGTAGAATGCCTTGTCCAAAATATATTCAACAGGAAGTGTTACACCGTTGTAATTTATACTCTCGGGGATGATGACAAAGTCGGGATTGCTTTCTTCAGATAGAGACATGACTTCGGCATGCTCATATTGAATACGATAGACTACACCATCGATCGCTTCCTCTGAAAAGGCATATACCGAAATCACCGATATGAGCGCCATCAATATAGATATGATTCTCTTCATGACTCACCTCCTTCTCTATCGAGTAACACCATATACCATGCAATTTCCGATATAAATCTTTTCGGTTCCGTGTGAATTGCTTTCGCTATCATCCCTATATGAAGGATTTTCGTCAAAAGCGGGGACTCTGGTCCCGCCGTTAAGTTGGCCCATGAAGTCATCGGCCACTTTAATCGCTGATAGAAAGGCTTTGCTTTCCTTTTGCGGCGAGACATCCTCATTTGATGGCATCTCCAGGTGCTCGCATGCTCCCAGAACGATACCAAGAATCAAATAGAAAAGGAGTCTTGATTTCATAATGCAAGATTTTAAATGTTAACGCCACAAATTTGATAAAAGTAAAGCATTGATGCAAGAAATTTTGCAAAAAAATTAAACGCTTGCGACAATAAGGCTATAATATATTGATATTTAGCAGTATATATTAATATTGATATTTGTCTTATATGGATTGAGCCTTGATTTCCTGCTTTATTGCCCCTACTCTGATATTATGGCAGATATCGTTTATATGCCTATATGTCTTCACGACGTAGGCGCAGGGGTGATACGACTCCTTGCTCTTGCGCAAGTCCTCGTCGCCCATGTCCTCCTCGCGGTTGACATATACAACCTCCGGATGGCTATTCTCTATATGCTGGGCCATGAACGACGCCAGCGCCTGATAGATGCCGCGGTATTCGATGTTTCCCTTCTCCACATGGGCGAAGAGTGTGTCGCCGATCACTTCGCCGAAGGTGTAGCCGGCAATCTCGCCGTCAATCTCTATCAGCAGCCCATCGAAACCATAGAGGTGATAATTCTCCAGAACCTTAATCGTCTCGTTGCCTTCGTAGTCGAGAAGCTCCGAGCCGGCATGTCGCTCCATGAAGCGCCTCGTGAAGTCGATGAGCCGTCCGCATTCTTCCGGCGTGATTGGCTTTACGGTGTAGTCGATGTTGTTGAGGAAATAGTTGAGGTGGTTGCGTTTCTTCTCCATCTTCTTGCCGGAGAAGTGGGTGAACTGCTTCAGCTGGTAAAGGTATTCCTTCCATTCCTCGATCTCACTTCCGGCCTCGGCCGGGACGTCGCTGCAGTTGCGCTGCCGGCATTCCACGATGGCACGTGGCTCTCCGCATACTCCGCAGTTACATAGTAGCGAGACGGCCCGTTCTCCCTTGCCGTCGCGTGGCGTCTCGTAATAGAGTGCCATGCCGGTGGCCGGATCGATGCCGCGCATCAGCAGCGTGTCGTCGACCACGGCATACTGATACTTGAAATAGTCGGTCCACATCAGCACTCCTCCAATCGAATAGTCGCAGGAGCGTGAGCGGCCGCGGTTGAAGTAGCCGCGTAGTAGTGGTATGTCGTCGATGGTGATTTCCTTGAACTCAAGTCTTAGGGGAGTGGAATGCCCCTTGTCGCTTTCCATAATCTTTGATAGTTGGTTTGCATTCTCAACGGTTTCCCCCGCCGCTTAGTTTAATTTGTCCTGAATTTTTCAATTTGACGAAGTATTATCCGGCACATTGATGAACCTTTTCTGGTTGCCGGGCGTTGGTATATGATGCGGCGGCAGTGCGCCGCGTCATCAATCAGACATAAACACAGAATTAATATGGAAACAGTATTCTTAAACGGCAACCCGATGCATCTCTGCGGTGAGCTTCCCAAGGTAGGAACCGAAGCTCCCGAATTCGCCCTCGTAGGTCGCGACCTCTCCGATATCGCACTCCACGACTATCGCGGAAAACGTGTTGTGCTCAACATCTTCCCGAGCCTCGACACCGATGTATGCGCAGCCTCCGTGCGCCACTTCAACAAGGAGGCCTCAGAGCTCCCAGACACCGTAGTGCTCTGCGTCTCCAAAGACCTTCCCTTCGCTGCCGCACGTTTCTGCACTGTCAACGGCATTGACAACGTGGCCACAGCATCCGGATTCCGCTCCGACTTCGGCCGCAACTATGGCGTGGAGCTGGTTGACGGTCCGCTGCGCGGCCTCTATGCCCGAGCCCTCGTCGTGGTCGATAAAGACGGCAAGGTGATGGGCACATCGCTCTGCGACCAGATCACCGAGGAGCCCGACTACGAATTCGTGAAGAAGCTCCTCGCCTGACGGCTTAGACGGTTCCTGACGGGCGGACGTTTTGAAAAACGTCCCTACAGGCCGCTCAGGATTATGAGGAATATAATAGAGGCCGGATACCCGCAATGGATATCCGGCCTCTGCTGTTGGCTGGCTATTCTATCTTATCACTAACTTACGCCCGTTGCGGATGTATATGCCCGGAGCAATGAGGTCCGGATCCACCCTGCGTCCCTGAAGGTCATAGATGACGGAAGACTCAGCTCCGGAGGCTTCAACCTCTTCAACGCTGTTCGGACTCGAGATGCAATCAATGCCCGAGGCCCTTGTCTCGCCTCCTCCATCGTAGAAAAGCTGTATGCTGGCCTCAATTGCACTGGCTCTAGGTGGATAATAGATGCACCATTCGTCACCTTCCTGCAGGATATCCGCGCCCTGTGTATAAGAATCGCAGTTATAGTTGTATGGGATATCGCTGGTGACATACTCGTTTCCGTCCTCATCCTTCAGAGCCGCCTCGACCGGTATGCCGTCGTTGTAAAGGATACGGTAATAAAGCTTCGAGCTGTCCATCAGCATCCCCTCCTCGCTTATGTCCGACAGCATGTAGTATGATCTATATGCATAGTCTCCATCGACCCACTTCGTTCCGGTGAATCTCGGGTTCACGGGTGTGAGAGGCACGTCCTGCCATGGAGATACCGCGGCATCTATGAATACGGACGGTTTGCTGAAACACATGTCGACAAGCGGCATGGAGACCGTCTGGTCGACGTCAGTGGCCTGATAGAATGCCGCGGAGGGATTGGACAGCGTCAGTTCTGTGGCGTCGTAGTCGAACTTAAGATCATCTTCGACAGGGGTAAGCACGAGCTTCTTCTCGAATTTCTCCCCTTCCACGCTCCAGTCATACACGGCGAGGCGTTTCAATCCCGACCGTGATGACGACACGTCTCCACGGTGGAATACCGCCTTTCCTCCTTCCAGGGTGCCCTTAAGCCAGCCCCGGCCGCTGTCGGGGAATAGGTTCCTGACATATATAGAGTCGCCGTGCGTGGCCAATGTGACGAAACGACCCTGCGTCTGCGGGTAGCTGTTATTCCCAGCCAGCGAGCCATAGGCTCTGGAGAGAACCTGTGCACGGCTGAAGGAGGCGTCGGCCGGAGGTGCGTATATTGACTCCTCGACGGGCTCTATCTCCGTCCTGTACACCATATAGTTGTCCACTGGTTCGAGTCTGCCGTTTTCCGAGACTTTGAAGAATGCATACTTGTCATTGATCTCCATGAAGAAGTCATGTGGATAGTCTGCCGGAAGGGGATTGGCATCATCATAGCCTCCTTTGACGTGGCAAATAATGAACACTCCAAACGGTGGCTTAGTATGGTCTACAAGATCGCGATTCATCTGCGGGTCCAAATAATATCCACCATCACAGGTCTGACATAACTCTACAGGATGCATATATACAGGAGAACCGTCAGCAAGGGTCCCAATCTCAGTGTGTATTCTAAAAAGACGGTAGGGCTCTGAATAACCATCATCAAGGGCAGTACGCGGCGTTACCCATAGAGGCTCAATGCCGCTCATCATTCCATTGAATGAAAAATCGATGTAATGATAGGAGGCGTAAATTTCGATGTAGTCGGTGATAGTGAAATTAGACAGGGATCCATCGGGGTTGATTCTTACTGCCTGGCTGGTACGCTTGCAGAGATGGAACACGCAGCCAGGCGCGCCGTCGTTGCCTTCTCCCGGCGGGAGCGTGGCTCCCACTGTCGGAATCAAGGGAACGGCATGGCATCCAACAGCAATCGCCACCATGGCAATTGTCAGTAGTATCTTTATCATAAGCAATTGTTTTATGAAATAATTTTCAAAAATAACACAAAGTTTGCAATCTATAGTCTTGGTGAATTTGTTTTATCATTAATTAACAAAATTATACAACTGTTTGTGTGAAATTAACATTCCTGATGGAGGATCGACCGGGTGGAATGGCTGAACTAAAGGAAATATTGTTTATACTGGCAAACCATTTCATCATCATGTTTGTTTGTGATTGAAAAGCCTATATATAATGGAACCCATTTATACAAACATCTATATCTCTCCTTCTCCAGGTATGTTTCCCATTATTGCCTGGGGTGGATTCTGTATTGATCAGGAAAGGACAATCCGAGATGAATATGGTAATACCTCCGCGGAATTCAAGGCATTCTTGAAGAAGGAAATAGACTATATCAAGGATATGGGATTCACGACAGCTCTTAGGCCGTTATGGGAATCCTTTGAATATGTGCAACCCTCTCTTGGAAAGTCCGGTCTCGGCATCATAGGACAGACTCCAGCTGACAAATTGGCATCAACTGAGGTGTTCTCTTCCTATATCGCAGGTTTTCTTAACTGCAACACCCTTAATGAGATCGTTGGATGGCTGATAGTCGACGAGCCGAAGTTCAATCAATTAGAGCTATGCAGGGATATTCAACAGATTCTGATCAAGAAGCTCTACAGACTTAAGTCAATGAATATATGGATTAACTGCATATGTCAGGAAGACAGTAAGATAGAAGATAATAAAGAGGAAGAAGACAAAGGTTATACTGGCGGTTACAGCTATCCCGGATATCTTGACTATATCCAGAAACTTCTCTCTCCTCAGGTCTGGAGTTTTGATCAATACCCCATACGCATTAAGGATAACGGGGATGTATTTGTACAGTCCGGCTATTTCAGGATTTTGAGATGTTACATGCTACAGTCAAAGAAAACAGGGCGTCCATTCTGGGCATTCTGTCAGTGTCTATGCATTCTGCGCTCGAAAAAAGGTGTGACAAATGGCATAACAACTCCTAAACCATCATATCCCTTAATGAGATTCGAGGCTTTCTGCTCACTTGCTTATGGGGCGCAGGGTCTTGAATACTGGAGCTTGACAACAAGAGGAATGGTTGTAGAATCATCCGGACTTCCTCGTTTCGGAGATGCTCCACTTAATGAGAAGGGAGACATACATGACATGTCGATATATAATGCCATCAAGACGCTCAACTCCGAGATCAGGAAAGGACAGTCGATATTTCTTGGAGCGGTGCCGAAGAAAGTAAGGCACACAGGAGAAAAGACGTGGGAAGGTGTTGACTATTATCAGCCGGGAGAGAGTTTCGGACCGCTTCACAGCATGGTCACCACTTCTAAAGGAGCGATAGTGTCATGGCTCGTGAATGGCAGCGACAACTATCTGCTGATAGTGAACCATGACCCCCTAAACTCGCAAGCCATTACACTCTATGTAGACAGTCTTACCACTATATGGAGAGTGTCTTTGACGAAGCAACCGGACTTCAGTGTCTTCCATGAAGGAGATGAATCAAAACCGCCGCAGTCTGTCTTCATAAAGCAGACACTCGAGACTGGAGGTTACGTGTTGTTGAAATGGTGACAAACCTATAGAGTTGGAAATAATACGGAGGCCGGATACCCGCAATGGATATCCGGCCTCTGCTGTTGGCTGATGATTCTTTCAGTTTACTTGCTGTCGATCTCGCGGAGCAGCTCCTTGACGGCTGCGTCGAGCTGCGAGTCGATCCCCTTCACCACATCCTCAGGCTTGTTGGCCACCTTGATGTCGGGTTCCAGCTGCGTGTTCTCGAGGATCGTGCCGTCTTCAGTGCGGAAAGCTACCACAGGTACGCCGAAGATCATTGTCGGATCCTGAAGCGTGATCCAGTTGACGCTCGACATGGTGCCGGGCACCGGCATCCCGACGAGCTTGCCCATCTTCTTGTGCTTGTAGACCCACGGCGTGCCGTGGGCGTTGCTGTAGTTGGCCTCGCCGATCACCATGATGCTCGGCTTGTTCCAGCGGCGTGAAGGCATCTCCGACGACTTGCGGCCATGGATCTCCTGCGTCAGATAGCGGTCGCCGCTGAAGAGCACCTCGATATCCTCGTGGAGACGGCCGCCGCCGTTCCAGCGCGTGTCGATCACGATGCCCTCCTTATCCACATACTCGCCGAGCAGCTTGGCGTAGATGCGGCGGAAGCTCTCGTCGTCCATCGACTCGATATGCACGTAGCCCAGACGGCCGTTGGAGAGGCTGTCGACGGCCTTCTCGCGGCTCTTCACCCAGCGGTTGTAGAGCAGCCCGTTGGTGCGGCCGTTGGAGACGGGGAGGATCACCTCGTCCCATCTGGAGCCGGTGGCCGGATCGAGGATACCCACGAGCGTCTTCTTGCCCGTGATGCCGTTGAGGAGCTTCGAGGCATCGGCGCCGGCCTCGAGCCTGCTTCCGTTGATGCTCTCGATGATGTCGCCCTTCTTGAGGCGCGTGGTGGCGCGGTCGAACGGACCACCCGCGATGATCTCGTCTACCTTCATGCCGTCGCCGTCGTAGGTCATGTCGTAGAGCAGGCCGAGCGACGCCGTGGCCTCATTGGCGCCGGGCCCGTAGTAGCGGCCGCCGGAGTGTGACACGTTCAGCTCGCCGAGCAGCTCGCTGAGCAGCGACGCGAAGTCATAGTTGTTGTTGATATGGGGGAGGAAGCGCCTGTAGTTGTCGACATACATATCCCAGTCGACAGGCATCTCCGGGAGGTAGAACCTCTCCCTTGCCTCGTTTCTCACATATTCGAGCATCGCCTCGCGCTCCTTGGCAGGGTCGAGCTTCACCTTGCCCGAGATGTCGACGGGAGTCAGCTTCGAGGAGGAGGGTACGTATTTCTTCACCGTCGAGCCAACGAGATAGAGGTTGCCGTCATTGTCCTTGGTGATGGCGGCGGGGGAGGCGTCGAGCTTCTTGTCGAGCTCCACCTCGTCTTTACGCAGCTCCTTCTTCCAGAGGTCGTAGCCACCCTCGAAGGCCGAGAGGTAGTAGAGCGTCTCGCCGTCGTCGGAAAGGGCGTAGTCGGCGAGCTCCGACGAGTTGGGAGTGAGGCGCACCGTGCGCTCCTCGAGGCCCTCGCGGTCTATTGTTATTTCCTTGCTCTCCTCGGTCTCGGCCCTGGAGTCGTCTTTCTTCTTCTTTTTCTTGTCGGCCTTGTCCTTGTCGTCGGCGGCCTTCTTCTGCTCCTTTTCGACTTCCTTCAGCAGAGCGAAGTCCTCCTCGTTGAGGCGGAACTTATCGTAGGCGTCCTTGTTGAGGAAAGTCATCATCACGTCGCTCTGCGAACCCCATGATGCGTGGTTGCGCATGCCGTAGCGCTCGGAGGCGAAGATCACGGCGTTGCCGTCGGCGCTCCAGTGGGGATTCTGGTCGAAATAGCCGGTGCGCGTCACCGGTATCACCTCGGCGTCGGCCACACGGATGATGGAGATGTCGCTATAGGGCTCGTGGCTGGGATTCATCACCTCCACGGCTATCATTCGGCTGTCGGGGCTCCACTCCATATTAGTGCCGTCGGAGCGGTAGTTGCTCACGTGCTCGAGAAGCGGCTTCACTGCCTTGGTGTCGAGGTCCATCACCATGAGGTTGTTGCGGTCTTGCATGAAGGCCATCTTCTTGCCGTCGGGCGACACCATAGGATATGAGCGCTCCACTCCGTCGGCCTTGAACACGGGCTCCTCGTTGACGAGGGTGGCGTTGGAGAAGTTGGGGTCATCCTTGCGTGCTATCGTTGCGTGGTAGATGTTGCTCCGGCCGTCGCGCAGCGAGGTGTAGTAGAGGCCGCGGCCATCCTTGTCCCAGCTCAGTCCATATTCCATGGCCGGCGTGTGGGTGATCTGCTTTGTCGACTTATACTCGGTGGAGGTCACGAACACCTCGCCGCGGTTGATGAAGGCCACCTGCTTGCCGTCGGGCGACACGGCAGCCTCCGAAGCGCGGGAGAAGGGAATATCGGAGGGCTCGTCGAGGTCATCGTCCACCACATCCACCTTCAGCTTATCGGCCTTCGCGCCGGGGCGCATGGTGTAGAGCTCGCCGTTGTAGGTGAAGGCCAGCAGGTCGTTGCCGCCGCGGCTGAGAAACCTCACGGGGTGGGTGGTGAAGTCGGTGAGCGCCTTCACGTTGCCCGGATTGTCGAGATTCATCGAATAGACGTTGAAGGAGCCGCCGTTGCGCTCGCTGAGGAAATAGACGGTCTTGCCGTCGGCTCCCACGGTCGGGTTGCGGTCCTCTCCGGCTATGTCGGTGAGGTTGGTATGATGGCCGGTATTGGCGTCGTATAGCCAGATGTCGCGGGTGATCGACGATGTGTGGTGTTTGCGCCACTTGTCTTCAAATCCCTTCTTGTCTTCATACACAAACGACCTGCCGTCGCCGAGATAGCTGACGCCGAGGGCCGGCGTGCCGAGGATCTGTGTCGGGCGGCCGCCTTCCACCGGTATGGAGTAGAGCTCCGACATGACGCCGAAGGGAGCCATCGCGCTCTTGGCAGGGTCCTGGATGGCCGCCGTGTAGACGATGTTTTTCCCGTCGGGAGTGAAAGCCTCGGGCGTGGCGCCGCGTGAGTCGAAGGTGACGCGGTGAGGCTGACCGCCGCGGGCGTCGACTGTATAGATAGAGCTGCCGCCGTTGCGGTCGGAAGCGTAGGCTATGGTTCTGGAGTCGGGGCTCCATACAGGGGCCGACTCATAGGAGGGGCCGGAAGTGATGCGGCGTGCCTCGCCGCCACTGGAGTTCACTACATAGATGTCGCCCTTGTAGCCGAACGCGATCTCCCGCCCGTCGGGCGAGATCCTGACATCGCGGAGCCACAACGGCGAGATGGCGGAGACATTTGCTGCCGCCGCTGCCATGGCAAGTGCCAGATAGATTCTCTTCATGATATCGTGGTTAGAAATTTTGTGCGAATATAGCAAAATTTTTGCAGGAAACGGCCGATAAAGATGAATTATATGCTTAAAAACCGAATTAAGGGGAAGGAAAGGGGAGTGGAGATATAGCAAAGGCGTCGCGTTGGGGACGCGACGCCTTCGAGTGACTCGTGCAGGATTCAAACCTGCAACCTTCTGATCCGTAGTCAGATGCTCTATTCAATTGAGCTAACGAGCCTTCCAGTGATCCGTGCAGGATTCAAACCTGCAACCTTCTGATCCGTAGTCAGATGCTCTATTCAATTGAGCTAACGGACCCTGAATTCGTTTCCGAATTGCGAGTGCAAAGTTACGACTTTTTTTATTCCGGCAAAATATTTTTAAACAAATTTTTTTCAAAATTCGTATTCCACACCCGCGCTTCCTACGATTCCCGCTATCGGAGGGCTGATTTTCACTATCTTGACCGTTCCTTCGATTATCTGCGGCCAACGGGCCATGAGACGTCCGGCAATCTCCATGGTCTTCGTCTCCAGAAGCTGTCCCTCCTCGGCCATCATCTTTTTTATCTCCTCATGGAGGTCGGCGTAGGAGATGGCGAGGCATTCCGCGGTGTCGCCCTGAATGGTCGGAGCGTCGATGGCGACGCTGACCGTGACGGAAAACTCATTTCCCACGGTCCTTTCCTGAGCGAAGACACCTATGCGGCTGTTGAAGCGGCAGTCGATGAGTGATATCCTCAGCTTTCCCATAACTCACACGGGAGCCACATCCGCGGTGTCGTAGCCGCAGCCGCAGCCGCTCTTGAGGGGCATCTTGTCGATGCGGCGCTGATGGCGTCCTCCCTCGAACTCCGCACCCAGATAGGCGTCGACGATCTTCCCGGCCTCATCGGTGCTGATGAATCGGCCGGGGAGCACGAGGAAATTGGCGTTGTTGTGCTGCTTGGCCAGCGCGCCGAGCTCGGGGAGCCAGCAGAGGGCTGCCCGGATGCCCTGATGCTTGTTGAGTGTCATCTGCATGCCGTTGCCGGAGCCACACATCGCTATGCCGAGGTCGCAGCGTCCGCTCTCCACAGCCTCGGCTGCCGGATGGGCGTAGTCGGCGTAGTCGCAGGAGTCGGCGCTGTTGCAGCCGAAGTCCTCCACCTCATGGCCTTTCTGCTCCAGATATTTCTTGATCTCTTCCTTCATGGTGAAGGCCGCGTGGTCGCTTGCTATAGCTATTTTCATGATATCGGTTGGTTTACGTTTAGTCTTTTCTCTTATTGAATATCTTGCTGGTGAAGGCGAACCTCACAAGGAAGTAGTTCACCGGTATGCATATCGCCAGCGCGGGCAGTAGGGCCAGCGTATTGCCCACGATTCCCTTGAAGATCGCCACGAGTCCGGTCTGGAGGCCCATGTTCACAAGATGGGAGAGCGTGAAGCCGAGCCCGTTCTTGGCGTTGGGGCGCGTATGGAAGGTGAAGTAGCTTGAAAGGAAATAATTGCAGATGAAGCTGATTGCGTAGCTGATCATGGTTGATGGCACCGCCGGCACCTTCACTGCCTCCACAAACACCACGTAGATGCCGTATTGAAGCACTGTGGCCACAAAGCCCACCATAGCGAACCGCATCACCTCCGCCAGCCTGCTGTTGCCTGTTATCAGTCTTTTAAGGTTCATTGTTATTGTCCTGGGTTTTCTCTTCCTCCCGGCATGCCTCGGCCACCGCGCGGTTGGTGGCCTCTATGTAGTCGAGCAGCTCGTCGCGTCCCTTGCGCGAGCTCGACGAGGTGACGAACACAGGCGGGAGCGCCTCCCACTCCTCCTCGAGCTTCTTCTTATAGTCAGCCACCATCTTGGCTCCGGCCGTGGCGCTGAGTTTGTCGGCCTTGGTGAAGACAATGGCGAAAGGCACTCCGTTCTCGCCGAGCCACGTTATGAACTCGAGGTCTATCTTCTGCGGAGCGTGGCGGATGTCGATCAGCACGAATAGCAGCGTCATCTGCTCGCGTCCGAGGATATACGACTTGATGAGGCGGCTGATCTCCTCGCGCTGCTTCTTGCCGCGCGCCGCGTAGCCGTAGCCCGGGAGGTCGACGATATACCATTCGCCTCCGTTGATGTTGAAATGATTGATAAGCAGCGTCTTGCCGGGCGTCTGGCTTGTCTTGGCCAGCCCTCTGACGCCTGTCAGCATATTGATAAGCGACGATTTGCCGACATTGCTTCGCCCTATGAAGGCGTATTCCGGCACTTTCGTGGACGGACATTTCCTCACGTCGACATTGCTTATCTCGTAGTTGGCTCTCTTGATTTCCATCACTGCAAAGTTAATAATTTATATTTAAAAAATTGATTTTTTACATATAAAACAATCTTTGCGGCGGAAATGCCGACATCGGGTCAGGGCTCCGATCCGAAAAAGAGGGCGTGTATCAGTCCTAATGCCTTCTCCATGTCGTCGAGGCTCACCACGAATGTCATCGTGGTCTCCGAGCTGCCGGCCGAATAAGCCTTGGGGGTGATTCCGTTGCGCAGCAGCGTGTTGATGATGCGCGCCGCGGCCCTCAGCTCTGACTTTATATGCTCGCCCACAACGGCTATCGTGGCGAGACCTGTCTCGAGGCCGATGTCGCTGATCTCTCCCGTGGAGAGCTCGGGAGCGAACTCCTGACGCAGCGCCTCCACGGTGGCCTGGGCATCGCTTTGTCCTACGGCGAAGGAGAAGCGCGGCTGGCGAGGGTCGTCATATTCCGGCTGCGCCACGAGATAGACGCTGATGCCCTTTCTCGCCAGGGCGTTGAAGGTGCGTGTGTTGATCTTCGCCACATTGCCCGCAGCTTTGCCGCTGAGTGTGGCCATACATGTGTTCTTGAGCGAGGAGACCCCTTTCACCGGGCCGGAGTCATGCCCCACATTGTCGGAGATAAGCGTGCCGGGTGCCTTGCTGTTGAAGGTGTTGAGAATCCTGATGGGGATGTTCTTGTGGAATACCGGGTAGATGGTGGGGGGATAGATCACCTTGGCGCCGAAGCTGCAGAGCTCCATGCTCTCCACAAACGACATCTCGGGGATGATGCGGGCCTGCGGGATGATGCGCGGGTCGGAAGTCATGAAGCCGTCGACGTCGGTCCATATCTCGAGGCTGTCGGCGTCGAGCGCCGCGGCTATGAGGGCGGCCGTGAAGTCGCTGCCTCCGCGCCCGAGGTTGGTGATCTCGCCGCTGTCGCGGTCGGTGGATATGAAACCGCCGGCTATCGCCACGCGCTCTGTCATCCCGGCGAATTCCTTCCGTATGAGCTCCGTGGTGAGCGCCGAGTCGGCGATGTTCTTGCCAAACCATTTTTCCGTCTTCACGAAATCGGGGGAGTAGTGGAGCCGGGCGCCGGGTATCATGTCGGCGACAATCACCGACGACATCCTCTCGCCGAAGCTCACCACATTGTCGAGGGTCTTCTCCGAGGCCTCGCCGAGCAGGTAGATGCCGTCGTAGAGTCGCCGCAGGTCGGCGAGCAGCGAGCCCACCCTCTCCCGGGTCGACTGACGGACACCGGCGACTACCACCTCTTCTATTATATTGTAGTGGCGCGCCTCGATGGCGTCCATCTCGACCGAATATTCCTTTTTGCCTCCGGCGGCGAGCGACGCGGTGGCCAGCAGGCGGTCGGTAAGGCCGCCGAGGGCCGACACCACCACGATGCAGCCTGGCTCGAGGGAGCCCACTATTTCCTTCACGTTTCTAAGGCTGGCGGCCGTGCCTACTGAGGTGCCGCCGAATTTCAACACTTTCATACAAGCTGCAAAGTTAATAACTGTAAATGAATCTGCAATTGCACATCCTTTTTTTTTATCGACAATTGTTTCTCCGACGGATTTTTTTGCTTAATTTTGTTATTATTTCATCAATGCTTATACTATCATGGATATCGACGCTTTCCTTTACGGCAACTCTTCGGTTGAGCCCAATCCGCTGCGCGGCCAGTTGCTCGTGGCCGAGCCGATGCTCTCGGGCGATGTGTTCGAGCGCGCGGTGGTGGTAATGCTTGATGTCGACAGGCAGCTCGGGCATCTCGGCCTGGTGCTCAATAAGCCCCTCAACACCACCCTCCGGGAGCTCGCTCCCTCCTGGAGCCCCGACGTGCATCTTCCCGTGTTCTGCGGAGGTCCCGTCGATCTCCAGCGCCTCTTCGTGCTCCACACTCTCGGCGACGTCATAAAGGGGGCCTCGAAAGTGACCGACGGCCTTTATGTGGGCGGCGACCTTCACTCGATCATGGACTATGTGGAATATGACGGCGACGTGGAGGGGAAGATGAGGTTCTTCCTCGGTTACAGCGGATGGTCGAAAGACCAGCTCCAGTCGGAGATCATCCGCCACAGCTGGGCCGTGGATTCCGCTCCCGACTATTCCACTCTCCTCACCGGCTATGGCGAGGGATACTGGCGCCGCGAGGTGACCCGTCTGGGTGAGAACTACCGCAGCTGGCTCTCCGTGCCCTCCGATCCGGCGCTCAACTGACCGCTGTCGCCGCGCAGCATCCGCTGCACCACCACCACATCCTCCATACCCGCCGATGTGCGCTGCCATGCGCGCATCATTCCCGCCTCTCGGTAGCCGCAGCCGGCAAACAGCCGTCGGCTCACGGCGTTCGACACCCTGATGCGTGCCGCCACGCTCGTCAGCCCGAGGCGTCGCGACGCGTAGCCCGTAAGCAGCTCCACCACTCTTCGGCCGATGCCTCTCCCGCGCATACGGGGGAGGATATACACCGCCGCGTAGGCGTTCATGTTTCGGCGTGATATGCCGTAGAGGTCGGCGATACCCGCCGGCTCGCCGCTCTCCGTGTCTATGGCGATCAGCCTCAGCTGTCCGTCGGCGAAAGGGTCGGCCCTGTAGCTGCGCGCGTATTCCTCGAGGGTATGCATGGAGTAGGGGGCTACGGTGTCGCCGTCGTCCCATGCCTCGGCATCGTTCTCCACCTCATAGAGCAGGGCCGCGTCGCCCGGCTCCAGGGCCCGCAGGGCGAGTTTCCTTATGTCGTTTGCCCGGTGATTACATTCCATCGCTTATCGTGTCTGAGAAAAGCACCCTGTCCTGTATCGAGCGGCCGAGGGTCAGCTCGTCGGCATATTCCAGCTCGTTGCCCATGCTCAGACCGCGGGCAAGCATCGTGATCTTCACAGGATAGGCCTTCAGGCGCCGGTAGATGTAATAGTTGGTGGTGTCGCCCTCGATTGTGGGGCTCAGGGCGAGGATCACCTCGTTGATGTCGCCGGCAGCCACCCTCTCCACGAGCGAGTCGATAGCCAGGTCGCCCGGGCCTATGCCCTCGATGGGGGAGATGAGGCCGCCCAGCACGTGATAGCGCCCGCGGTGGCTGTGGGTGGACTCTATCGTGATCACGTCCTTCACGTTCTCCACCACGCAGATCGTGGCGCTGTCGCGGCGTGTGTCGGAGCAGATGGCACATGTCTCGACGTCGCTGATGTTGTGGCAGACGCGGCAATAGCGGATGTCGCGTCTCATCTCGATGATGGCGTTGCCAAGCGCCTCAGCCTCCGTGGCGTCGCGACGCAGAAGGTGGAGGGCCAGACGAAGCGCCGTCTTGCGTCCGATGCCCGGCAGTTTCGATAGTTCGGTCACCGCATTCTCCAGAAGCGGCGAGTTATATTGCTCTTGCATGGTGCAAAGTTAGCTATTTACTCCCTATCCGCAAAATTCCCTGCATCCGGCCGTGATGGCCCCCTTCAGCTTTGACCATATCGGGATTTTGATTACTTTTGCAGCGTAATTCACACCGACAACCGTTATGATCTACTATATCTCGGGCAAAATCGCCGAGCTCACACCCACCTATTGCGTGATAGACTGCGGAGGGATAGGGTATGATATCAACATCACCCTCATCGACTACAGCACCCTCAATTCCGGAGCGGCCGGCTCCGCGAAGCTCTTTATCCACGAGAGCATACGCGAGGACGCCCATCTGCTCTACGGATTCCTCACCGAGACGGAGCGCGAGCTCTTCCGCCTGCTTATAGGAGTGAGTGGCGTAGGCCCCAACACCGCCCGGCTAATCCTCTCCGCCCTCACCGCCGACCAGCTCCGCGGGGCCATCGCCTCCGGCAACGACTCCGCCCTAAAGGCCGTGAAGGGGGTCGGTGTCAAGACCGCGCAAAGAATAATTGTAGACCTGAAGGATAAAATAAAAGATGATGCAGGAGCGTTTATTTCAAGTGCTCCTGTGGCCGGCGAGGCCTACGACGACGCCCTGGCTGCCCTGGTGATGCTCGGCTTCACCCAGCAGCAGAGCCAGAAGGCGCTGAAGAAGCTTTTCGCCTCCGACCCGGCCATGAGCACGGAAAAGGCCATTAAAGAGGCCCTGAAGTTGCTCTGAATGAACTGCCTGCGCGATCTCGCCACATATCTCGGACTCAAGCGGCTGCCGGTCACCACGGCGGTGGTTCTTTTCGTGGCCTGCTGTCTGGCGCTCGCCGTCACGGCGCAGCAACAACAGAACTCTCGGCTCAAGCCTCCGCCACCTCCATTCACACCCGACATCAATCCGGCCGCCGGCCTTCCCGACAGCCTCGCCCTTCCGGCTCCGGTGGCGCCTACGCTTCCCACTGAGTATGACGATTATGTGGGGCGCGAGTACGCGGCCGACCTCTCCGACCCCTCCAACATCAAGACGGAGATCGTCTACGATCCCGCCACCAAGCTCTACTATATCCACACCAGGCTCGGCGACAACGACATCCTCACTCCCTATACGCTCACCCCAGAGCAGTATAACGAGATGATGACGCGCCGCGAGATGTTCGGATATTTCCAGCAGCGCAACGCGGAGAGCTTCCTTCAGAAAGACAAGGAGCCGTTCAACATCCTCGACATGAATTTCTCGCTCGGCCCTCTCGAGAAGGTATTCGGCCCCGGCGGCGTGCGTCTCACCACGCAGGGCTCCATCCAGGTGTCGATGGGCATCAAGAGCAACAAGACCGACAACCCCGCGTTGTCGCTAAAGTCGCGTCGCAAGACCTTCTTCGATTTCGACCAGAAGATACAGGCCACCATCGCAGCCTCCGTCGGCGACAAGATGAAGTTCAACATGACCTACAACACCGACGCGACGTTCGATTTCGACTCCAAGAACCTCAAACTCAACTATGAGGGGAAGGAAGACGAGATCATCAAGAACATCGAGGCCGGTAATGTGAGCATGACCACCGGCTCCAGTCTGATACGCGGCGGTACGAGCCTCTTCGGTATCAAGACGAAACTCCAGTTCGGCAAGCTTACACTCACCGGGCTCGTGAGCCAGCAGAACAGCGAGTCGAAGACCGTCAATACCCAGGGCGGCGTCCAGACCACCAAATACAGCATCAAGGCCGACAACTACGACGCGAACCGCCACTTCTTCCTCGCACAGTATTTCTACGACAACTACGACCAGTTCGCATCCCGCCTCCCGCATGTCTCATCGGGCATCAACATCACGCGCATCGAGGTGTGGATCACCAACAAGAACAGCCGCTTCGAGGAAGCCCGAAACTTCGTCGGATTCATGGACCTCGGTGAGAATACCCGTCTCGCCAATGATTTCTGGGTGCCCGACATGTCGACTGCCGTGCCCTCCAACCAGAGCAACAACCTGCTCAGCGTGATAAAGAACGATTATCCAGGCGCCCGTGAGATCAGTCAGGTCACGCAGGTGCTCGCTCCGCTCCAGGCCTACGGCATCACAGGCGGTCGCGACTATGAGAAGGTGGAGAGCGCAAGGCTTCTGAAATCGTCGGAATATACCCTCAATTCCACTCTCGGATACATATCCCTCAAACAGGCCCTCAACACCGACGAGGTGCTTGCCGTGGCATACGAATACACCTACAACGGCCGCGTCTATCAGGTGGGCGAGTTCTCCAGCGACATCTCCAACACCTCGCAGAGCCTCTACCTCAAGATGCTCCGCTCCACCACCGTGGCTCCAGAGCTCCCGATGTGGAAGCTGATGATGAAAAACGTCTACTCCCTCGGCGCCTACCAGCTCCAGAAGAAGAATTTCAAGCTCAATATCAAGTATCTGAGCGACACCACCGGCACCGAGATCACTTATCTCCCCATAGGCGAGATCGCCAACCAGCCCCTGCTCCAGGTGATGAACCTCGACCGCCTTGACTCCAACCAGGAATCCAATCCCGACGGATTCTTCGATTATGTGGAGGGATACACCGTGCAGCCTTCCAACGCCAAGATCATCTTCCCGGTGGCTGAGCCTTTCGGCGCGTGGCTCGAGCGTAAGATCGGCAATCCGGAGCTCGCAGCGCAATACGTATATAAGGAGCTCTACGACTCGACGCTGGTGGTCGCCCGGCAGTTTGCCGACAAGAACAAGTATTCGCTCAGCGGCGAATACCAGGCGTCGAACGGCGCCACCATACGCCTCAACGCCATGAACGTGCCCCGCGGATCGGTAGTGGTCACCGCCGGCGGCGTCGTTCTCACCGAGAACAGCGACTATACCGTAGACTACAGCATGGGTATAGTCACCATTACCAACCAGAGCATCATAGACTCCGGCACAAACGTCAGCGTAACCCTTGAAAACCAGTCGATGTTCAGCATGCAGCGCAAGACGCTGCTCGGCCTCGACGCCCAATACCGATTCAACAAGGATTTCACCCTTGGCGGTACTATCCTGAATTTCTCCGAAAAGGCCCTTACCGAGAAGGTGAGCATCGGCGACGAGGTGATCAACAACACCATGTGGGGCCTCAACCTCAGCTACAACAAGGAGTTCATGTGGCTCACCAACCTCATCAACAAGGTGCCCACCATCAACGCCACGGCTCCCTCGGCGTTCCGCGTCAACGCTGAGTTCGCTCAGCTCGTGCCCCATAAGCAGAAGACCGGCTCCAACAAGGGCTCATCATATATCGACGACTTCGAGAACACGCAGATCGGCCTCGACCTGCGTTCCCCATACTCGTGGTTTCTCGCCTCCACTCCCTACGATCCCGGCAGCGACCCGATGTTCCCGGAGGCGTCGCTTTCTAACAACGTCGACTACGGCAAGAACCGTGCCCTGCTCAACTGGTACTACATCGACCGCATGTTCACCCAGAAGAACTCCTCGCTCCTTCCCGGCTACCTCAAGAACGACCTCGAGCAGCTCTCCAATCCTTACGTCAGGGAAGTCACCGTCAATGAGATCTATCCCGGCCGCGACATCAATTACGGCGAGGCAAACTATATACAGACCCTCAACCTCTCCTTCTATCCCAAGGAGCGCGGCCCTTACAACCTCGACGCCGACAATATCGACGACCAGGGAAATCTCCTCTATCCAGAGAAGCGCTGGGGGGGCATTATGCGAAAGCTCGACAACACCAATTTCGAGACATCGAATGTGGAATACCTCCAGTTCTGGCTCCTCGACCCCTTCCTCGACGAGAAGAATCCAAACCGCGAGGGGGGCGATCTCTACATCAATTTCGGCGAGATCAGCGAGGACGTCCTCAAGGACGGCATGAAAAGCTATGAGAACGGTCTGCCTGTCGACGGCGACAACCAGTTCATATCAACTACGGTGTGGGGACGCGTCTCCACGCAGAACTCGCTGACCTACGCTTTCGAGAACACTCCCGACGCACGCCTGCTTCAGGACGTCGGCCTCGACGGACTCCCCGACGAGTCGGAGTTCGAGTTCGACTCATATAAGGACTATCTCGACCGGCTGCGCGCGAAGCTCCCGGCCTCAACCATCGAGACAATGCAGGCAGACCCGTTCTCGCCGATGAACGACCCTGCCGGCGACGACTACCATTTCTTCCGCAGCAACTACTACGACGACATCCGCGCCTCGATCCTCGACCGCTACAAGAGATATAACGGCGTGGAGGGCAACTCCCTCTCTCCCGACCAGAGCTCCAACCCCTATTACCAGTCGGCGCGCAGCGTCCCCGACGTGGAGGACGTCAATCAGGACAACACCCTCAATGAATACGAGAGGTATTTCGAGTATAAGGTCTCCATCCGCCCCGAAGACCTGGTGGTCGGCAAGAACCACATCACCGACGTGCAGATCTCAAACCAGCGCACGCGCGACGGCAAGTCGATAGAGGTGAGATGGTACCAGTTCAAGATTCCCCTGACCCAGCCCGACCGCGTCGTCGGCAACATCCGCGACTTCTCCACCATCCGCTTCGCGCGTATGTTCATGACCGGATTCAAGGAGACAACCCACCTTCGTTTCGCATCGCTCGAGCTCATGAGAGGGGAGTGGCGCGACTATAAGTTCAATCTTAACAGCCGCAACGACTCACCCGCGGAGGGCGAGCTCGACATGTCGGTGGTCAATATCGAGGAGAACGACCAGCGCGAACCCGTCAACTACGTGCTCCCTCCGGGCGTCGACCGTATCCAGGACCCCGGCCAGAGTCAGGCCACCCAGCTCAACGAGCAGTCGCTCTCCCTCAAGGTCACCGGTCTCCAGCCCGGAGACGCAAGAGGCATCTATAAGAACACGCAGCTCGACCTGCGCATATACCGACGTCTCCAGATGTGGGTACATGCCGAGGCCCTCATCGACAACATCACCAACACACGCAACGGAGACCTCGCGCTCTTCGTGCGTCTCGGCTCCGATGTGAAAAACAATTATTACGAGTACGAGATACCCCTCGACCTCACTCCGCCGTCGAACGACTACAATAACTTCAACAGCGCCGACCGTGCGAAGGTATGGCCTATCAACAATTTCCTCAACGTGCCCTTCGAGGTCTTCACCGACCTGAAGACAGAGCGCAACCGCGCAAAGAGCGAGGGTGCCGACGGCGTGGGCTACGGTGTGCTCTATTCCCATCTCGACCCCGACAACGACCGCAACACGGTCTCCGTGCTCGGCAACCCAAGTCTCAGCGACGTCAGGGTGATGCTTATCGGTATCCGAAATAAGTCGAACTCCGTGAAAGACGGCACCATCTGGGTCAACGAGCTTAAGGTGACCGAATTCAATGAGGACGGCGGATGGGCGCTCAAGACCAACATGAACCTCTCGGTCAGTGACCTGGCCATGGTCAACTTCACATACAACAAGGAGACCGCCGGTTTCGGCGGCGTCGACCAGGGACTCTCGCAGCGCCGACTCGACGACTACGAGCAATACAACCTCGCGGTGCAGGGCGATGTGGGCAAGCTCCTCCCCGAAAAGGCACAGCTGCAGGCCCCCGTCTACTACTCGCTCTCGAAAGACAAGGTGACACCCAAATACAACCCGCTCGACCAGGACATCCTCCTCAAGGATGCCCTCGACGCCGCAGTGACCAAACACGAGAAAGACTCAATCAAGAGCTTCGCGCTCACCACCAAGCGCGTGGAGAGTTTCTCGGTATCAGGCCTCCGCTTCAATGTAAAGAGCAAGAATCCGATGCCATGGGATCCGGCCAACTTCACCGTCTCATTCTCTTTCAACAAGCAGAAGGACGTCGATCCTACTACCGAATATGAGGTCACCAACGACTATCGTGGCAGCTTCCAGTATTCCTACAGCCCTTATGTCAAGGGCTGGAAGCCGTTCTCCTTCATAAAGGGTAAGGGGAAGACCGCGAAGTGGCTCCGCGACTGGGAGCTAAACTGGCTCTTCAACAACCTCACTTTCTACACCAGCATGACCCGCTACTACTATGAGCAGCAGACACGCAGCGAGGTCGACATGAATTTCCAGCTCCCCGTGCAGGTCAGCAAGAATTTCCTCTGGGACCGCCAGCTCAGCCTCACATGGAATTTCACCCAGTCGCTCAACTTCTCCTTCTCAAGCAACACTACTGCAAGAATCGAGGAGACGGTCGGCGCCGTCAACAAGCGTCTGTTCCCCGACAAATACCGCGACTGGAAGGATACCGTATGGTCGAGCATCAAGGGGCTCGGCACCCCCTGGAACTACAATCAGACGTTTACCGGTTCCTACCGCGCCCCCTTCAACAAGATAGCATTCCTCGACTACCTGACCGCCAACGTGACCTACAATTCCACCTACAAGTGGGACAAGGGCGCCACCGTCGACGGCCTCTATCTCGGCAACAGCATCCAGAATCAGTCGACCTGGAACGCCGACGGTCGCCTCAATTTCGAGACACTGTTCAATAAGTCGAAATATCTCCAGGAGATCAACAAGCGCTTTTCCTCCTCGCAGAAGGGTAACCCGCGAAACCAGGGGCGCAATAAGGACAACACCCCGAAGACTCCCAAGAGGAACGAGCCGAAGAAATACGAGCGCGCGATGTATCTGAGCATGGACACAACCACCACCATCCGACACAATATGCGCACCCGCAAGCTGAAGATATCCGCCACCCTCGACGACGGCACTCCCTATGTGCTCAAGACGAAGATCAAGGACGACAACAACATCGAGATCCTCAACCGAGACAGTGTGCTCGTGAAGATCCTTATCCGCGAGCAGTCGAAGAAGGAGAGCCGCAATTTCGCCAGCGAGCTGGCCGCGTATTCGCTCCGCTTCCTCATGATGCCGCGCACCCTGTCCATCCGCTGGCGCAACAGCCATTCGCTCAACCTCCCGCAGTTCTCGCCCAATATCGGCGATGTCTTCGGACAGTCCACCAAGTATGGTCCCATGTCGCCGGGTCTCGACTTCGCGTTCGGCTTCTTCGACGAGAGCTACGTCAACAAGGCCCTCGACCGGGGCTGGCTCATCACCAACTCCGAGCAGACCTCGCCGGCTATCTGGAACCAGGGCCAGGAGTTCAACTTCGAGCTCACACTCGAGCCGATCCGGGGACTGAAGGTGACGCTCACCTCCAACCTCACCGACAACAAGACGCGTCAGATGCAGTTTATGTTTGCCGGCATGCCTACGTCGCATTCCGGATCATATACCCGCACCCACATAGCGCTCGCCTCGGCCCTCAAGGGCAGCAACGCGGAAGACGGCTACAGCTCGGAGGCTTTCAGCAAGTTCCTTTCCTACATACCCGTCATCGCCGAGAGGGTGCAGGGGCAGTATGACGGAATGTCATATCCCACCACCGGCTTCATGGAGGGCAACGCTCTCGGCGGCACTCCTTTCAATCCCCAGAACGGTGTCGTTTCCTCTACGAGCAGCGACGTGCTGATTCCGGCCTTCATCGCCGCCTACAGCGGCTACGACCCCCATAAGGTGACTCTCCAGCATTTCCCGGGTCTCGAATCGATGCGCCCCAACTGGAAGGTGACCTACGACGGTTTCCTCCAGATGGGCAACATGAGCAAATGGTTCAAGGCGTTCACCCTCAACCACGCCTATCAGTGCACCTACTCTATCGGTTCTTATTCGAGCTACATGAACTGGGTGAGCGTCGGCGGTGACCTCGGCTTCATCCAGAACGAGCTCACCCAGATGCCGGTGCCGTCGTCGCCCTTCAACATCTCCTCTGTGGCCATCACCGAGAAATTCGCGCCGCTGATCGGAGTGACATTCACGCTCCACAACGACATGACGTTCAATGCCGAATACCGCGATGCACGCACCCTGAACCTCAACTCCTCGGCCGGTCAGATTGTGGAGACCACCAGCAAGCAGTTCTCCATAGGCGCCGGCTACAAGATCGCCAATTTCAACAAGATCATAAAGATCGGCAGCCAGCAGGGCAACACCAACAATGACCTCTCGATCAATCTCGATGTGGCGCTCAGCAACAACCAGAGCCTGATCCGCAAGATCGAGACAGCCTACACCCAGGCCACTCAGGGCACGAAGACCTTTTCAATCAATTTCATGGCCAGCTATCAGATGAGCCGCCGTCTCACGGTATCGGCCTTCTTCGACCATCAGGTCAACACGCCGCTCGTCTCCAACGCCTCCTATCCGACCTCCAACTCCAACTACGGCATCGCCTTCAACCTCTCCCTCGCCCGCTGACGCAAGGTGTTAATAATCAATTAATGTAGGGACGCTTTTCAAAGCGTCCGCCCGGCGAAAACTATCTATGGGATATAGGAAAGCGGTTGACTATCATCAACCGCTTTCTCATAGGTATCTGATATTGGCAGCTCAATGCATGATTTTCATCGACCTCTCGCCGATTCTGACGATGAGCATTCCATTCATATAGCCGATTTCATGGCGTGATATGCCGACCGAAGCATATCCGGAATAGATCATTCGTCCGTCAGCCGTATAAACCTCGACAGCGGCACAATTCTCAGACTCAACGAACAGCTCTCCTCCTTCAATCCATGCGCGTAAATTATTATAGGCCATGACGTCGCTGACTGCTGTCAGGTCGCGGTTGTAGTCCGTAGCCTTGACTTGCTGCGCTGCTACAACGGAGCCGTCTCCGGCATTCAGAAGCACCACCGTAACGGCTGTCTCATTGATATCCTGCACTCCGAATCCGTCATATTCCGTCTGCATCGGCATAGCGAAAGTGATAGCCTCCGATATGGCTTTGCCGTCGCTCCAGTCCTCCGGCAGCTTGTAGCCGTCGCCGTAGAAGTCGGGATATACACCCATGCCGACATGGTCAAACGCGCGGTCGGTAGGCGACACTTTCGTGTCGGGATACTCACACCAGAATTTCATGTAGGGCCACCAGGATGCGTCGGCGTTCTTCAGGAATTCCTCTTCAGTAGTACCGCTGTAGTAGTCTGACTGGAACCATTTCCTTGACGTCCCTGTCAGGTTGTCGGCGCTGAGGATTACGCAGGCATTGAGCTCAGATATTCATCATTGTCTGAGATATCGGCCAGATGAAGCATGACACCCCTGAGGGAGTCAGACTTCCTGAAGTCTTTTCTCATTGAGGCGGTCTTCGCTTCACTGAAGAGAGAGCGCATAGTCGCCACGTTGTCGCCTGAGGTGTTGCTGTGGTCATGACTGCATGCTGCGGCGGTTATAAGGGTGACAATCGCCGGCAGTATACTGGATATGATTGACGTCAGGTTGTGTTTGGTTCGGTATCGTTTTATGGCCATGACAGCCACAAAGGTAACACTTTTTTGCTGCATGACGGCAATAGATGACAAAAATAATATGGGCATTCTGTGGCCAGTCCATGAAAAAGCCGCCGGCTGCGGGCCGGCGGCTTGCGTCAGACACTGTCTGAGTCTATCATATGAGATGGAGAGTCGATTTGTCGGGGTTGACGGCCTGAAGGCGTCCGTAACTGTCGATGAGGAAGCTTCTGCATCCCGACGCTGTCTGGTAGTCGGCCAGAGCGTCCTTGCGGATGTCTTCACTGTAATAGGCCTTTCCATTGTCGATGCCGTCGATCGCCATGATCTCGCGGGCCAGATCGCTGTCGGCATCCACACATATCGCCACGAAATTCAGCCGTCCGCCGGAAGCGGCGGCAAGGTCGGAATACTCTTTATTGCGCAGACGTGAGGCCGCATCCTGCGCCGACCAGAAATTGATGATGGTTGGAAAGTCAGTTTTGCTCGGGAGAGTCGATTTGTCGCTTAGCCTTATTGCCGGGACGCTGTCGCCGGGCTCCATGGAGCCGCTGAAGAGAGGTGTAGACGAGGAGAGAAACAGCATCGCTGCAAGTGCCAGGAAAAAACTTTTGAATTTCACAATTTATTAAATTAGTTACACAATAGCCGCCAGACCTTCCCTCGGGAAGGCGATTCATGATTGAACGCGGCGTTAATTAACTCTGGCCCGGAGACTACGGAAGGATGTCTCCGTCATCAGCATGATGGTCAGGCATGAATCCGCACGGATTCATAAATGCCCATACGTATATATAACGCCGTTGGGGGGCGGATAGTTTATAAAAGATGTTTTTTAACATATTTCTGGCGTGATCAGCGCCCTCCGGGCTTCAACGTTAAAAAGCGGCCCCGCGTCGAGCTTGTCGACGCGGGGCCTGTGGATGGTTGAGTTATGAAACCTGTGCTTAATTCTTGAATACGAGCGCCTCTCCGTCGCGGTCGATGGTGATGGGATGCTCGCGGTCTACCTTCTGCGCCAGGATGTCTTTCGACAGCTGGTTGAGCACAAGGCGCTGGATCGTGCGCTTCACGGGACGCGCGCCGAATTCAGGATCGTAGCCGTCCTCGGCCAGAAGCTCGAGTGCCTCTTTGGTGACGTTGAGTGTGATGCCGTTGCTGGCGAGCATCTTCTGCACGCTCTTCACCTGAATCTCCACGATCTCGAGGATCTCCTTCTTCGAGAGGGGAGTGAACATCACCGTCTCGTCGATTCGGTTGAGGAATTCCGGACGGATGATCTGCTTCAGGCGGTCCATCACGTCGGCCTTCGTGTTGTTGATCACGTTCTGCTTCTCATCCTCCTTCTTGTCGTTGAAGCCCTGGAAATTCTGGCGGATGATGTCGCTTCCCATATTGGAAGTCATGATGATGATCGTATTCTTGAAGTTGATGAAGCGTCCCTTGTTGTCGGTGAGGCGCCCGTCGTCGAGCACCTGAAGCAGGATGTTGAAGACGTCGGGATTGGCCTTCTCGATCTCATCGAAGAGCACCACGCTGTAGGGCTTGCGGCGCACGGCCTCGGTGAGCTGTCCGCCCTCCTCGTAGCCTACGTATCCCGGAGGCGCTCCGACGAGCCGCGACACAGAGTGCTTCTCCATGTATTCCGACATGTCGATACGTGTCATCATGTCCTCGTCGTCGAAGAGGTATTCGGCGAGTGCCTTGGCGAGCTCGGTCTTTCCGACGCCGGTGGTGCCGAGGAATATGAACGAGCCTATCGGGCGGCGCGGGTCGTTGAGCCCGGCGCGCGAGCGGCGCACTGCGTCGCTGACAGCCTTGATGGCGTCTTCCTGACCCACCACGCGGCGATGGAGTTCCTCCTCCAGATGCAGCAGCTTCTCCTTCTCGCTCTGAGCCATCTTCTTCACGGGAATGCCCGTCCAGCGGCTCACCACCTCGGCGATGTCTTCCGCGTCGACCTCCTCCTTGATCATGGCTCCTTCGCCCTGAAGCTCCTTCAGGCGCTGCTGTATCTCCTTGTTCTCATCTTCCTTCTGCTTGATCTTCGAGTAGCGGATCTCGGCCACCTTCGCGTAGTTGCCCTCGCGCTCGGCGAGTTCAGCCTCATGGCTCAGCTGCTCTATGTCGATCTTGTTCTGCTGTATCCTGTCGATCTCCGTCTTCTCGGCCTGCCATTTGGCCTTGAGCGACTTCTCAGTGTCGCGCAGGTTGGCGATGTCCTCGTCGAGCTGTTTGAGCTTATACTGGTCGCCCTCGCGCTTGATGGCCTCGCGCTCGATCTCGAGCTGCTTGATCTGACGCGACGCGTCGTCGAGTGCCTGCGGCATGGAGTCCATCTCGAGGCGCAGTTTCGAGGCTGCCTCGTCGATGAGGTCGATGGCCTTGTCGGGGAGGAAGCGGTCGGTGATGTAGCGCACCGACAGCTGCACGGCAGCGATGATAGCCTCGTCTTTGATGCGCACCTTGTGGTGGTTCTCATAGCGCTCCTTGAGGCCGCGGAGTATAGAGATCGCCGAGAGCTCGTCGGGCTCGTCGACCATCACCTTCTGGAAGCGGCGCTCCAGGGCTTTGTCTTTCTCGAAATATTTCTGATATTCGTCGAGGGTGGTGGCGCCTATCGAGCGGAGCTCCCCGCGCGCCAGTGCCGGCTTCAGGATGTTGGCGGCGTCCATGGCCCCCTCGCCCTTACCCGCTCCAACGAGCGTGTGGATCTCGTCGATGAAGAGGATGATCTCGCCGTCGCTCTGCGTCACCTCGTTGACTATCGCCTTTAGGCGTTCCTCGAATTCTCCCTTGTATTTCGCTCCGGCCACCAGGGCGCCCATGTCGAGCGAATAGATCTGTTTCGACTTTAGGTTCTCAGGCACGTCGCCCCTCACGATGCGGTGGGCGAGGCCCTCGGCGATCGCCGTCTTGCCGGTGCCCGGCTCTCCCACGAGCATCGGGTTGTTCTTCGTGCGGCGCGACAGGATCTGGAGCACGCGGCGTATCTCCTCGTCGCGGCCGATCACCGGGTCGAGCTTGCCGCTGCGGGCACGGTCGTTGAGGTTGATGGCATATTTCGACAGAGCCTGATATGACTCCTCGGCGCTCTGCCCGGTCACCTTATTGCCTTTGCGTAGCTCCTGGATCGCGGCCTTCAGACCGTCTTCGGTCACTCCGGCGTCTTTCAATATCTGCGAGGCCTTGCAGCGTGTCTTCAGTATGCCCATGAGCATCGCCTCTACCGACACATACTCATCGCCCATGCTCTTCGAGAAGTCGACAGCCTTCTGCAGGGCATCGTTGGCTTCACGGCTCAACACCACTTCACCGCCCGACACTTTAGGCAGACTCTGGATGTCTTTGTCGAGCGCCATATTGACCGAACTCAGACTCGCGCCAAGCTTCTGGAAGAGGAAGTTGACTATCGTCTCGCTCTCGCCAATAATCGCTTTCAGGATATGCGAGGGCTCGATCTGCTGCTGGCCGTTCTGCCGCGTCAGCTCTATCGCCTTCTGCACAATCTCCTGTGACTTGATTGTGAAATTGTTGAAATTCATATATAGGATTTTTGGTTGTTTGCTCCTTTTGATTTTTAAAATATTAACAATTGTGGCGCAATTTGGTTGAAAATATCCCGCATTTATAACAATCCCGCCTCTTCGGGAGTTACTATTACAGAACCCAAATCAATTAATGTTATAATATGAAGACATTTGCTTATTCAGGAGTAATCCTCGCGACCCTCTGTCTGGCCTCTTGCGGAGGCGGGGGAGAGAAGAAAGAAGCCAGGGCTGTCGACGACGACGCGTTCTACGCCACACAGCCCGTGCGCAGCGGCATCTACCGCGCTGTCGATTTCGACATCGCCGGCGGCAAGGAGGAGCGGAAGGGGCATTTCGACGGCCGCGTCATGATGGCGCTCAGCCCCGAGCAGTCAGGTATGTATATATATGAAAACGGCAACCGAGTGAAGCTCGACTACAGCATCATGCTCTCAGCGCCGTTTGCCAAGACTGACAGCGTCTACTCCACGACCGACGCGAAAGGGCGTCCCGTCACCATCTCCACCGACAGCACTGTCTACGTGCTCGCATTCGAGAAGGGCAAGGAGACCATACGCATCGGCTTCGAGTCCAAGCCTATGTCTACCACCTCAGCTTCCGATATGTGGACGAAAATCAGCGACCGCCTTTCAAAAAAATGATTTTGCGGCCGTTTTAGGTTGTTTTCTTAAAAATAAATCTTAACTTTGCAATATGATGTCATGCCAGCTGTGTCATGACGTCGCTTCTGTGAGATTTATGTTTTACAACAGTATATAAATTTTTCGTTCTATGAGCAAACCATACGTAGTTGGTATCGACATCGGCGGCACCAACACTGTGTTCGGCATTGTCGACGCGCGCGGCCATATAGTGGCCAGCGATTCCATAAAGACAGCCAAACACGCGATTTTCGACGATTATATCGAGGATCTCCGCGTAAACCTCGACAGGCTGCTGAAGGCCAACGACGCTGAAGACAAGATCAAAGGCATAGGCATCGGAGCCCCCAACGGCAATTACTATACCGGCGAGATTCTCAATCCGCCAAACCTCCCCTGGGGCCCGGTGATTCCTCTGGCCGAGAAGGTAAGCAAGGCGTTCAACGGCATTCCCGTGGCCGTCACCAACGACGCCAACGCCGCCGCCCTTGGCGAGATGACATACGGCGCCGCACGCGGTATGAAGGACTTCATCATGATCACCCTCGGCACGGGTGTCGGCTCCGGCATCGTCATCAACGGTCAGCTCGTATATGGTCATGACGGTTTCGCCGGTGAGCTCGGACACGTCATCATGAAGCGCAACAACGGCCGTATCTGCGGCTGCGGACGCACGGGTTGCCTCGAGGCTTACTGCTCCGCTACCGGAGTGGCACGCACGGCAAGGGAATTCCTTGAGGTGAGGTCGGAGCCATCCACGCTCCGCAACCTCCAGATCGAGGACATCACATCCAAGGACGTCTACGAGGCTGCTGTGGCAGGTGACAAGATGGCTAAGGAGATCTTCGACTACACGGCCAAGATCCTCGCCCAGGCGTTCGCCGATATGGTGGCTTTCTCGAGCCCCCAGGCCATAATCCTCTTCGGCGGTCTCGCCCGAAGCGGCGACCTTCTGCTCAAGCCTCTCCGTGAGGAATTCGAGAAGCAGCTCATGCCTATCTTCCGCGGCAAGACGAAGATCATCCTCTCCGAGCTCAAGGAGAGCGACGCCGCTGTGCTCGGCGCCTCCGCCCTCGGCTGGGAAGCGAAATATAAATATGAGGTGCCCTCTTTCGACAGGTCTCTCCCGATAGATCCGGCTCCCGCCGAAAGGCCCGAAGCCTGACCCCGATTGATATAGGATTTATAAGATTTATAAGACTTATAAAATTTACAATACTGAAGGAGGCCCCGGACATCAGCCCGGGGCCTCCTTCACCCTTCACCCTTCACTCTTGCGCGAAGCGCTAAAACATCTTCAGCTCCTCGTAGAGCCTGTGGATAGGCAGCCCCATCACGTTGTAGAAGCTTCCTTCTATCGACTCCACGGCTACACACCCTATCCATTCCTGGATGCCGTAGGCTCCGGCCTTGTCGAGCGGCGAATAGTTCTGCACGTAATAGCGGGCCTCCTCTTCCGAGAATGCCGCGAAGGTCACTTTCGTCACCGTAGTGAACGATGTGCGCCGGTCGCTGGTGGTGATGGTCACTCCCGTGGCTACCTCGTGGGTCTTTCCGGCCAGGCTCATCAGCATCTCCACTGCCTCCTTGTCGTCGTGTGGCTTTCCCAGTATACGTCCTTCGCTCACCACCACCGTGTCGGCGGTGATGAAGAGCTCGTTGCCCGTGATGTGGCGCTGATATACGTCGGCTTTCTCCGACGATATATACTGTGCCACCTCCAGCGGCGGGATGTCGTCGGGATAATCTTCCCTGATTCCACCTATTGTGACCACATGAAACGGTATGCGGAGCTTCTGGAGGAGCTCGCGCCTGCGTGGCGATTTGCTCGCCAGCAGAATCTTGTATTTCTCGAGATTGTCAAGCATTTCTCCAATTATTTAATATGACTGTCGCATAATACACATTACATTAATATCATGGCTTGTAGGGACATGCCTTCGGCATGTTTCCCTGCCGCCGTCGGTTAAGTCCTTTCACCAGCCGAACGACTTCGCGTCGCGCATCCAGAGCCCGGCTGCCTTGAGCGTCTGCTCTATTAGGTCGCGCACACAGCCGTATCCTCCGCCGCACGGCGACACGTATCTGGCTGTCTGCTTCACCTCCCATGCCGCGTCGTGAGGCGCGCAGGGGAGTGCCACATGCCGCATGGCCTGCAGGTCGGGTATGTCGTCGCCCATATAGGCCACCTCTTCCGGCCTCAGTCCGTTGTCGGCCATCCACTGTTCGAGTATCGGCAGTTTGTGGGCCGCGCCCTGGAAGATGTCGGTGATGCCCAGGGCTGAGAAGCGTTTCTCCACAGCCACGGTCCTGCCGCCGGTGATTATGGCTATCCTGTAGCCCAGCTTCACGGCGAGCTGAAGTGCGTAGCCGTCCTTGATGTTCACCATCCGCATGGGCTGTCCCTCATTGTCCATCGGTATGGTGGAGGGGGAGAGCACTCCGTCTACGTCGAAGGCGAATGCCTTGATTTTGGTAAGGTCGTAGTCTATTGAGCTCATTGTCTGTTGTGTGTTTCTTTGTCGTTTTGTGTGTTGTCGCTGATGGCGATGATCGAGTCGGTCAGTAGTCCGTAGATCTCCTTCATGCGTCCACTGTCGGCCAATGCCTCGAGGTGCGCGTTGATGGTCTTGGTGTCTCTGCGTGCGGCCGGTCCGGTCTGGGCCTTGGCGGGAGTCGTCTTCCGCAGCTTGCCCACTGTCTCGCCGATCAGCGGGAGCAGTACGCTGATGTCGTAGCCCTTCTCTCGCAGCAGCGAGTCGGCGAGCGTGTAAAGGTGGTTGGTGAAGTTGCAGGCCATCACCGAAGCTATGTGCAGCTGCTTCCTTGCGTCGGAATCGGCCCGGTGTACTGTCGGCGACACCAAGGCCGCTATTCCCGACAGGGCCTCGGCAGTCGGCTCGCTGTCGCCCTCTATGAAGAAGGGTATAGAGGTGTAGTCGATCTCTACGTCGCGGCTGAAGGTCTGTAGCGGATAGAACACTCCGCGATGCTCGAACAATCCGAGTGCCTCCATCGGCGTGCTTCCTGATGTATGGGCCACGATGCCGTTGAAGCCTGTGGCATGCAGGGCTTTCGCCACATCGGCGATAGCGTTGTCGGATACGCATATCAGGCATGCCTCCGCCTCCAGCGGCAGACCTTCGAGCGTGTGGGGATTCACTATCGCCACATCAGCATGGCTGTGGAGCGCTTTGCCGAGATGTGTGGCCACGTTGCCGCGTCCTATGATTGCTATTTTCATGTCCTTAAGCGTTTTCTATCGGTTTTCATGCATGTCGCCATCCCCATGGTCATACGGAAGTTGATCTCGAAGCATGGGTGTATCTGCCCGGCCGTGGTGACGGCCATGTCGATGCCGCATGGCCCGTAATATCTTCCGAGCGCTATCTTTGTGAGTGCCCTCCTCTGGGCCTCCACCGTTCTGTAGAGAGGGTAGTCGGTCTTGCTCCCGATCATCTTTATCAGTTCCTCCTGTGGCAGCTCGATGTTGCCGGCATAACGCCCTCTGCCTGTGATGTGGAAGCAGGAAAAGCCTATAAACGAGACCTTATTCCTTCCTATCTCCCATTCCGTAGCGATGTCGAGGGCACGCTCCACGTTTTTCTCACCCATCACGCTACCCTGACGCCTGATTATGCCGCGGGCCCACTGCACGGTCTGTTCTCGGGTGAGCCCGGCGGTAGGGTAGACGCCTCGTCCGCTTGAGCTCCAGGGTGCCTTCAGCCAGCATGCCGGGTGCGACTCAGTGTAGGCCACGGCTTCTTCGGCGGAGTGCAGCTCCTGCGGCAGCTCGAAGCCCTCGGGCATCTCGATCATCTTCGCCATCTCTCTGAGGAAAGCGATGGTGGTGCGCCTGTGGGAAAGGGTGCGTAGCGCGCTGATACTCTCTTCCGAGGGGAGCAGCGACTCATCGACGCCCACGCTGAGGAGCGTATGGCGCAGGGTGCGGTTCCATCCCCAGGGCCTTATCCTCATCCCCGGACACATACACGAAGCCACATATCGGATATCGGCCACCATGACTCCCGGTGGTGCCATGAGTGCGAGTTCATGCGCGTTGCCGTCGAGAGCCGCCACTACATCTCCGGGCTCGGCGTAGGCGAAAGGGATATGGGCCAGCTCCCTGCGCATCGCCGTGATCTTGGCCGTCGGCGTGTAGCTCACGGAGTCGGCGGCCAGCGCGTAGTCGGTGTCCGGGTTGAATATGTGGAGGGTCGGGGTCATAGCGGGACGGGGATATATCCGGAAGCGGATAAAAAAAGCCGGAGAGACTCCGGCGCGGTGGAATTGATTCGGCTGCCTCAGTCGTCGAGACGGTCGCGCTCCTTGGTGGGATTCGAGAAATAGAGCTTGTGCTCGATATATTCCTGAGTGGCGATCAGCGTGGGCTTCGGGAGCTTCTCGTAGAAGCGGGAAATCTCTATCTGCTCGCGGTTTTCCGATACTTCCTCGAGGTTGTCGGTAGAAGCGAATTCCTGAAGCTTTTTCTCGAGTTCCTTCTTCATCTCGAGCGCTATCTGGTTGGCGCGCTTGCCGATGATGCATACGGTCTCATAGACGTTGCCCGTCTGCTCGGTCATGGCGTTCATGTCGCGGGTGACGGTGTTGAGGGGAGCGTTGGTTTTCTTGTAGTCCATAATTCGGTGATTATGCTTTATGGGTTATCGGTTTCTTGTTGGGTGCCCTTGTCAGTCCTGCACGTGCTTGCGGGCGATGTTGTAGATGTTGTCGGCTTCCTTGCGGTTTTTTGTGTCGGGATAGTTGTTGATAAACGAGAAATACTCGTCGACCACCTCCCGGTATCGGTCTGCCTGACGCTCGGCGATGCTCTGCCGGGCCTCCTGGAATTTGGATTTGAGTATCAGCAGCTCGAAGTCCTCGCGGTATTTGGAATAGGGGTAGTTTTTGAGGGCGTTCTGGGCTGTTATGATAGCCGACTGGTAGTTGTTGCCGCGGAAGTTGCCGAGGTTGTAGTATAGCTGGGAGTTCTGAAGCTCCTTCAGCGTCAGCTTGTCCTGCATCTCGAATATGGCGTTCTGTGCGATGGAGACGCGGTCGCTGTCGGGGAAGTAGTCGAGAAAACCCTGGAGCTCCTCGATGGCCTTCACCGTCATGCTCTGGTCGAGCTGAGGGTCGGGGGAGTCGAGATAGTAGCCGTAGCCAGAATAGAAGCGGGCGAGCTCGGCATAGCGCCCTTTCGGATAGCGCGAGTAGTAGGTCTTGAAGTTGACCCCCGAGTTCATGTAGTCTTTGTTTTCAAAATACGACATGCCGAGGAGGAAGAGGGCTTCCTCCCCTTTGGGGCCGCCGCGAAGGGGCACTATGAGGTCGCTCAGCACTGTGGCTGCCTGGGTGAACTTACGCTGGTCGAAGGCTCGCTTCGCATAGTCGAATTTATAATCAACGTCGCGGCTCTTCAACACCTTGTTGTATTCGCCGCATGAGCACATCAGCGCTAAGACGGGTATGAGCAATAGATATTTGTACATCGATCCGATTCTCGCTTTGAATTGCAAAGTTAGCAATTATTTTCCAATTTTTGGCCATGTATTATGATTTTTTTAGCTAACTTTGAAGCTTGAATCTGAAAAGCGATTTTTTAACCCACTTAAATATCATCTTAAGGTGGCACAAAGAAACTCATCAAACCACTCTGCCATACGCAATTTGCTCTCCTCGCATCCTATCCTGGCCAATATCGTGATCATAATTCTGGTCGCGGTGCTCGGCCTCTGCATTGTATATTTCTCCATCGCCATCTTCACGCGCCACGGACAGTCGCGAACGCTACCCGGCGTGGAGAACATGAGCTACACACAGGCCATAGAGCTGCTCCACTCGAAGGGATTCCGCGTCGACATCCGCGACTCCCTCTTCCGCGACGACATCAAGCCCGGTTTCGTCATCGAGCAGTTCCCAAAGGCCAATTCCATCGTGAAGCCGGGGCGCAAGGTGTTCCTCTATATCAATGCGGTCCATCCCAAGGAGGTGGTGGTCGATCCCGACAACCATCCGGCCGAGGACGCCCTCCGCAGCTATTCCTTCCGCCAGGGGCTCGCGCGCCTCGAGGAGCTTGGCTTCAAGAACATCCGCATCGTGCGTGTGCTCGGCGACCACGACCGTATAGTGAAGGTGACTGCCAACGGCCGCACGGTGAAGAAGACGCAGAAGGTGCCTGTCAACGCCGCAATAGTGGTGGAGGTCTGCGACGGGCGGCTTGAGGCCGTAAGGGAGTCGCTCCAGATCGAGGAATACCGCCAATATGTGGATGAATACGACTATGCGGCCGACTCCATCGATGATTATGTCAATCCGGTGCCGGTATCCGACGACGAGGAGACCGGAGAGGAAGAGGAGGTGACGTTTATACAGTGAGCGGAATGGAGACGACCGACAGACAGACCGACAGGCTCACGGAGCCTGTCGACGACCCCTGGGCAAGGGATGGATTCACAGAGATCGAGTCGCCGATCGTGGAGGTGGAGGGGCGCGAGATGTATGAGCACTTCCGCTTCGTGGCCGACAAGGGGCAGCAGCTCCTCCGCGTCGACAAGTTTCTCGTCGACCGCCTCATCAAGACCTCGCGCAACCGCATCCAGCAGGCGGCCGAGGCGGGATGCATCGTGGTCAACGGCAAGCCCGTGAAGTCGAGCTATAAGGTGAAGCCCGATGACGTGGTGACGGTGGTGATGGACCGCCCGCGCTACGAGTTCGAGATCCTCGCGGAGGATATCCCTCTTGATATAGTGTATGAGGACGACGACGTGCTGGTGGTCAACAAGCCCGCCGGCCTTGTGGTGCATCCCGCCACCGGCAACCGCCACGGCACTCTCGTCAACGCCCTCGCGTATTATTTCCGCAACAACCCCGACTACGACGTCAACGACCCGCGCCTCGGGCTCATCCACCGCATCGACAAGGATACCTCCGGTCTACTCGTCATCGCCAAGACCCCGGAGGCAAAGACCGACCTGAGCCTCCAGTTCTTCAACAAGACCACGCGCCGTGAGTATGTAGCCGTGATATGGGGAGAGTTTCCCGAGCCGGAGGGCACCATCACCGGCAATATCACGCGCAATCCGAAGGACCGTCTCCAGATGATGGTGTCGCCCGATCCCGAGGTGGGCAAGCACGCCGTCACCCACTACCGCCAGATCGAGTCGTTCGGATACGTCAGCGTGGTGAAGTGTGTGCTCGAGACAGGACGCACCCATCAGATCCGCGTCCACATGCTCAGCAAGGGGCATCCTCTCTTCAATGACGCCCGCTATGGTGGCGACCGAATCCTCAAGGGGCTCCGCACCGCCTCCTACACCAGGTTTATCGACAATTGCTTCGAGGTCTGTCCCCGCCAGGCCCTCCACGCCAGAACGCTCGGATTCGTGCATCCGCGCACCGGGCAGCAGATGGATTTCGAGTGTCCTATCCCCGACGACATGACCAATCTCATCGAGCGCTGGCGCCGCTATAAGGGCGCGGAGTGACGTTATGTCACCCTCTGCGGGTGTTTTTCCGGTTTTCACGCTTGAGTTACGGATTTATTTGTTAACTTTGCAGAAGAGGTCGGCTCCCTATGCCGTCTTTCCATTTTTTTTGCCCATTTTAGATCTATATGGCCATGAGTCGTCAAGAATATGATTTCAGTGACATAGCTCCTTACGATGACGCTGTGTTTCATCAGAAGATGCAGCAGCTCGTCAAGGAGCCGGGTTTTCTGCACGCCGTCAACTACACGATGCCGAAGGACGATGTCCCGGCCCTTATCGACGAGCTGTTGAAAATCAACAATAAGTATGACCTGCAGCATCAGGTGATGTATCCCTTCCTCGAGATGCTCGCCAAGACCACCACTGCAGGAATCACCCTCGGCGGCATCAAGTATCTCAACCCGTCGCTCAACTACACGTTTATCACCAACCACCGCGACATAGTGCTCGACGCCTCATTCCTCAATCTCTCCTTCCTGCGCCGCAATCTCCCTACCTCAGAGGTGGCCATAGGCAACAATCTCCTTATCTACGACTGGATCGCCGATCTCGTGAGGCTCAACAAGAGCTTTATCGTGAAGCGCAACACCGGCTTGCGCGAGGGCCTCGAGGCGGCCAAGAAGCTCTCGGCCTATATCCACCATTCCATCCTCGAGAAGCATGAGTCGATATGGATCGCACAGCGGGAGGGGCGCGCGAAAGACAGCAGCGACCACACCCAGGAGTCGCTCGTCAAGATGCTCGCCATCGCCGGCGAGGGCCCCTTCATGGAGCGCCTCAAGGAAATCAACCTCATGCCGGTGTCGATTTCCTATGAATATGACCCCAACGACTATCTCAAGGCCCGCGAGTTCCTGCTCCGCCGCCGCAATCCGGAGTTCAAGAAGTCGCAGCGCGACGACCTGTTCTCGATGGAGACCGGCCTGCTCCGCTTCAAGGGGAAGGTGCATTTCCAGCTCACGCCCCGCATCAACACTAAGATCGACATGGTCGGCGACTTCTCCGACAAGAACATGTCGGCACGCGTGGTGGGTGCCATCATCGACCAGGCCCTCCACCGCAGCTACGAGATCTTCACCATCAACTATGTGGCCTTCGACCTGCTTCATCATACGGAGCGCTTCGCCCGCAAATACACACTCGACCAGCGTCTCGAGGTGGAGAACTACCTCAACGCCCAGCTCGACAAGGTCGACGTGGAGTATATCTCCACCGAGGAGCGCGAATTCATGATGGAGAAGATGCTTGTGATGTATTCCAATCCCTTGAAAAACAAGCTCCGCACAATTCTGGGCGGAGAATGATGCTTAATATCTGCAATCTCTTAAATATCCGTAGTCATGAGGGTTCCTGTCGTGATGATAGTGGTCATCCTGGTCTACAGTCTTATAGTAGACCTCTATATCTGGAATGATATCAGGAAATACAGCCCGAGCCGGCTATGGAGCCGTCTCTACGCCGGCTTCTCGGTGGCCTGCTGGATCTTCCTCGTAGTGTCGCTGCTGATGCCGCGCCGCAATTCCTCTTCCGATACGCTGACGGTGATGTGGATGCTCTATTCCTACCTCACCCTCTATGTGCCCAAGCTCCTATATGTGTTGTCGTCGCTCATCGGACGGCTGTTCTCGTTGCGGCGGCGTCGCCGCAACCGAGGTGTCGTGGTCGGGGTGGTGCTCTCGCTGCTCGTCTTCGCGGCGATGTGGTGGGGCGCGCTCGGTGGCCGCTGGCGCATCGACGTCAATGAGGTCGATGTCTATTCCGCACGGCTGCCGCAGACGTTCGACGGCTACCGAATAGCTCAGATCAGCGACCTCCATGTAGGCACATGGGGAGAGGAAACCCGCTTTATCGCGCAGCTCGTCGATTCTGTTAATGCCCTCAGGCCCGATGTCGTCTTCTTTACCGGAGATATCGTCAACTGCTCCTCCGACGAGCTCGTGCCCTTCGTGAAGGAACTCAGCCGTCTGAAGGCTCCCGACGGCGTCTGGTCGATTCTCGGCAATCATGACTACGGCGACTACCTTGACTGGCCCACACCAAAGCATAAGGAGGCGAATCTACAGCGCCTCAAGGATATGCAGCGCGACATGGGATGGCGTCTGCTCAACAACGAGCACACGTTCCTGAGCCGTGGATCAGACTCGATCGCACTCATCGGCGTGGAGAACTGGGGCGAGCCCCCCTTCCATCAGTACGGCCGAATCAGGGATGCTTACGCGGCTCCCGCAGGTGACATCAATGATTCACGCTACAAGATACTGCTCACCCATAATCCCGAGCACTGGAATCAGGAGATATCGCGCATCAGCAATATCGACCTCTCCCTTTCCGGCCATACCCATGCCATGCAGATGATGGTGGGCGCCGGAGGCTGGAAATGGTCGCCCGCGGCATGGAGGTATGAGCAGTGGGGAGGCCTCTATTCCCGCCAGGCTTCCGACGGCAGTCCGGTGCAGCTCTATGTCAACATCGGCGCCGGGGAGGTGGGGATGCCTTTCCGCATAGGAGCCGACCCCGAGATCACCCTCATCACTCTCAGAAAGGCGAGATGACATGGCGCTGATGGTTTTGGGTCTCGGCAGCAACTGTGGCGACCGCCGCGCCAGCGTGGAGGCGGCCTTGCGCTGGCTTTCAACAGTGCTCTCCGGCATGCAGGCGAGTCCCCTTTACGAGACACCCCCTGTGCGCACTCCCTCGCATCCCTCCGGCTGGAGTTCCGATTATGTCAATTGCGTGGCTGCCGGCGATTACGACGGCACTTGCCATGAGCTCCAGCTTCTCGCCAAGGAGTATGAACGCAGCCACGGCCGCGACATGGAGTGCCGCAGGGCAGGCAGGGTGCCTATCGATATAGATGTGGTGGTGGCCGGCGGGGAAGTGCTGAGGCCATTCGACTATTCGGCCTCCTTCTTCCGCATCGGTCTGGAGGGTCTGGAGGCCAGCGGCCTCCTCCTCTGTCAGGATCTCGAGGCGCGGTAATAGAGCAGCAGTCCGATGATAAGGTATAGCACGTTGGGTATCTCCATCGCCACGAAGGGTGAGGTGAGTCCCGACACGGCGAATGAGCTCGCCACTGTGGAAAAGAGGATGTAGCTGAAGCTCAGTCCCAGGCCGATGCCGATGTTGAGTCCCATACCCCCTTTTACCTTCCTCGACGACAGCGACACGCCGATGAGCGTCAGGATGAAGGCCGCGGCCGTGGCCGCATAGCGGCGCTCCTTCTCGATCTCGAAGTTCTTGATGTTGGCCACTCCACGCATCTTCTGGCGCTCGATATATTCCGAGAGCTGAGGCGTGGTCATGGTCTGCTCGTCGTTTTTCGATATGATGAAGTCGCGTGGCTCGATGGTGATGATGGTGTCGAGCTTGCTCCCCTTGGTGATCTTCTCGTTCATCCCGTTGAAGTCGCGGGTCATGTAGTCGCTGAGCACCCAGTGGTATTTCTTCAGCGTGTCGTATCTCGCCGTGGCGGCCGTGGTGCGCGACACGAGGGCCTTGCCGTCGAATTTGTCGAGCGAGAAGCGGTAGCCCGTCTTGGAGTTGTTGTCGAAGCGCCCTATGTAGGCCACTACTCCCGGGCTCGCCATCAGCTGGATGTTGACGCCCGACTCCACCTTGCGGTTCTTGATGTATTTGTTGGTGTAGTTGATGCGGTTGACGTTGGTCGGCGGTATGATGTAGTTGCTCAGCGCGAAGGTCATGGCGGCGATGATGGCCGCGCCTATCATGTAGGGGCGCACCATGCGTGAGAGGCTCACGCCGCTCGAGAGGATGGCGATGATCTCCGAGTTGCCTGCCATCTTCGAGGTGAAGAAGATCACCGAGATGAAGACGAAGAGGGGTGAGAGCTGGTTGGCGAAATAGGGGAGGAAGGAGGCGAAATAGTCAAACAGCGTCTCTTTCAGCGGAGCCGCCAGGAATGCGTTGAGCTTCTCGGTGATGTCAAACATCGCTATGACGGCGAGGAAGAGCATCGTGGCCAGGAAATACGTGCCGAGAAACTTCTTGAGGATGTATATGTCGAGTATCTTCAGGCGCATCCGCCCGGAATATTCCCTTTTGCGGAATATCCTCTTCAGGGCGTTGCCTGTGGTGAAGAGCCCCTTTTTCAGCGGCCAGAGCAGCCGGCGCAGTCTGCGCTTCTTCCTTTTCTTCTGCTGTGTCATAGCCGGCGTGTCACTTCTTCCGTCATCTGTCGTTTCCATTCGGCGAAATCGCCCGTGATGATATGCTGGCGCGCCTCATTCACGAGCCAGAGGTAGAAGGCGAGGTTGTGAATCGACGCTATCTGCATGGCGAGAAGCTCGCTGCTCACGAAAAGATGGCGCACGTAGGCCCGGGAGTATGCCTGGTCGACCCACGACGTGCCGTAGGGGTCGAGAGGCGAGAAGTCGTCGGCCCATTTCAGGTTGCGCATGTTCATGATGCCGTGGCGGGTGAAGATCATGCCGTTGCGCCCGTTGCGCGTCGGCATCACGCAGTCCATCATGTCCACTCCGCGGTCGATGGCCTCGAGGATGTTGGCGGGGGTGCCCACGCCCATCAGGTAACGCGGTCTGTCGGGCGGCAGG
This sequence comes from uncultured Muribaculaceae bacterium, assembly GCA_947626355.1. GTDB lineage: Bacteria > Bacteroidota > Bacteroidia > Bacteroidales > Muribaculaceae > Lepagella. Next base: position 48,912 of record CANQRV010000002.1, read on the forward strand.
ATCTCGTTGACCACCTCTATCATCTCATACATCTTCTCGGTGGGTTCACCCACGGCCAGGCCGCCGATGGCGTTGCCGTCGGCGCCGAGGTCGGCCACATGCTTCGCGGCCTCCCTCCGGAGATCGGGATAGACGCATCCCTGCACGATCGGGAAGTAGGCCTGGCTGTAGCCGTAATGACCCTCCGTCTCTTTATAGCGCTTCCAGCCCCTGTCGAGCCAGCGCTGCGTGAGTCCTAATGATTTCTTCGCATAATCGTAGTCGGCGGTGCCGGGGGCGCATTCGTCGAGCGCCATCATGATGTCGGCGCCGATCACACGCTGGATGTCGACGACTCCCTCCGGGGTGAAGAGATGCTTGCTGCCGTCGATGTGGCTGCGGAAATAGACCCCCTCCTCCTTCAGCTTGCGGTTGGCGGAGAGGGAGAACACCTGGAAGCCCCCGGAGTCGGTGAGGATCGGACGGTCCCAGCCGTTGAATTTATGCAGTCCGCCGGCTTTGCCGAGGATCTCGAGGCCGGGCCTCAGATACAGGTGGTAGGTGTTGCCGAGTATTATTTTGGCGTCTATGTCGTCGCGCAGCTCCGAGAAATGCACTCCTTTCACGCTTCCCACGGTGCCCACGGGCATGAAGATGGGGGTCGGGATCACGCCGTGGTCGGTGGTGATCTCGCCTGCACGCGCGGCTGTGCCCGGCGCTGTAGCCTCTGTTATGAATTCCATTTAGGGTTGATGGTCGGTTCTTGATGGGTGGCGGAGGCGGCCTCGGCCGCTTTCGCCCTGCAAAGTTAGCGCAATATGTCAATATTCGCAAATCATCGCCCCTCTCTGTTGGCGGTGTCGCCTTATTTTGCTATTTTTGTGCTTTAGATTTTAACAATGTTTATATGTTTTCCAGAGAAACCTACATGCAGCGCCGCGCCGAGCTCAAGCGTCGGGTCGGCAGCGGGCTGATACTCCTCCTCGGCAACGACGAGGTGGGCATGAACTATGCCGACAATACCTATCATTTCCGTCAGGATTCCTCTTTCCTGTATTATTTCGGTCTTTCCTACGCCGGGCTCAATGCGGTGATCGACGTCGATAATGACGAGGACATTATTTTCGGCGACGAGCTGTCCATCGACTCCATCGTGTGGATGGGCAATCAGCCTACGCTCCGCGAGAAGGCCCAGGCTGTCGGTGTCACCAAGACCCTTCCCGCCGACACCCTCCGCGGGTATCTAGACAAGGCACGCGCCTCGAAGCGCGTTGTCCACTATCTGCCTCCCTATCGTGGCGACCACAGCGTGGCGCTCTGGCGCCTCCTTGATGTGGCGCCGGGTACGGCCGCTCCCTCCATCCCCCTCATCAAGGGAATCGTGGCCATGCGCAACGTCAAGACTCCGGAGGAGATCGCGGAGATCGAGAAGGCATGCGACGTGACGGCCGACATGCATATCGCCGCCATAAAGGCTCTTCGCCCGGGAATGCACGAGTATGAGATGCGCTCCATCATCGAGGCCACGGCGAAGAGCGCCGGGTGCGAGCTCTCCTTCCCGATCATCGCCACCACCCACGGCCAGACGCTCCACAACCATACCTACACGCATCTGGTGAATCCCGGCGATATGCTCCTCATCGACGCCGGGGCCGAGACGCCGATGGGATATGCGGGCGACATGTCGTCGACCATCTGCGCCTCGAAGACGTTCACGCCCCGCCAGAAGTCGGTCTACGATATCCAGGTGGCCTCGCATCTCGCTGCTGTCGACGCGCTGCGTCCCGGCGTGCCGTTCAAGGATGTCTACGAGCTTTCGGCCCGCGTCATCTGCGAGGGCCTTAAGGACCTCGGAGTGATGAAGGGTAATCCCGCCGATGCTGTGGAGGCCGGAGCCCATGCTATGTTCTTCCCCTGTGGCCTCGGACACATGATGGGTCTCGACGTACACGACATGGAGAACCTCGGCGAGGTGTGGGTAGGCTACGACGGGCAGCCGAAGAGCACTCAGTTCGGCCGCAAGTCGCTCCGTCTGGCGCGTCCGCTGGAGCCGGGGTTCGTGCTCACCATCGAGCCGGGCATCTATTTCATTCCGGAGCTCATCGACTACTGGGGAGCCGACCGCAGGTTTGCCGACTTCATCAACTACGACGAGTTGGAGAAGTGGCGCGACTTCACTGGCATCCGCAATGAGGAGGACTATCTCATCACCCCCGACGGCGCCCGCCGTCTCGGCAAGAAGATTCCCCTCACTACCGAAGAGGTGGAAGCCCTCCGCTGATTCCCATAAATCCAACATACAGAAGGGTGCGGCCTCACCGCGCCCTTCTGTATGTTGGATTTATGATGATATCGGCTTGTAGGGACATGCCTCCGGCATGTTTATGTTGCAGTCTTTGTATGATATACAGATTGATGCTGTCAGGAACCTCGCCGTTTAGATGCTGATTTTTTCCGTCTTGCCGGAAGCCGTCATGATGATGTATATCCCGGAAGGCAGAGCCCTCCTCAACTCTCCGTAAGCTATTGCGTCAGCAGCAATCGTTCCCTGCACGGTATATACAATGCATCGCTCATCCGAGGCTATCTGTCCATCGTCGGGCATCTCGTCAACCCCATCCTCGGTAAGGTCCTCCACAATGGGACCGACCTTCGCCCACAGGCTGTTCCGGTAGGCTTCTCCGCAACCCCGCATCACATGCACCGTAATCTGCCCGAGCCTGTCAGGACAATAGTCTGATTCGCCAAGGCCGAGCGGATAGTTGTCATCGAGTTCCGGCGGCCTCTTGCGCAGCATGTACATGTCGCTAAGCGACGAGCATCCCCTGAATGCCTGGTAGATGACCCATGTGTCCTTCTTGACGGTGACACTCCGGAGATTGTCGCAACCGCGGAACACGTTATCGTCGAGCATCGTGATGCCGAGCGGAAGCGTTACCTCAAGCAGACTGTCGCAGTCCTCGAATGCGTTGGGTTCTATGGTCTTTACTCCATCTGGAATATCGATATACCTCATCTCCGCGTTTGAAAAGGCATCCTCGCAGATTCTCGTTATATGCGGCTGGATATGGAACGTCTCGGCCCGGGCGCCATAAAACCATTTCTTCCCGATTTTGGTTATATGCTCCGGCAATATCACATCCATGAGCCCGGTGGATTCCGCGAAATATCCCTCTCCGGTATCTTGCATTGATTTCGGAATCACGATAGGAGTGAAGCAAGTCAGTCCATAAAATACGTAACCTGTGAGGTATGTATCATCTGGAAGCACTATTTCATCCAGATGCAATCCGTTAAAGGCACATCCCCCAATGGATTGTAGCGATGAAGGAAAGTTTATATGGGTCAGTGAAGAGTACCTGAAGGCACCATCACGTATACCAAGCACACCTTCGGGAACATCGAAATGGGATCCGGACTTGTTCTGCGGATATAGTACCAACCAATCCAAACAGTCATTTTCGATATTATGAAAATATAGTACATCGTCGACTGCTCCATAAGTTATGTTTTCCGGATGCACCGTTATTGAGGTGAGCTCTGGAAGGTAGGAGCTGGTTAAATGTCCCAGACTATATATTGTTGATGGGATGTAAAGCGTTGTGATGGGCGCTCCGTCAAAATCATCGGAACTGGTTACACGTCTCACTCCCTCCGGAATAACGAAATTCGTTTCCTGTTTATTCTTGGGATAGAGCTGCAGGCAATAGAGTGCGCCGTCATCATCAAGTGTATAGAGGACGCCGTCGACCGACCGGAACTTTCTGTTTTCAGGATCCACTGTTATTGATTTGAGCCGGGGCATCCATGAACTGACCAGCTCACCCAGTTTTTCTATTGTAGCAGGAATGGACAGTGAGGCGATTGGCTCGTCTTCCAGCGAGTAGAGTAGCTGGCGGCACCCTCCAGAATAAAATGCCAGATCCTTGATCTCTGTAACCTCATAAATCTCCCCCTCATATTCCACTGACGGAGGTATCACCAAGTCATAGTCCTCCGGGTAATGGGTCCCATCCAGATAGAATCTGGATATGAAATGCGCCTCATTATCCGATGTCAGCTCATACCAGCTGTCGCCGATCTCGACTAAGATGTCTTCTTCCGCGCATGTCGTTTGAGGGGATATTATGGCAGCTATGACGATTGTCAGCCATCCTGTCTGTCTCAACATATTGACTTTCATGATACCTCTCCTATAAATTCATAAATCAGATAGCCGCCCGGAATGAGCTGCCTCTGGATTGTCTGAGTATTGATCTGTTTCTCCTTACAATGCTCGCCGTGGGAATTGGTCGGCGTAAGCTCGTAGATGACTAAATCCGGCTTAAATGTGATTTTCAAGAACTGATAGCTCTCTATTTTGTGGCTGACGATGATCATGTAGTTGTGCCCGTTTGTTCGGAGCTGCGTCACTAATGCCCTGCCACCTACACCCATAATGCTTTGAATTGCCCCTATGCCATTTTTCCCGAGAACGGGTCCCCCGTAATTCTGCCCGACCTGTGCCCACTTTATCAGTTTGGAATTGACGAACACCTTGCTGTATTGTTTAATCTCATAGTTGACCTCTCTGGCGAAATACCATGCAGGCATCCTGGTTCCGTATTTGTCTACGAGAGCAGAGGTATTGACCTCTGATGTTTCGTTATGCTGCTGCATATAGTTCCAGTAGGCTATACCCTGTGCTCCGAATGCAAGTGCGGAGAACGCCTCGAACCGGATATATGGCTCCAGGGCGGCGGGATAAAGCGTGTCGCCGCTGATGAACTCCATACTTTGCACGTAAGCCCAGAATACTCCGTGGGTGGCCGTTGCGCGCTCTTGAAATATGTTTAGGTCTTCGTAGAATGTCTGATATAAGACAGAGAGCTTGCAGTTGTCATCTACATTGCACTTATTGTTGATGAGGCATGACTTCTGGGTCACCGGATAGAGGTCGTAAGACCATAGGTTGGGCTTGAAGTTGTTCTGGAATAAATCCAGATAATCCTGATAGGGATTATATTCTGTTTTCTCACCCTTGGTTCCCACGAGGTTAACTTGGATAGGCCTTTTCTGCCCGTCGGTCTTTAAGAGATTATATAGGTTGACGAGGCAGAAGGATGAGCTGTCACTTGGTTTTTCGAGTTGGGAATACGTTGGCTCATCCTTCAGATACCATCCCTTTATGGCATTTGAGTTGTTCTTTTTAATTATGCCATCTTTATTTACATAGGTTTTGGGAATACTGAAGAATTCAAAGAAGTCTTTCGCGTCCTTCATTCCGGTTTGGTCATTGCCCGAAGGAAGGTCAAAATAATAACAGCCGACAATGATACTTATATTACTATTGGCTGCATAGCCGAGAGAAGTGGCTGTCGCATCTTTCTGCTCAATTGAAGTATGGCCTCCATATAGGTGTGCCGCGTTGAAGTTGCATTCCTTAAGTTGCACGAAAGTCTGTTTGGGAACGGTTACACTTGGATGAAGTCCATTCACGATGCCTAACGCAACAATGGTAATCTCATCCGGGGTCGGCGATTTATAAGGATTGGCGGCTGTCGGTGAATTGAGCGGTTTTGTTTCCATATATCTTTGTTTTTATTCTTAGTCCCATCTGTATATGATATAGCCTCCTGCCGGAAGCGTGACGTTTAGCGTGAGGGGAGTCTCCGTGGGTATGGCCGGTGATGGATACGGTGTCTCCGTCAGGTCCTTTAGCTGGTAGATGCACCAGTACCGGCTGAAGTTTAGCGTCATGGCTTGTGATGCCGTAACGCTATGGTTCACTATCACGAGATAGTTCTTTCCATCATTGTTGATATGTGATATGAGCACACCTGGGTCTTCTGACTGGATGTTCATTAGGGGGCCGAAGGACTCTGATCCGGAAATCCAGCATGTCATCGGCAACTTGTTCTTGCCGGTGTGTCTGCATGCGACGAGGCGACATCCCGCGAAGATGAAATTATATGACGCGATTTCGCGGTTGACCGTCTGCGCGTAGTTCCACAAACCGGTTTTCGCGCCTTCCGCTGTCACAAGGCCCTCAGTCTTGTCGGAGTCAGGCCGGTAACGCCAGTAGACGATTCCTTGAGCACCGTAGGCCAACGCGGAAAAAGCCTCGAACCGTATCATGGCTTCGGTTATGCGGGAGTCGACGGTTGCGAGTCCCGACGGACTGACCGACCTGATGTATGACCACAAAGGCACGTTGGTGTACCGCGACATGAAAGAGAACGTCTCGAGACCTCTATAGAAGTTGGCATACCTTGTGGAAGGTGATTGCGCGGCATCAACGAATGAAAAATATCTATACGGCCAGAACGACGGATTCAGACTGTTCTGAAAGTCCTTGATATATTGGCTGTAATCATCATTCTCTGGTATGCCGATAAATTCCTGGAGCGGTGTAAGACCTGTAAATACGGGATGGACTGCCTTAATGATTTCATTATTCTTAGGTGTGTCGGTATCGCGTATTATGGTGACGAGATCATGGAATGTGCTTCCGGCCTTAACCTCGGGCCAGCTTACAGTATCTTTGAGTAGCCATCCGCCGAGTCCGTCAAGACCTTTGTTATCTCCGACGAACTCTTCACATTGAGCCGATTGTGTTAGACGGGGATTGCCGACAAAGGGATGTATGCCTTTGCTGTTGCAGTTGGTAAGCAGCGTGGCGAGTGAATTTCCTTCGGTATTTATCAACGCAGAGTTGAATCCGCAGTCGTGCAGTTCCGTCAGCACCTGTAGAGAGGGTGCTGTCGTGCCTTGATTCGGATACATAGCCGCAATGGTGATTCTCCCCGGAGTAGGCGAGTTGTAGAGGGGATTGGCCGGTGTGGGAACGTTATGAGTGTCTGTCGCCATAATTTTTCTATTAAATCATACAATTATCAATTCGTTGTCAAATATAATGCGATTGAATGAAATATGCAATATATTTAATACTATTTAACCAATATACTGATATGCTTGATGATATTTGTAATCATTAACATTTATTCATATTCGGACACATCGCTATTATTTGGCATTAGACGGCTTTACTGTGGATCGGGATAGGTGAGGGTCGAGGCGCCGTTGTAGCCCGTTTTCTTCACGATCAGCTGCACCGGGATGTCTTCACGTAGCTGCTGGATGTGGCTGATGATTCCCACACGCCGTCCTGACTGACGGTGCAGGCTCCGCAACGTGTCCACGGCCTGCGATAACGCCCGGCCACTCAGACTGCCGAACCCCTCGTCGATAAACAGTGTGTCGCACCGGCACAGCCCCGCGATGTCGCTGAGCGCCAACGCCAATGCCAGCGACACAAGGAAGGTCTCTCCGCCCGAGATGGTGTTGGCCGTACGCTCCAGACCTCCCATGTCGTTGTCGATCACCGATATCACGAACGTTCCCGGCTTCACCTTCAGCGTGTAGCGCCCGATCAGGGAGTCCATGTAGCGGTTGGCATGACGGATGAGGTCCTGCAGAATCCGACTCAACGCTATGTTGCTGAACCGTTTGCCTGTCGCGTCGCCGAGCAGCGCGCAGAGCGGTTCCCATCTGTCGGCCTCCGCTTTCGCCTTATCCCATGCTGTTTTCTTTTCCGTCACGGCAGTATCGTTTTTCTTCTGCGTCTCCAACCTCTCCTTGATCGCGCCGGCCTCACACAGCAGCTCCTCCTTCTTCCTGCCGAGCGCGGCGAGCCTCTCGTTGAGGGCTTCAAGGGCAGGTGGATTGTCGGCATCGACTTCCTCCGGCTTCGCCTTGATGACGTCTTCGAGACGCCGTCGGGCGTTGTCGAGATTGGCTTTTCTTCCGGCAAGCTCTTTCTTTATGTCGTCGACAATCTTTTGAAGCTTTATTACTTCACCGTCGGGCAGCTTTGCCATATCCGCGATATGGTCGAGTGTATATTCCGGATTCTTCGACAGATAATCTGCAAGCCACTTGCCGAGCTCGCGGCTCTCCGCCTCGCTTCTGTCAAGCATCTGGAGATTACCCATCAATTCGCCGGTGAGATTAGTAAGATTCCTGACGCTACCCGTTGTAGGTCTGGCAGCAGGTGTCAGCGCCATCCATTGCGGCATCAGCGAAAGCAATCCTTTCAGTTCCTCGCGCCTCTTCTCCTTTTCCTGCCGCATCTCATCGAGACCTCGTCTGTGGCTGTCGAGTGATTCCTTCAGCTTGCGATAATCCTCGATTCTCTCCCGGAGCTCGTCGATAAATCCTGCGGTCCGGCTTCGAGGGTCGTTCTGCCAGATGGCAGTATCGCCAAGCGTGTTCTCTACCTCGGTGAGGGCATTCTCGATATTGGCGGCATCGACACCTTTCCCGGCGGCGAGCGATTCAACCTCCGCCGATGCCTTTTCGAGCATCGACTTCGCGTTCACTTCCTCTGCCTTGAGTTTTTCAAGAGCTTTTGTCTCTTTCCGGAGCTTCCTGCGCTCATCATCTAGGTCTTTGGCTGTTTTCTCTCCGGCGGCTATGCCGCTTTCAGTCTTGCCGAGTTCTTCCTTTATGCCTGCAAGGAGTCGGGCGATCTCAGGAAGCAACCCGCTGTAATCCTGATCGGCCGGCAGCTGTGAGATAAATGCTCCCAGCTCTTTTCCCGCTTTCTCTTTCGCTTCGTCTGTTTCACGCGCGGCCTTGTCAAGACGTTTCGCGGATTCCTGCTTCTGCTTTTCGAGAGCCTCTCTTTCACTTTTTAGCTTGGCCAGCGAGGCTACCGCCTCGTCTTTCTCCTTCTGCGCCGCGGCAAGTTGCTCTTTGTCATGCCGGAGCCTTTCGTTGAGACGCTGCTCCAGCGGATCGACATCGGTCACTATATGGCCGCACACCGGGCAGGTGTCTCCCTCATGCAGCGATGCACGTAGTATCTTCACGTCCGTGCTCGTGGCCCGCAGTGAATAGTCGTAATGCTCCTGTGCCATTTCGAGTCGCCCTGTCTTCTCTTTCATCAGAAGTTCGGCTCCCATTATCAAGGTCTCCGACTCGGTCAGCTTAATGTCGAGTCCGATTATCGTCTCCCGTAGCTCGGCGGCGCTTTTCTCTCCCTTGATGACGTTGTCGGCAAGCACCTTGACCCTCTCAAGAGAGGCTATGGCTCCCAGCTGACGGTCTTTCTTCTTGCGGAGCGTTTCGAGCCCCGACCCCTTCAGTTTCTCTTCCAGACCTGCAACGCTCTCCTCCAGCGCCGCAACCCCTTTCTGCTTCACGTCTACGCTCTCTATGGATCTCTGATGCTGCGGCCGGAGTGTCTCCTCTATAATTTTATTGGTGGCGGCGATTCGCTTCTCCTTGTCGTCAATCGCTTTCCGCCATTGTTCCACGTTGCGCAGCGAGGTGATCATGGCGTCACCTCTGTCGTAGATCTCAATCCTTTCCTTATGAGTGTCGCTTTGCCGTTGCAGTTCTGCCACCGTTCCCGTTTCCTTCTCTATCCTGTCTAAGAGACCGGCATATAGGGCGAGGTTTTTCCGCATGTCATCTTCCAGACCCGCGATGGCATGACGTGCTTTCCCGGCTTCTTCTTCAGCGGCTTCTTTCCGGCGCCAGGCTCTCTGCGCCTCACCGGTACGGTTGCGGTCGTCGAGTATCTTCATGGCGTCGGCGAAGTCATCCGACCGGCTCCTTTCAAGAGTGGCGGCATATTCGGCCTGCGCTTTCCTAAGGCTCTCCTCGCTGTCAGCTTTGGCTTTCATCCAATCGGTGGCGTGGTTGACCGAAGCAGTCTCTTTGTCGATTGCTTTGGCTTTTCTTCCGATCTCCTCACCATGAGAGATGAGCGCCGCCGTCTCCTCGGGCGAGAGGGTATTGGTGGAGGCCTCCTCGTATTCCCGGTGCCGTCTCTCCGCTTCGTTCCTCAGGGCAGCGGTACGCTCGTAGATGCGGCGCCCTATTGTCGCGAATTTCTCGACGCCGGTGATTTTCTTCAGCAGGTCGGCCTTCTCGTCGCCCCTGCTCTGGAGGAAGGCGGCGAATTTCCCCTGCGAGAGCATGGTGGTGCGGGTGAACTGTGCGAAATCCAGTCCCACGAGCTGCTGCACTTTCTCCATGATCTCCTTGTCGGAGGTCAGGGTGATGCCGCTCTCCTCGTCGCGCAGATGCCACACCTTTTTCTGAAACTTCCCGTTGGGGCGCCTGTATGCCCTCTGCACGCTCCAGCTGGCGGTGTAGCGCCGCGCTCCGGCCTCGAATTCAAGCGCTGCATGGCAGAATCCGGTGCCGCGACGCATCAGGCGGCAAGGGTCGCTGAGCGCTATGGAGTCTGGCATATCGTCACGCGCCTGGGTGCGGTCGGCCGACGCCTCGATGCGCGGGGTGGTGCCGTAGAGGGCGAGGCAGATGGCGTCGAGGATGGTCGACTTGCCGGAGCCCGTCTCGCCGCTGATCAGGAAGATGTCGGTGTCGCCGAGCATCGGGTCGGTGAAGTCGACGGTGACGTTCTCGAATGAGGCGATGTTTTCTATCTCGAGTCTTAGCAGTCGCATGTCTTTATTAAGGGTTTAGAGGTTGTCGGTTTCTTCCATTATCTCTTCGAGGAGTGCTGCCATACCGTCGGTCCAGGGCTTATCCTGGGAGATGGCATAGCTTTTTGCCAGGTCGAGAGGCGACACCTCCCGCAGCTCCTCCACTGTCATGATATCCTCGTCAGCCACCTTCCTGTCGGTGGCTTTCCTCACTATGTTGACCTTGCAGAAGCGCAGGCCGGCGTCGGAGCATATCTTCTCGGCCTGCTGCTGGAAGTCGGTCGTCACGGGGTTCTCCGGGTCGTATGCTATGTTGAGCCGGATATAGGTGCCGAAGGGGAGGGGGGCGGCGTTGTCGGCGGCGTTGCCCTCTATCGCTTCCTGAAGCTGAATGAGCGCTTCGGAGGGGGAGACTCCGGAGCGGCCGCCGATGGTGGCAAGGGGGATTGCGGGGGAGATGGTGACGGTCGTGATCTGTGGCTCGGCGCCGCGATGCTTTATCTCCACTATGCTCACGGAGTGCTCGTAAGCCTCGTCGAAGCTCACGGCGAGGGGAGTGCCGCAGTAGCGTGCTGTGGTTCCGTTGCCGCCGTGCATGGTCTGGTGGCGGTGTATGTGTCCGAGCGCCATATAGTCGTAGCCGCTGCCGAGGGTGTCGAGACCCACGCAGTCGATGCCTCCGACGGTCGTCTCGCCGGCGTTGCTGTGGCCGGTGGTGTCGGCGGAGGCCACGCTGAGGTGCGCCATCACCACGAGGGGCAGCCCGTCGTCGTGCGAGTCGCGCGTATGGGCGATCGCGAGAGGAAAGAAGTCGTCGGGGAGGTTGCGGCTGTGGGCGAATGGCAGGGCGAGTATGTGTCCCTTCCCTTCGATGGTGAATGTCACGGCGTCGGCCATCTCGCCGGGGTCGCCGGCGCAGCCGCCGTGGAGGCTCCCTATGGTCTCGATGCCGAGGCGCGACATCAGTGGGGCATGGGCCTCGTGGCGCGACGGGCTGTCGTGGTTGCCGGCCGTGAGTATCATCAGCATGTCGCGCCCTCCTGCCTCGCGCATCTCCACGAGTGCCTCCGACAGCATCGTCTGGGCTGCCGCCGAGGGTGTGGAGGTGTCGAAGACGTCGCCGCTCACAAGCAGTGCGTCGGGGTGCTCTTCGCTTATGATTCGTGCTATGTCGCTGAGCATCTCCTTCTGCTCGGGGAGGCGGTCCCAGCCCATAAATGTCTGGCCTATGTGCCAGTCGGATGTGTGGAGTATCTTCATCTGATATATATATATTCCGGGATTCCAAAATTACGAATTATATCCGAGTTGAGTGAAATGTATTTGTTAAATTAATGCAAATTTGTTTCGCAACTTTATTTTACTTACTTTTGCATCAGATAAAAACAATAACGACATGAACGTATCCAGAACACTCACGGTCTTTCTATTGGCCGCCGGCTTCGCCTTTACAAGCTTTGCCCAGCAGACTTATATCATCAACTCGCTCAGGTATTCGCCGGAGCTCGAGAAGTATGCCGAGAACGGCAACGCCACGGCCCAGAACAATCTTGGCGTCGTCTATCAGAAGGGGAGCGGCGTGGAGGCCGACCTCGGAAAGGCCATCTATTGGTTTACCAAGGGAGCCGAGGGTGGCAACGACAAGGCGATGGTCAATCTCGGCGCCGCATATTTGAAGGGAACGGGTGTCGACCAGAACATTCCCGAGGCCGTCAGGCTCTTCGAGAAGGCGGCGCTCCAGATGAACCAGGGCGCTTTCTATAATCTCGCCCTTCTATACAGGGAGGGGCTTGGGGTCGAGAAGAATCCGGAGACGGCTTTCCGGTATGCCCTGAAGGCCGCTGACGCCGATGAGGTCAGCGAGAGATTCGATGAGGATGCCCTCTTTAATAAGGAGGATAAGGATGTCAGCGGGTCAGCCCAGTTCATGGTGTCTTCCTTCTACCATAACGGCTTCGGCACGTCGCCCGACATGGAGAAGTCGGTGCAGTATCTCAGGCGTGCGGCCGAGAACGACCATCCGGTGGCGGCATACATCATGGGCAATTTCTGCGAGAACGGCACGGGCGTCGAGAAGAGCCTGTTTATGTCCGAACGCTTCTACCGCAAAGCAGCCGACAACGGTTTTCCGTTGGCCTCATATCTGCTGGGCAGCCGCTACGCCACAGGCGATGTGTTTAAGAAGAATGTGGAGGATGCCGTGAAATATCTCACGCTCGCGGCGGCCGACGGCGCGAAGGTCCCGCCGATGGTCAAGGCCGACGCACTGCTCAGACTCGCCGATCTCCTTGATGCCACCGGTTCTACGTCGGATGCCAAGAAGGCGGAGTCCTACCGCTCCGAGGCCTCGAAGCTCCCGGCTCCCGACCCTGCCCAGATCAGTCAGATCCTCAACGACATTTAAGTTTCCACGTTCTCTCCAGGGATAGTGGGCAGATAATATGCAATCTAATGCAACGGCGGTTACTGTAACCGCCGTTGCATTAGTCTGTATTTCTCTGATAGTTCATTGGCTGTGGATGCTTCAGAAATCTATAGCAGTCGCAGCAGGCAAACGAGGCTCTTCGTGTCGAGCTCCTCGCAAAACAGCTTCTTCCCAAGTTGCCGGCAACGCTTCGACACCGTCGACTTCGCCTTGCCCATCAATGCGGCTATGTTGCTCACTCCGAGTCCACAGCGCAGCAGCAACGCTATCCTGTAGTCCGTCTGGTCCGTCTTTCCGTCTGACAGCATCATTAGATTGGCCTTGAAATTACCCGACTCTTCCAGGACTACCCTCTCCATGTCGTCCCACACAGAGTCGCAGTAGTTGATGATTCTTCCGTTTTTCAGAATCTCCTGTATCCTGTCGCTGACGCCCGACTTGAAGTATGCCTGGGGTGATACTGGCGTATCCTTGAGACACTTGTTGACGCTTTTCAGCTCGTCGAGCAGGCGTCTCCGCATGCTTCCGACATTGTCGGGAGGAGGCAAGAGCAAAATATCCTTTTTCCGAGGCTGGCTCTCCACATTCTCACAGTCGTGCTCCGCAGTGGGACAGTCGCAGTCCAGCTGATGGGTTGTCTTGAGCTCCATCAGCCAGCAGAGCACCATCTGCATGCGCATCATCTTCTGCTTCTGGAGATACATCCTGACCAGGAAACAGATCAATCCCCCCGCGAATATGGCGGAGACCAGCACAAGCAGCCGGGACATGCCGTTTCTTTCCCTTTCCGCCTTCTCCCTCCCGCGCTCATGAAGGGTGTAGTTGTACATGGAGTTCTGGATTGCGGTCTGCTGCCCCTCGTGCGCGTCGATATATGAGTCGACGGTGGATTTATATTCATCCAGCAGTCGGCCCATCGAATCATTGGGGATATACCGCTTGAGCTCCGGAGTCAGCAGCATTCTGTATCCTATACGTTTGTTGTCGGGAATGTCGCTCGATGCAAGTTCGCTGGCATAGATATATGCGGTGTCGTATATGCCGGCCCGGTGGTAGGTCTCCGAGGCGATGGCGAGATATACGTTGCGGAAGTCGGGGATGACCTCGTCCGCTATCTGACGGATGATTGTTAATGCGGAATCGACCTTACCCTTGTCAAGCTTCACCGAGGCGAGATAGACCTGTATGTCGGCCGCGTCGTTGGCCGATATCCGTGACGCCCATTCATGCGCCTTACGGTAGGCGTCTTCGGCTTCATCATTATTACCGAGTTTCTGCATGGCGTCTCCGAGCATAAGATGGTCGTATGCCAGGTTGAAAATGTCTTTTAGCAGGGAGTCCACACTCAGCGACTGCCGTATATAAGGTATGGACTGGGAGTGCATGCGCAGCGAGTTGAGCAGTCGCCCGGTCTGGCTGAGGATATGCGATCTTAGTTCCATGCTGTGTTCGTCACCTTGGGTCTCGTCAAGCGCCGCCTGATAGTATTTCAACGCCGTGGGGTAGTCGCCGAGGTCGCTATAGACGCGCCCTCCATAATAAAGGGCCTCGGTATAATGAGGGTTTCCCTTGTTGCTGTCGTAATATTCGAGGCAGCTTTTTATCAGGCTGTCGGATGTATGCAGGATATACGCCTTGTCGCGCGCCTTCACTGTCAGTAGCTCGAGGTAATGGCGGTCAGCCTCGGAGAGGTCGTAGATGTCAATCTTCTCAAGCTCTCTTAGAGCCGAGTCCGGGGAATCGGAGACAGTCGATGCTATCCTGTTCAATGCCGGCGACTCATTCCCCCGCACATCTGCAGAGCGTTACCGCCAGCATGACGGCCAGTATTGGAAAATAGATTATCCTTTTAAGCATAGCGACCGCAAATCTACAAAATAATATCGATTCTTCAAAATCTTCAATGCGGAATATTATTGGAAGAATGACATCTTGACAGATGTATTATCCGAAAAAGCGCGTCCCCGACGCGGAGGCCGGGACGCATCTGCCGAGGAGAAGACTTAGTAAGGAAGTGGTTAGAGCTTCGCCACGCGGCCCATCAGGAGGATTGTACCTGTCGATGTCTCGCGGATCATGAATCGGAACGGACGGTTGAAAGTGATCTCAACCGGCTTTACTTCCTCGCCGTCCCATCCTATCATTTCGCCCGCCGTTCCGGCGGCTGCACGCGAGCCTTTCTCGTCGACGTAGATCCTGGCGGCATGCACTATGCGGCCCAGCGTAGTGCCACCGTCCTCAAGCATGGCGTTGAAAGAGGTTTTTCCCAGCCCCATGGCTTTCAGTATATCCATCAGCTCATAGGAGCTCTCCTGCGAGAAGCGGGGCAGCGTGATGATGGTCTCGGTGTCCCTGCGTGCCTCGAGGGCGGCGTTGATGTCGTCTTCGCTTACTGATGCGTCATCGGCCATGAAGAGCACCATCTCGTAGTTGCCGCTGCCGTATTTCATGGATACCATCTCCATGCGGTCGGTCTTAGCGTATCCGAAAGTACGCTGCTGCTTCATGAAGTCGGCCCTGGAGCGCGAGCCGTCGGCGTTGGTGAAGTCGCCCTCCCCGGTGGCTTTCTCCATGAACGGGAAGAACCACAGTCCGTTGAAATAGAAAGCGTTCACCACCACAAGATCGGAGCGGGTCAGAGGCTGGCTGAGGAGGTTGGGGATGAGGCCGTGTGTCCTGTCGCTGACCCAGGCGTTGATCCGGTCCTTGCCCTCGGAGGCGAGCGGGCATGTGTTGAGTGCGCCGTCGTAGCTGGTGCCTATCGTGCCGGCGAATGTGGGATTGATCTTCAAGCCTTCGTTGAGCCACAGCGAGTTGGCCAGCGAGATCTGCACCTGTCCGTCGAGACCGGGCAGCTCCGAGAGCATGATACGGTTGTAATTGTTGAGCGCGGCGAGGCCTGCCTCGCCGCTTTCCAGACCGAGCAGGCCGAGCACCTCGTCGCGTGTCTCGCCGTCGTCGCCGTTGGCCATCATGGAGAGCACGGAGAACACGCTGTAGGGCACCACCGTGATGTTCTCGTCGGTGCGGGCGTTGTTCTGGAGGTTATTCCAGAGGCTGAAGGCGAAGGTGTTGTTGACGCCGACGCCGGAGCGTGTCTCGGTGTCCATCTCGATGGCTTTGTACGGTGTTCTGTCGATTATCGGGTCTTCCTGCGTCGGATTGTCCACTGGTTCGTCTACCGGCGGATCGACCGGGTTGATGTCCTGCGGGCTGTCGCTGGAGCATCCGGCGAGGCAGAGGGCCAGAAGCAAGGCTCCGGCTGCCATTGCAAATTTCTTCATAATGATATTCTTTAATAGTTGGTGAAAATAATAGTTGGCTAAAATTCGTTTGGTTGATTAAAAATTTCTGCTCTCTGGAATCAGAGCTTTTTCTGGTAACCGTGACAGATCAACAAGTCTGTGAATGGATACGATGAGTTGTGATTCCCGGGTTCGGGGATCGGCTCGGGGAGCTGCTCGTTGTCTGAACAGCTTGCTATGACTGCGAGGAAGAGATATCCCAGCAGTCTGAACACATTCTTGATTTTGTCGTTCACGTTAAAAATAGTTTATGGATTGTTGTTTAGCCTTGTTAAAAAAGCCGTTTTTGAGACATCACATGTCAGTTTGTGAAGGTTCCGTCGGAATACCAGCCATCGCCTTCGATGTGGACGAGGTGGTCGCCGGGAATAGTGATGATGAAATTTGTGTTGATGGTGGATGAGTAGTCCTCGAGTGCGTCATCGTTATATTAGCTTCAGAGAGATTTCGATTTATTCGATTTCTATATAACCGATGTAGACGTAATCAACCGTCGTGAATCTCACCATATAGACACCCGCGTTAGCGAAGAGAAAGTCGATGAATCCGGATTCGTCGGCAAACAAGGCGAGGCGGTCTCCATTCTCATCACATATCTAGTATGAGATTATGTCTACGGAATAGAGTCCGGGTATCTCGACTCCATCGATGCTGATAGAAGCCTCGGTGGGTATGCCTGGCAAGCGGTTTTCGTGCGTCGGTAGGTCGGTTTTTTCGGGTTTAGGTGGGTTTGGTACTTTAACGACAGGTACTGTAATGGTCGTCTGTGCAACGCTCAGCGCTGTCCCGAATGAGAGAAGAATCGCAAGAATGACAAAAGGCAGTTTGAGTCTTATCATTGTGTGGGGTTTGATAGGCGCAAAGGTAACGATTTATTTCAGACGTTCCAAATATTTCTGTTGACTTTTTGTTGAATTCTGCATCATCATCCCTCACCGGTCAGACGAATCTGTTCGCTTTTTGTTCGCCATATCCCAAATCATGCTGTTATATAGGCTAATAGACAACAAAGCCCGTGTCGCGGATCGACACGGGCTTTTATTGAGACTTAGTCGAGTCTCTGACTGTTCAGAGACTGCGGAAAGTTCAGAAATCAGAGATCACCCATCTGTCGATGTTGCGTGTCTCCGGCGATATGTTCACGCCGACCTTGATGATTCGCTTATGGTTTAGCGAATTCTTGAAGGGTAGGGCATATTCCTTTTCATTGATCTGGGCGAGTCCTTCCTCAGGAGTCGCGCCATACTTGAATTCAAGTATGTATATCGCTTTTGTTCCGTTGAGCACCATGTCCATGCGGCCGCGCGACGTGCGTCTCTCCACATCGGTATCGATTCCCACCAGCCGCGAGATTATGAGGATGTCCTTTTGCCACTGGGGTTCCGTATTGGTGTTGCTCATATAAGGTATGCCGGCCAGAAACGATTTCAGCTCGTTGAGGAATCCCTCGATGTCATCATACCTGATGAAATCTTTCAGCGAGCGGACGAAGTCTGCCGATCCCGTGGGGTCGCCGCCGTCCATCATTGTCATCAGGTCGCGGAAGAATCCGTTGCGGACCTCGGCGTTGGGATAGCCGAGTGTGAACTCCGGTTCCTCATCCTGAATATCACAGCTCTTTATGGTCAGATAGCCGGTATAGAAGCAGGCCAGCGCTAAGTTGTTGCCCACGACGTCTCCGCTCTCCAATGCGGATTGCGATACGACATACCCCTCAAGATCCGGCGCTCCCCAGTCCTTGTCCAGAAACTGTCGGGCCAGTCTTGTGGGAGTGCCCGACTGAAACCAATAGTCCCCGATGTTGCGGTGGTAGAGCGCCTTAACCAGACTGTATGGATTATACACGTCAATCATATCCTCTGAGAAATGATAGCCGTCGTATTGATTTTTCAGCTTGAGCATGGTCTCTTCCGACTCCCAATTGCGTCTGCGTCCCAGCTCCTCTATGCCTTCTCTGAAATTATCGGTAAGCTCTTCGGTCGTTATGCCGCAGATCGCGGCATAACGTGTGTCGAGCGATATGTCGAGAAGATTGTTAAGGCCGCTGAAGATGTTTATCTGTCCGAGTTTCCCCACCCCTGTCAGGAATACGAACTTCAGGCAGTCGGAATTGGCCTTCATTACGCGGTAGAAGTCGTGGAGCGTCCTGCGGTTGGCGGTCTCCAGCTCCCTGTCGCCGCAGACATCCACCACCGGACTGTCGTATTCATCCACAAGCACTACCACCTGTCGGCCTGTGAGCCGGTAGACGTCGCGTATCAGCTTGTCGAAGCGCCAGTCGGGGGAGTATCCGGGTTGTAGGGTGGTGTATTCCCTTTCCCATTCGCCGACGGCTTTCCCTAAGAAGCCGGTCAGGTCGTCGGCATTCCTGTAGCCTGCACGCGACAGGTCGAGATGAAGCACGGTATACCGCGGCCATTCCTCCGGTTCCAGACGGTCGATGGCGAGTCCGCGGAAGAGCTTCCGGTTGCCACGGAAATAGTTCTCCATGGTAGAGACCAGCAGGCTCTTGCCAAACCGTCGCGGCCGGCTCAGGAAGTAGAAGGCCCCCTGGCTCACGAGCTCATGGAGATAAGCAGTCTTGTCGACGTAGAGGTATCCTTCCTCACGCATCTTGCGGAAACTCTGTATTCCTATGGGATATTTCGTCATCATTCGGTGCTTTTGCTCTTGTGTCCACAAATTTACGAAAAAAGTCTGAATCGACCACGTTTTGTCAACATTAAAGCCCGTGTCGCGGATCGACACGGGCTTTTATTGAGTCGTTGCCTCGCCTCTGAGTGTTCAGAGACTGCGGATGGTTCAGAAATCGAATCTCTCCAGTGTGAGCGTCGCCACCTTCTCGATCTCCGGCACTAGGCGCTGGAAATGCGCCGACGCTATGTGGGCCTTCAGCGACCTGTCGTCGCGCCATGTCTCGTAGATCATCAGGCGGTCGCTGCTTGTGAGCGATCCCAGAAGGTCGTATTCCAGACATCCGTCATCGTGGAGCGAGAGCTCCACCAGTTCGGTAGCCAGGGCGATCGCCTTCTTCCTGTTTTCATCGGTCTCAGCTACGAGACCGCAGTTTAATCTGACCATATCCGTCGGTTACTTCACTTCCTCGAAGTCGACGTCAGTGACGTCTTTCTCCTCGTGGTGGTCGTTGTGACCCGGCTGAGGACCTGCCTGCTGGCCGGCCGCTCTCTGCTGCTGGGCGTTGTAGATATCCTGCGACGCTGCCTGGAATGCGTCGGTCACTGCCTTCTCGGCCGAGTCGATGTCTTCCACGAGCTGACGTTTGTGTACGTCTTTCAGCCTGTCGAGGGCGCTCTCGATAGCGGCTTTCTTGTCGGCCGGAATCTTGTCGCCGAGCTCCTTGAGCTGCTTCTCAGTCTGGAAGATCACGCTGTCGGCGTGGTTGAGCTTGTCGATTCTCTCCTTGGCTTTCCTGTCGGCCTCCTCATTGGCCTTGGCCTCGTCGCGCATGCGCTGGATCTCGGAGTCGCTCAGACCGCTCGAAGCCTCGATACGGATCGACTGCTCCTTGCCTGTGGCCTTGTCTTTGGCCGATACCTGAAGGATGCCGTTGGCGTCTACCTCGAAAGTCACCTCGATCTGGGGCACGCCACGCGGGGCGGGTGCGATGCCCGAAAGGTTGAACTCGCCGAGAAGCTTGTCGTCGGCTGCCATAGGACGCTCGCCCTGAAGCACGCGGATGGTCACCTCAGGCTGGTTGTCGGCTGCCGTCGAGAAGGTCTCGCTCTTCCTTGTAGGAATCGTGGTGTTGGCCTCGATGAGCTTCGTCATCACGCCGCCGAGGGTCTCGATACCGATCGAGAGGGGCACTACGTCGAGAAGGAGCACATCCTTCACGTCGCCGCTGAGCACACCGCCCTGGATGGCCGCGCCGATGGCCACTACCTCGTCGGGGTTGACGCCCTTGTTGGGCTCTTTGCCGAAGATCTCCTTCACTTTCTGCTGGATGGCCGGGATTCGGGTCGAGCCGCCCACGAGGATCACCTCATCGATCTGCGATGCCGTGAAGCCGGCATCCTTGAGCGCCTTCACGCAAGGCTCTACCACTGCGTCGATGAGATCCGAGGCAAGCTGCTCGAACTTAGCCCTTGTGAGGGTCTTCACGAGGTGCTTCGGGCCTGAGGCCGTGGCTGTGATATACGGAAGGTTGATCTCGGTGGATGTGGAGCTTGAAAGCTCGATCTTGGCTTTCTCGGCAGCCTCTTTGAGACGCTGCATGGCCATCGGGTCCTGACGGAGGTCGACGCCCTCGTCTTTCTTGAATTCATCGGCGAGCCAGTCGATGATCACGTGGTCGAAGTCATCGCCGCCGAGGTGGGTGTCGCCATTGGTCGACTTCACCTCAAAAACGCCGTCGCCGAGCTCGAGGATCGAGATATCGAATGTGCCGCCGCCGAGGTCGAACACGGCGATCTTCTGTTCTTTGGTCGATTTGTCGAGGCCGTAGGCAAGCGCGGCTGCCGTAGGCTCGTTGACGATACGCATCACCTTAAGGCCGGCGATCTCGCCTGCCTCCTTGGTGGCCTGACGCTGGGAGTCATCGAAATATGCGGGCACCGTGATCACTGCCTCGTTCACTTCCTGGCCGAGGTAGTCTTCGGCTGTCTTTTTCATCTTCTGGAGAATCATGGCCGAGATCTCCTGCGGAGTGTAGTCGCGGCCGTCGATGTCTACCTTCGGCATATCGTTCTGACATACCACCTTGTAGGGCACGCGCTTGATCTCGTCGGCTACCTGATTGCACTTCTCGCCCATGAATCTCTTGATGGAGTAGATGGTGCGGGTCGGATTGGTAATGGCCTGACGCTTGGCTGGATCGCCAACCTTGCGCTCGCCTCCGTCAACAAACGCCACTACCGACGGGGTAGTGTTGCGTCCTTCGTTGTTAGGAATTACCACAGGGTCCTTGCCCTCGAGTACGGCGACGCAGGAATTGGTGGTTCCAAGGTCGATTCCAATAATTTTTCCCATGACTTTTGTATAATTAAGTGTTATTGATTTCTTTATGCTGCCCTATGCGGGGCTTTCGCTTTATATTCTAACAAATAGCATGCTAAATGTTTTAACGGTCAGTATTTTTTTATGCAAAATTTGCAAATGTTTGATAAATAGCCCTGTTCCCGTCATTGCACCCCCCGGACCGCATCGCGTGCCCCCTGTGTCAATTTTGTCAAAAACGCCGTCCGTCCCCCTCCCGGCCGGCTTTCGATATGTCAGGCCGGGGGATGCTCCGGCCCTGTCCTTATTGCACATTTTTGAAGTTTTGTGAAAAAAACTCCCTCCGTTTTAAGAGATTTCTTTAAAAAGTCATTAACTTTGTAGCCTAATTCATTGTCTCAACAGCGACACAGAGGCCGGCGACGCGCTTTTTCCCCTTGCCCTGCCGCCCGCGAGATATATTTAAGTATATATAATGAAGCCATTACAAGAGAAGTTGTCACACTATGATGCCCCTCAGCGTGCCAAGGCGGCTGGTGTGTATCCCTATTTCCGTGCCATTTCAAGCGACCAGGACACCGAGGTGCTGATGAACGGCAAAAAGGTGCTTATGTTTGGTTCCAACAGCTATATGGGACTCACCAACCATCCCAAAGTAAAGGAAGCAGCCATAGAGGCCACTAAAAAATACGGCACAGGCATGGCCGGAAGCCCTTTCCTCAACGGTACGCTCGACATCCACAAGAAGCTCGAGGCCCGTCTCGCCGAATATGTGGGTAAGGAAGACGCCATGATCTACAGCACCGGCTTCGGTGTGAACCTCGGCGTCGTGTCGACACTCACGGGCCGCGAAGACTATATCATCATCGACGAGCAAGACCACGCCTCGATCATCGAGGGGCGACGCCTCTCGTTCTCCAACTATCTTAAGTATCGCCACAACGATATGGAGAGCCTCGAGACCCAGCTCAGGAAATGCGAGCCCGACAAGGTGAAGCTGATCGTCACCGACGGAGTGTTCTCCATGGAGGGAGATGTAGCAAACCTACCCGAGATCGTGCGTCTCGCCAAGAAGTATAACGCAGGCGTAATGGTCGACGAGGCTCACGGCATCGGTGTCTTCGGCGAAGGAGGACGCGGCACTTGCAACCATTTCGGAGTCACCGACGACGTCGACCTCATCATGGGCACATTCAGCAAGTCGTTCGCGTCGCTCGGCGGATTCATAGCCACCGACAAGGTCATCACCAACTATCTGCGCCACCATTCGCGCAGCTACATCTTCACCGCCAGCATAACCCCCGCATCGACGGCTGCCGTCGACGCCGCCCTCGACATCATCCTCGCCGAGCCCGAACGCCAGCAGCACCTCTGGGATATCACGCACTTCGCCCTCGACAATTTCCGGGCCATGGGTTGCGAGATAGGCCACACCTCGACACCTATCATCCCCCTATTCATCCGCGACGACTACAAGACTTTCCACGTTACCCGCGACCTCCTCGACGAGGGTGTGTTCGTCAACCCCGTGGTCACACCCGCCGTTGCCCCGCAGGACACACTCATCCGCTACTCGCTGATGGCAACACACACCAAGGAGCAGGTGGAGCGCTCGCTCGAGGCTATCCGGAAGGTCTTCAAACGCTACGACATCATCTGAGGCCCCTTTTTCGTAGTCTCTGGCTGATGTTCTGAATGTCAGCGTATTACATAGTGTGAAAAATGAGATGATTCTTTTATCTCATTTTTTTATGGGCAAAACTATTGTTTTAACAATTAAATGCATTAATTTCGCATTCCATATGCCGCGTATCGACCGGCATCCGTTATAACACTAAATACATTTTTCGCATTTTATGATATACAAATTCAAGTTGGTCAGCAACGAGGTCAGCAATTTCGTGAGGGAGATAGAGATTGATTCCGACTCTACATTCTTCCAGCTCCGCAATGCTGTGCTCGAAAGCGTAGGCTATTCAAAAGACGACCTCGATTCGTTCTTCCTCTGCGACGATGACTGGGAGCGCCAGGAGGAAATCACACAGGAAGACATGGGCATATCGTCGAGCGACAAAGACATATGGGTCATGGACGAGACTCCCGTCGGCGAGCTCGTGGAAGACGAGGGGCAGAAGCTCGTGTTCGTCTACAACTACATCACCGACCAGGCCTTCTACATGGAACTCAAGGAGATGATTCCCGGACGCCATCTCAAGGATGCGGTCTGCACGTTCAAGAAGGGCACTCCGCCCTCCCAGAGAATGGATATCGATGAATTCGAGCGCAAGGTCGACCTCTCCGCGCAGAAGAAGGCCGACGATTTGGTGTTTGAAGACCTCTACGGCGATTCCCAGTTTAACGAGGATGAACTGGAGTCGGGCTTCGAGGGCATCGACGACGACAGCCTCTGATGTAGCTATCCACACCCACACCTGAAAAGCCGCATGGCCGACACGTCACAGTGTCGGCCATGCGGCTTTTCAGGTGTTTCGGTCGTTTTCAGTCTTCGTTGCCGAAAAGCCTGTCGAATATCGACCGTTTACGCTCCGGCTTGATATGGATGCGCATCTCGGGGCTCTCCTTGCTCAGAAAGAGGATATGGCCGCGAAACACGAAAGCCACGTTCTTGTCGAATTCAAGCACGGCGTTCAGGCTCCTTATCAAAAAACGTTTGAAAGGGCTGAAGTCCTCCACATCGTTGATCACCACCTCGTCGTCGGTGATTGTCAGGCTGTGGTGCTTGCTCAGTAATTCCGCAAAATAGTCGAGTCTGAGCTCCCTGACGTCTTTATGTGGCTTGCTGAATTTCCTGTATATTTCCTTTATTACTTCGTCTGTAATCATAAGCCGTCCCCACTTGCATATAGTGTATGGAGGGTGTTTATAAATTAAACAATCTGCCACTGGTGTGGTTCAATGGCACAGCCTGTAAAGCCGGCTGCATCGCATGGTGAAAAGAAAAGTGGATTGAGACGAAGACAGATTATTGCTTTGCCGGGTGGGCCGGAGCCATACCGTGAGTGGAATATGGCGGATGCCGCATGTGAGTGTGCGGCATCCGCTGTGGGGTCAACCGAGGAAGCTGAGCAGCACGCCGGCCGCCACAGCCGAGCCTATCACGCCAGCCACGTTGGGGCCCATGGCATGCATCAGCAGATAGTTGGTGGGATCGTATTCAAGCCCGACGTTGTTGGAGATTCGCGCCGCCATAGGCACAGCCGACACGCCGGCGTTGCCGATAAGCGGGTTGATCTTCTTGCCGGGACGGAGGAAGAGGTTGAAGAGCTTCACTGAGAGCACGCCGGCCGAGCTGGCGATCACAAACGCCAAGAAGCCGAGTCCGAAGATGAGAAGGGTGTCGACAGTCAGGAATTTGTCGGCCTGCGTCGAGGCGCCAACGGTCATGCCGAGAAGTATGGTCACTATGTCGGTCATCGCGTTGCTCGCGGTCTTGGCCAGACGGGTCGTCACGCCGCTCTCGCGCAGGAGGTTGCCGAAGAAGAGCATGCCCAGAAGCGGCAGGCCCGAAGGCACCACGAAGCAGGTGAGGATCAGACCCACGATCGGAAAGATGATCTTCTCGGTCTGGCTCACGACCCTCGCGGGCTTCATCTTGATGAGGCGCTCTTTTTTAGTGGTGAAGAGCCGCATCAGCGGCGGCTGGATGAGCGGGATGAGCGCCATATACGAATAGGCCGACACCGCCACCGCGCCGAGCAGGTTGGGGTTGAGCTTGGAGGTCGTGAAGATGGCTGTCGGGCCGTCGGCGCCACCGATGATGGCCACACAGCCTGCCGACAGCGGGTCGAAGCCCACCAGCAGCGACAGCATGTAGGCGCCGAAGATGCCGAACTGCGCGCACGCTCCTATTATCATGAGCTTGGGGTTGGCGAGAAGAGCCGAGAAGTCGGTCATCGCGCCCACGCCGAGAAACACCAGAGGGGGATACCATCCCTTGTCTACACCGTTGTACAGTATATTGAGCACAGAGCCCTCCTCATAGATGCCGATGTCCATGCCGGCCTGAAACGGGATGTTGCCAATGAGCATGCCGAAGCCTATGGGCACGAGCAGCAGCGGCTCGAAATTCTTCTTCACTGCGAGCCAGATGAAGAAACAGCCCACCACAAGCATCACCAGATTGGTGATCTCGCAGTTGGCGAAGCCGGTGAATTTCCAGAACGATTCTATAGTCTGGAGCATGAAGTCGCCGAAACTGTAAGTCGAAGCTAATATCATAGTCTATTATAGTTGTGTCGATATTGCGTGAGACTGCCTTATTCTATAATCATTATCTGGCCGCCTTCGAGTATGGTGTCGCCTACGCTTACGAGTATCTGTTTCACTACGCCGCCTTTCTGTGTGTGGATATCGTTTTCCATCTTCATGGCCTCGAGCATGCACACGGTGTCGCCGGCGTTCACCTGCTGTCCTACCGTCACGTTGATCTTGGTGATTGTGCCGGGGAGCGGGCTTAATACGGCCGATGCCTTGCCGGGTGCGGCCGCAGGCTTCGATATCACTTTCTCGCCGGTAGAGGTGGTGGGAGCCGTCTGAGGCTTCTTGGCCACGGGGATTATCGACGGCTTCACTGCCGGAGCGTTCTCAAGCTCCACGTCGTAGGGTGTGCCGTTGACTTCCACATGCACCTTGTTGTCGACTACATCGCCGATTCCGACATTGAATTTGATGCCGTTGATCCTATATTTATATTCTTTCAGTTTCATGATTGAGAAATGAGGTTATATATGCCCGCTCGGGGTCATATCGCGTTGTGGGGGTGGTTGTTGCGGTGGAGTTCAGGAATCTGTCGCAGATTATATATCTTCGAGCTCCAGGGAGAGTAGGCTTTCCTCATGCGCCTGATGGTCAGGATAGTGTCTTCGATGTCGTGCTTCCTGTCGAAATGCTCCGACAGCGCCGCGGCGATCGCGGCTATCACCTCTCCGGAGTCGAGGTCGGCATGATCTTCCTCGTTGGTGTGAGGATTGGTGGTGATGGCCTTGCGCTTCTGCCTCGAGAGCAGCATCGACGACACTTTACCGAAGCCAAGGAAGAGGATGCTCAGCACAATAAGGCATATCAGCACTATGCTCATGGCGATGATTGTGATGGCGCCACCCGTCGAGTCGTTCTCTTTGGCGTTCTGGGCTTTCTCGGCCTGGGTCATCTTCCGGGCTGTGGAGCTCTCCACGACATAGTCCACCTCCTTGCTCGGTGTCTCGTCGATGTAGGCCTCCGCCTGTCCGCCGGGCAGACCTTCCACCACTGTGGCGCTGTCGACCTGACGGGCCGCTTCCGGCTCGCTGTAAGCCGGAAGCGCCGCCAGTGTGATCAACGCTGCAAATATATATTTTTTCAACATTTGATGCGTCGGTTGGGAGTATTGGTTACAATGGGATGTTGCCGTGCTTCTTCGCCGGGTTCGTCTGCTTCTTGGTGGCTAGCATCTGAAGGGCCCTGATGATGCGGAAGCGGGTGTTGCGCGGCTCGATCACATCGTCGATATAGCCGTATTTGGCTGCGTTATACGGGTTGGCGAAGAGACGGCGGTATTCCTCCTCCTTCTCCTTGATGAAGACGGCGGGATCGGCCTGGCTCTTGGCCTCTTTGGCATAGAGCACACCTACCGCGCCCTCGGCTCCCATCACTGCGATCTCGGCCGACGGCCATGCGTAGTTGACGTCGCCGCGGAGCTGCTTGCAGCTCATCACGATGTGGCTGCCGCCGTAGCTCTTGCGAAGCGTCACCGTCACCTTGGGCACCGTAGCCTCGCCGTAGGCGTAGAGCAGCTTGGCGCCGTGGAGGATCACGCCGTTGTATTCCTGGCCTGTGCCCGGAAGGAAGCCCGGCACGTCCACCAGTGTCACCAGAGGTATGTTGAAGCAGTCGCAGAAGCGCACGAAGCGTGCTGCCTTGCGCGAGGCGTTGCTGTCGAGCACTCCGGCAAGCACTTTGGGCTGGTTGGCCACGATGCCGACCGACTGTCCGTTGAAGCGGGCGAAGCCGATGATGATGTTCTTCGCATAATCCTTCTGCACCTCCAGGAACTCGCCGTTGTCGATGATGGCGCCGATCACGTCATACATGTCGTAGCTCTTCTTGGCCGTGTCGGGGATGATGTCGTTGAGCTTGTCTTCCAGACGGTCGATCGGGTCCTCGCAGGGCTGCAGAGGGGTCTCCTCGAGGTTGTTCTGCGGGATGAAGCTGATGATCTTGCGGATCAGCTGGAGGGCCTCCTCGCCGTTTTCCGTTGCGAAGTGTGTCACGCCGCTCTTGGTGCTGTGTACGGATGCGCCGCCGAGCTGCTCCTGTGTCACGTCTTCGCCTGTCACTGTCTTCACTACCGTCGGGCCGGTGAGGAACATATAGGAGATGCCCTTGGCCATGATGGTGAAGTCGGTGAGCGCGGGGCTATATACGGCGCCTCCTGCACAGGGACCGAGGATGGCCGAGATCTGGGGCACTACGCCCGAGGCCAGGATGTTGCGCTGGAAAATCTCGGAATAGCCGGCGAGGGCGTTGATGCCTTCCTGGATGCGCGCGCCGCCGGAGTCGTTGAGTCCGATCACGGGGGCGCCCATCTTCATGGCCAGGTCCATCACCTTGCAGATCTTTGCTGCCATGGTCTCCGACAGCGAGCCGCCAAACACGGTGAAGTCCTGTGCGAAGACATATACGAGGCGCCCTTCGATCGTGCCGAAGCCGGTCACTACACCGTCGCCCAGGATGTGCTTCTTGTCCTGGCCGAAGTTGGTGCAGCGGTGGGTTACAAACATGTCAAGCTCCTCGAAACTTCCCTCGTCGAGAAGCTGGGCTATTCTCTCACGGGCCGTGTATTTGCCGCGTGCGTGCTGTTTTTCAATGGCTTTCTCTCCGCCACCGAGACGGGCCTCGGTGCGCTTCTCAATCAGCTCTTGAATCTTTTCTTGCTGAATGCTCATGGTCTATGTATGGAAAATATGGTTTATTTCTTGGAGGGGTCTTCGCAAAGCTCTGTGAGCACTGCCTCTGTCGACTTCGGGTGCAGGAATGCGATCTGGAGGCCGTCGGCGCCCTTGCGCGGTGCCTTGTCGATCAGGCGGATGCCTTTCTCCTCTGCCTCGGCAAGCGCGTTGGCCACGCCGTCTTCGATGGCAAACGCCATGTGGTGCATGCCGCCGCGGCCGCCGTTCTTCTCGATGAATTTGGCGATGGTGCTATCCGGGCTCGTGGCCTCGAGAAGCTCGATCTTAGTGTCGCCTACCTTGAAGAAGGCGGTTGTCACTTTCTGGTCTTCCACTACTTCTTTCTTGTAGCATTTAAGGCCAAGTCCGTTCTCGTAAAACTTGATGGCCTCTTCCAGGTTGGGCACTGCGATGCCGATGTGCTCGATGTGTGAAATCTTCATTGCCTATTCTTTTGATTTGTTGTGATTGTTGTTTTCAGTCCGGGCATAAGCCCATATTTCGTGCAAAAATAGCAAAAATAATTTGTATGGTCAAAATTTTATTGAGTTTTTGCCTGTAAATGACTTTTCCTGGAGTTTGATACCTTTTTATACCATGTATATGGATTTTTTTCACGATATTTGCAGAAATTTTTCCCGCAGAGGGAGTTTCAACCCATTATCGAGTTATAAGACATTATGAAAATAACGCCAAGGGAGCTTGCCGCTCTCACAGGGGGAAAGGTGGAAGGTGATGCCGACGTAGTGATTTCCGGCTTTGCGAAAATCGAGGAAGCCCGTAGTGGCGACCTCTCGTTTGTAGCTAACATGAAGTATGCGCATTATGCCGCGACCACAAAGGCTTCCGCCCTTCTCGTGGGCTCTGATGTCTCTTTTGATTTCCCGGTGGCCGCCACACTCATCCGTGTGGCCGATCCATATTCCACTCTCGCCGAGCTCCTGGCCATGGTCGAGAAGTCGAAGCCGCTGCCCGTGGGCGTCGAGCAGCCCTGCCACATCGCTGAAGGCGTCGACCTCCCGGAGGGCATCTATGTGGGCGCTTTCGCTTACATCGGCCGTAATGTGAGGCTCGGGAAAAACGTCAAGATATATCCCCAGACATATATAGGCGACGGTTGCGTGATCGGCGACGACTCCAGAATCATGCCCGGCGTCAGGATCTATCATGAATGCGTCGTGGGGAAGCGGTGTATCGTCCACAGCGGTGCCGTGATCGGCGCCGACGGCTTCGGGTTCGCCCCGAAGGACGGCGCCTACGAGAAGATAGCCCAGACCGGAAACGTCGTCATCCAGGATGATGTGGAAATCGGAGCCAACACCACAATCGACCGCGCCACTTTCGGAAGCACGGTGGTGGGACACGGCACCAAGCTCGACAACCTCATCCAGGTGGCCCACAATGTGGTGATCGGCCACGACAACGTCTTCGCTGCCCAGACAGGCGTCGCCGGCTCCACAAAAATCGGCAACTGCAACCAGATAGGAGGCCAGACGGGCTTCGCCGGACACATCACCGTGGGCGACGGCAACCAGATAGGGGCCCAGTCGGGTATTCCCAACAATGTCGGCTCCAACAAGCGTATAATTGGCTATCCGGCCATCGATGCCCGACAGTTTGCAAAAAACCTCGTGTATATCAAGAAGCTCGAGACATTCTTCACGAAATCAAATAAAGAATAACATATGAACCAGCTCACCCTCCAGGCCCCTTTCACCCTCAGCGGTAAAGGGCTGCATTCCGGCCTCGACATCACGGCTACTTTCAGTCCTGCGCCTGTCGGCACAGGCTACCGTTTCCGTCGTGTCGACCTTCCCGACTCCCCAGAGATCGAGGCTGTGGCCGAAAACATCGTCGACACCACCCGCGGCACTGTCCTCGGCAGGAACGGTGTCAAGGTCAGCACTGTGGAGCATGCACTCGCGGCCCTGTATGCTGCCGGCATCGACAACTGTCTGATAGAAGTCAATGGCCCGGAGCTTCCGATCCTCGACGGAAGCGCCATCAGATATTCAGATGAGATAGAGCGTATCGGCCTTGTGGAGCAGAACGCCGACAAGGATTTCTATATCATCAAGGAGAAGATCCAGATCAAGGACGAGGCTTCCGGCTCGATCCTCACGGTGTATCCCGACAACGGCTTCAGCGTGGAGGTGATGGTGGAATACAATTCCAAGGTGCTTCCCAACCAGTTTGCCATTCTCGACGACATCGCCGACTTCCGTCAGGAAGTGGCCAGCGCAAGGACTTTCGTCTTCGTGCGCGAGATCGAGACTCTCTCCAAGCTCGGCCTGATCAAGGGAGGCGACCTCGACAACGCCATCGTGATCTACGACGAGATAGTGCCGCAGGAGACCATCGACAGAATCTGCGACGTGATGGACGTGCCCCACATGAACCTGAATCATCTGGGATATATCAATCCGACACCACTCAAGTGGGACAACGAGCCCGCCCGCCACAAGCTCATGGACGTGATCGGCGACCTCGCCCTCATCGGACGACCCATCAGGGGCCGCGTGGTGGCAATCCGCCCGGGACACACAGTCAACAGCAAGTTCACCCGAATGATGCGCAAGGAGGTGCGACACACGGAGGTACAGTCGCCGGTCTACAATCCCAACGTGGAGCCGGTGATCGACATCAACGGCATACGCAAGCTCCTTCCCCACAGGTATCCCTTCCTGCTGATCGATAAGATCATCGAGCTCGACAAGAAGCATGCCGTCGCTGTAAAGAACGTCACCGTCAACGAGCCCTTCTTCCAGGGACATTTCCCGCAGGAGCCCGTGATGCCCGGTGTGCTCCAGGTGGAGGCCATGGCCCAGACGGCCGGAGTGCTCGTGCTCAATTTCCTCGAGGATCCCGAGAAATACTCCACTTATTTCCTCAAGATCGACAATGTGAAGTTCCGGCAGAAGGTGGTGCCCGGCGCGACCCTTCTGCTCAGCGTGCAGCTCATGACGGAGATACGCCGCGGCTGCGCTGTGGTGAAGGGTTATGCTTTCGTCGGCGAGAAGATAGCCTGCGAGGCCGAGTTCATGGCTCAGATCATAAAAAACAAGTAACGCAAGATGGGCAACAACTATTTTGTAGATGCGGATGCGAGGATTGGCAATAATGTAAGCATCGGCAATTACACCAATATCTACGGTGATGTGGAGATTGGTGATAACTGTGAGATACACGGCAACGTGACCATATATCCGGGCGCCCGCATCGGCAGCGGGGTGAGGATTTTCCCCGGTGCCGTGGTGGCCGCCATTCCACAGGACCTGAAGTTCAAGGGGGAGGAGACATTCGCCTATGTGGGCGACGGCACCACCCTGCGCGAGTGTGTCACCGTCAACCGCGGCACCGCCTCCAAGGGCAAGACCGTAGTTGGGCAGAACTGTCTGCTCATGGCCTACAGCCATGTGGCACATGATGTGGTGGTCGGCAACAGGGTGATCATATCCAATGCGACCCAGCTCGGCGGAGAAGTCATGATCGACGACTGTGCCGTGATCGGCGGCGGCAGCCTCATCCATCAGTTCTGCCATCTCGGCCGAAATATCATGCTCCAGGGAGGAGCGCTTGTCAACAAGGATATCCCCCCCTATGTAAAGGCAGCCCGCGAGCCGATATCCTATGTCGGGCTCAACTCCATAGGCATGCACCGCAACGGCTTCTCAAATGAGGAGATACAGCAGGTGGCGGAGATCTACCGCATCCTCTACATGAGCGAGCTCAACGTCACCAACGCCATACGTCTGATCAAGGAGACGATTCCCGACAGCCGCTTCAAGGAGGAGATAGTCACTTTCGTGGAGAATTCGGAGCGTGGCGTGATTCGTTCTGCGATCTGATGTCTCGGCACGCAGCCGGCATATACATCAGGGCCCGGGCTATTTAGCCCGGGCCCTGATGTATATGCCGGTGTCCGTATTATCCGAACTTGGATATCTTGCGCAGCTGCGACTCGTTGAGGATCTTGATCTTCCGGCCGTCGACGAGGATGAGCTTCTCGGCCACAAACGATGTTAGCGTCCTGATGGCGTTGGAGGTGGTCATGTTGGAGAGGTTGGCAAGATCCTCGCGGCTCATGTATATGTTGAGAGTGGCCTCATCGTCTTCGAGGCCGTAGTTGTCGAGAAGCAGCAGCAGCGACTCGGCGAGGCGACCCCGTATATGCTTCTGCGTCAGGTTGACGATCTTAGTGTCAGACCCTCCGAGATTGCGCGATAGCTCGTGGATGAAAAACATCGCCAGCTCGTTGTTGGTGCGGATGAGGCCGTCGACAAGCTCCATAGGGATGGAACCCACCACCGATGGCTCGAAGGCCGCGCACGACGACACGTACCTCTCGTTGGCGAAATAGGCGCGGTAGCCGAAATACTGCACCGGGCGGTAGAGTCGCAGGATCTGCACCCTGTCGCCTATCCCGCTCTTATACATCTTCACTTTCCCCTTCAGCAATATCCAGAGATGCTCGGGCTCGTCTTGCTCGGCATAGATTATCTGGTTCTTTTTCAGGTTCTGGATATTGAAATTGTCGGTTATGACCCTTTTCTCCTCGGGGCTCAGGACTCCCCATAGCTCCGATATGTCTTCACTGACTATTTGCTCAAGAGTGCTTTTCTTTATCATGTTATGACGAGTGATAATGTTTCACAACACAAATTTATAACATTTTAGCGAATTATGAAAATCATATCATATAAAATTTCAATTCCTCGCCCCAGCCGGAGCCAAAGGGACCTCGGTCGGGCTTCCCGCTCTCTTTCTGCGGCAGACGGCGTGTCCAGTATATCTTTTTGGGTCGGCGTGCCCCCTCCAGCCTCCCCCTTATCATGGCGGCGAGACGTCGCTGCTCCTCGGCCGGAGGAGCCTCTCCCTCCACCGCCACTATCATTTCCTGTCCCCATTTCATGTCGGTCAGCGATGCCACTAAATACGGCTCTCCTATGATGTCGCCCAGCGACTCCTCGATTTCCGTGGGATTCACCTTCACCCCGCCGGTGATGATCATGCCGTCATATCGTCCGGTGATCATGAATGTGCCGTCGGGCGATATGACGGCGAGGTCGTTGGTGACAACGGTGTCGCCGCCGGCGAAGCCGATCGTCAGGCAGCCCCGGCTGTCGGTGGCCACGCTGATGCCGTCGAGGGGCTTGAAGCCCGTCGGGATGCGCTCCACTTTCCTCACGGCGATATGCGAGGCCGTCTCCGTCATACCGTATGATTCATACACTGCAAGTCCGCTGTCGGCGACAAGCCCGCGCAGCTGTGCGTTTAGCGGCGACCCTCCCGCGAGTATCTTCTCCGCCTTTCCGTGGAGTTCGGGATGGGTGGCGAAATAATGCAGCTGCGAGGCCACCATCGACACCAGAGAGGCAGGAGTCCACCCGTAACGGAGCATGGGCTGGTTGCTCGGGGCTTCGTAAGTGAAACCGGCACCCGAAATCAGAGCCCTGATAAGCATCATCTTCCCTCCGATGGTGTCGGCGCGCAGGCAGCTGTGGAGACGGCTTTGCCTATTGATGCCGAAAAGGCGGCAGCTCCGCTCAGCACTGTCTCTCACAAACCGCTTGTCGAGACGTATTTCCCGAGGCTCTCCGGTGGAGCCTGATGTCCGCGCCGTGATATATCCCTTGTCGGATTCCCATTCTTCCTTTACTTCATCGTATGTCATGAGTCAGGGTTATTGATGCCAGTGAAGGCTGTCATACTGGTGGCGGTCGTTCTCTTTATCCGGATCGAGGCGCAGGCGCTCCCCGTCGAGATAGAGCCGGCTGCTGAAGTTGTTGGAGAAGACGCCTCCGGTGCCCAGGCCCTGCGGCATGTCGTGGGGCAGGGTGGAGGTCCACTGGGCTATGGCGTTGAGTCCGACGTTGGATTCGAGCGCCGAGGTCACCCACCAGCCGATGTTCCTTTCTCTTGCCAGGGCGATCCATTCCTCCGCTCCGGAGAAGCCGCCGATAAGCGATGGCTTGAGGATTACATACTGCGGCATTATGGCATCGAGCATGGCGCGCTTGTCTTCTCCGGTGAATTTTCCTATGAGCTCCTCGTCGAGGGCTATGGGCAGCGGGCTCTCCCGGCAGAGTCTGGACATCATCGAGATGTTGCCTGCCCTTACCGGCTGCTCTATCGACTCCACGTCGAGGCGGGCCAGCTCCTCCAGCTTCCCGAGGGCATCGTCCTTTCCGAAGGCGCCGTTGGCGTCGACGCGTATGGCGAGCCTGTCCTTGCCGTAAGTGCTTCTTACTGCCTTGATCAGCTCTGTCTCTTTCTCCCAGGCGATTGCTCCGATCTTTACCTTCAGACACCTGAAGCCCGCGTTCAGCTTCTCCTCTATGCGGCGTTCCATCTCGGAGAAGTCTCCCATCCATATCAGACCGTTGATTGTGATGGAGTCCTGACCCTCTGAGAAGGGAGTAGGATAATAGATTCCCCGGCATCCTCCGGTATAGTCGCGGATGGCCTGCTCGAACCCTGCCTGGATGGAAGGATGATGGCTCAGGTCTGTCGGACGTCCCAACGCCACGTTGGCCATCAGTTGTAGAAGCTTGTTGACATAGTTGCCGTCGGCCTCGGGGGAAAGGCCGGGAAACACCCCGGCTTCTCCTATCCCGAAATGTTCCGGGTCATGCTCGTCGAAGATCTTTATGAGGAATGTAGGTTTCTCCGTCAGCACGCCGCGCGACGTGCCGCCGGGGAAGTTGAATTTCAGAAGGTAGGGTGCGAATGCGAGACGCATGGTCAGGGAAATTTAGGAAACTGGCTGAAGTCCGGATCTCTCTTCTCGAGGAAGGCGTTCTTACCCTCCTGGGCCTCGTCCATCAGATAATACATTAATGTGGCGTCGCCCGCGAATTCCATCAGGCCCGCCTGTCCGTCGAGCTCGGCGTTGAGGGCGCGCTTGATCATGCGGATGGCGAGAGGGGAGCGCTTGAGGATAGTGCGACACCAGTCTACTGTCTCCTCCTCGAGTCTGTCGAGAGGCACTACCTTGTTGACCATCCCCATCTCCAGAGCCTCCTGCGCTGTGTACTGACGGCAGAGAAACCATATCTCGCGGGCCTTCTTCTGGCCCACGCAGCGGGCCAGGTAGGAGGAGCCGAAGCCGGCGTCGAAGCTTCCCACTTTCGGACCCGTCTGGCCGAAACGCGCGTTCTCGGATGCTATCGAGAGGTCGCATACCACCTGCAGCACATTGCCGCCGCCGATGCTGTAGCCGTTCACCATCGCTATCACCGGTTTCGGTATCGAGCGGATGGCATGATGCAGCTCGAGCACATTGAGGCGGGGCACTCCGTCATCGCCTACATAGCCGCCCCTCCCTTTCACGTTCTGGTCGCCGCCGCTGCAGAACGCCTTGTCTCCGGCCCCTGTCAATACCACCACGCCGATGTCGCTGCGCTCGCGGCAGATTGCCATGGCGTCGAGCATCTCCTGGTTGGTAAGCGGACGGAAGGCGTTGTAGACCTGTGGCCTGTTGATGGTGATCTTGGCTATCCCCTCAAACTGCTCGAACAGGATGTCGGTATATTCTTTAATTGGTTTCCAATCGAATGTCATAGTCTTTATTATAGTCTTGGTTTACAGTCGCTGATCGTTTATGTATAAGATTTATAAGTCTTATAAGTCTTATAAAATTTATAATCTTCACTCTTCACTCTTTACCCTTGCGGCTCCGCCGCCCGCCGCATGAACCGCTTCAATGTCGCGGCTCCTGTCTCCGGATCACACTTCACCCTCAGCATCGTCTTTCCCGCCGTCGGGTCGAAAAATGCCGGAAGCTTCTGCTTGAGTTCCTCTTCCGAAGCGGCTTCTATATATCTCCATTCCCATGCCTTGGAAAGCCCCTCGTAAGGTGTCGCCGGATCTACGCAGAAATAGTCATCGAGTTCCTCGAGACCCGAGGTAGAGCTGATGAAGCGGAATATTCCACCTCCTCCGTTATCGATCACTATCAGTCTGAACTTATCTCCCACGAGCCGCAGTCCGAGGGCTCCGACATCGTAGGCCATCGACATGTCGCCGGTGATGAGCACTGTCATCCCCTTATATGCGAGCGAGCTGCCTATGGCGGTCGAGGTTGTGCCGTCGATGCCCGACACTCCGCGGTTGCAGTAGCAGGCATGCGGCATCTTCCTCATCGTGATCTGGGCATAGCGTATGCTCGTGCCGTTGCTTAGATGGAGATTGGCCGACAGCGGAAGTCCGCGCAGTATGATGTCAAAGGCCTTGAGCTCGCTCCAGGGAGCGTTTCCGATAAAGCTTTCGGCGCTTTCAATCGATCTCGCCCTCGCCTGCGCCCATAATGTGGCGTAGCTGCCGGCGCCGCTTGCTTCCGTTATGTTTTTCCTTCTTGACGTCAGCGCGGCGATCTGCCGGATGAAGCGGGCCCTGTCTGCCTCGATTCTTGTAGAGAGATTTTTGAAGCAGTCGGCCGTGGTGTGCGAATAGCCCACAACCCAGTTTTCGGCCTGTGTGCAGTCGCGCATGTATTCCTTGATCTGACGCGACACCAGAGCTCCGCCGATCGAGATTATGATGTCGGGGCGTAGCTGCTCCTTATCACGGGGGGAGAGTGTCGAGAGGGTGACGTCAATGGCCCAGAGCCTTCCCGGCAGGTGCAGGTTGGAGATGGTCTCTGCCATCACTGCCACATTGGGCAGCGCCGCTATGCGGGCCATGGCCTCGTTGAGACGGTTGTCGGGCGGCATGAAGCCGGCCACCACCAACACCCTGGCTGCTGCCACACGGTCGGCGAGCCGTGCCATAGTGGACTTGTCGGGTATTCCTTCCGGGCTCACCATTCTGATTATGCGCGTCGGTGCAGTCGCTGTCGCTGATTTCGCGCCCAGGGGAGGGGAGAGTCTGACATTGATGTGTACCGGTCCCTCGGGACGCCCCGTGGCCACGCACATAGCGTCGTTGACCAGCCGGTTGGCCATCCAGAGCCTCTCCTCGTCGGGATTGTTGCCCCCATCGATGTCGTAGCTGTACTTCACTATGTTGGCGAGCGCCTCATATTGCCTTATCGTCTGCGAGTCGTCCTGGTCGATCCATTGCTGGGGTCTGTCGGCCGAGACCACGATCAGCGGAAGATGCTGGTAATATGCTTCGGCCACGGCCGGCGCGTAATTGAGCATGGCGGTCCCTGAGGTGCATATGAGCGCCACCGGTCGCCGACTGGTGGCCGCTATGCCGAGCGCGACAAAGGCCGCCGACCGCTCGTCGATCACGATGTGCTTCCTGAGCTCCCTGCGCGAGGCGGCCGCTATCAGCAGCGGGGCGTTGCGCGAGCCGGGACTGCACACTGCAGTCGTGACTCCGTGGGCCATCGCCACGTCAAGCACTATGCGGCACGCCCTGTTGGCAGTATCCTCGCGTATTGTTTCTGGCTCACTCATCTTCAGACGCAGGATTACCGAATCTCACAGCATGGTATCCTCTCAGGAAGGCGTCTGCCGCCATCCTCTTCTTGCCTGCCGGCTGCAGCTCGGCCACCTCTATCAGACCGTCGCCGGTGGCCACCTCGAGATGGTGACCGTCGCTCAGACAGGTGCCGGGAGCCGCATCGGTGGATTTGCCCGTTCTTATGGTGCGCAGTATCTTCACCTCGGTCTCCTTTCCGGTCTGGTCGGTCATCACAGTCCAGGCTCCGGGGTAGGGGGCGAGACCCCTGACATGGTTGTGGATGTCGGCCTCTCCTGCCGTCCAGTCGATGAGGCATGTTTCCTTGAATATCTTGGGAGCCGGGGTGAACACTCCCTCGGGCTGCGGATGCGTGGTCACTGTGCCGTCGACTATTTTCTCCAGCGTCGACTCCACCATCTCCGCCCCTATGGCCATCAGGCGGTCGTGGACGTCGCCGGCGTTGTCGTCGGGGCCTATTGTGGTCTGCCGCATATCTATGATGTCGCCGGTGTCTATCTCATGCCGGAGGAAGAAAGTCGTGACGCCGGTCACGGTCTCGCCGTTCATCACGGCGCGGTTGATGGGGGCGGCGCCACGGTATTTAGGCAGCAGGGAGCCGTGGAGGTTGAACGTGCCCAGGCGCGGCATCTCCCATACCTCGCGCGGAAGCATCCTGAAAGCTATCACCACGAAGAGGTCGGCGTTTATCTCTTTGAGCGCCTCGATGAAATCGGGGGCCTTCAGCTTGGCCGGCTGGAGCACTTTCAGCCCTTTGGCCACCGCGTATTTCTTCACGTCGCTCTCTATGCGCTTATGGCCACGTCCGGCCGTCTTGTCGGGCATCGTCACTACGGCGGCTATCTGCCAGCCGTTGCCCACTATCCTGTCGAGGCTCGCCACGGCAAACTCCGGGGTGCCGAAAAACACTATCTTCAGATCTTTTTTTCCCATTTTATCACTCATCGTCGGTATAATGGCGCAACACGCGTCGGTAGGAGTTGAATATCTTTGATTTGGATACGAATCCTATGTATTTGCCGTTGTCCACCACGGGGAGGTTCCATGCATTGGTGCGGTCGAAGGTGTTCATCACCTCCTCCATCGGCTGCGACACCTCTATGCGTGCCGGGGGTGCCGACATGAAGCGGGTCACGTGCATCTTCCTGTAGAGGTCCGGCCTGAACATTATATTGCGGATGTCGTCGAGGAGCACGACGCCCAGAAGCATCCCGTCGCCGTCGGTCACGGGGAAGAGGTTGCGGTTGGAGGTCGCGATGATGTCGACCACCTGCTTGAGGTTCATCTCCGGATGCACCTGCTTGAAGTCTTTCTCTATGAGGTTGTCGACCTTCAGCAGGGTCAGCACCGATTTGTCTTTCTGGTGGGTGAGAAGGTCGCCGGCCTTGGCGAGACGCACAGTGTATATGCTGTAGGGCTCAAACAGCCTTATCGTCATGTAGGCCAGCGTCGAGACTATCAGCAGCGGGAGGAAGAGGTTGTATCCGCCGGTCATCTCGGCGGTGAGGAAGATTGCCATCAGCGGGGCATGCATCACTCCGCTCATCAGACCGGCCATACCCATGAGGGCGAAGTTCTGGTTGCTGAGCCCTATGTCAGGGAAGAGGTAGTTGAGTATGAAGGCGAATATGAATCCGCAGAGGGCTCCCATGAAGAGCGAGGGCGCGAATGTGCCGCCCACGCCTCCCGCCCCGTTGGTGGCGGATGTGGCAAACACCTTGGTCAGTATTATGGCCCCGATGAAGCCGATGACGGTCCACACATTGTCGCGGGTGGCGTAGAATACGGTGCCGTCGAGTATCGACTCCGTGTCGCCGTCAAGCAGCTGGTTGATTGTGGCGTAACCCTCGCCGTAGAGCGGCGGCAGGAGATAGATCAGCAGCGCGATGATGGCGCCGCCTATCATGATCTTTAGCCAGCGGAACTTTATCCTGCCGAACATAGCCTCCATCCCGATCATCATGCGGGTGAAATAGAGGGAGGCGAAGCCGCAGAATATTCCGAGGATTATCGTATAGGGAATCTTTCTGGTGAGGAAGGGCTCGCTCTGGGTGAAGAAGAATTCGGAGTCGTATCCCTCGAGCACATAGGCTACTGTGGCGCCCGCTATCGACGATATGAGCAGCGGCATCACGGTGGCGCCTGTAAGGTCGATCATCAGCACCTCGAGGGTGAAAAGCATCCCGGCGATGGGCGCCCGGAAGATGCCGGCTATCCCCGCCGCCGCGCCACACCCCACGAGGAGCATCAGCACTCTGGGCGACAGCCGGAAAGCCTGGCCGATGTTGGAGCCGATGGCGGCGCCGGTGAAGACGATCGGGCCCTCCGCTCCCACGGAGCCGCCGAACCCGATGGTGATCGACGACGCCATCAGCGACGCGTACATGTTGCGCTTCTTGAGTCGCGACTTGCGCCGCGAGATCGCGTAAAGCACCCTCGTGACGCCGTGCGAGATGTTGTCTTTCACCACATACCTCACGAAGAGCACCGTCAGCAGAATGCCCACGACGGGATACACCAGATACGCCCAGTTGGCGCTTGTCGTGCTCAGATGGGAGGTAAGGTGCGAGGAGATGAAATGGATGAGGAACTTGAGCAGCTGCGCGGCGAAGCCGCAGACCACTCCGGTCACGAGCGCCAGGAAGATGATGAAAGGTCCCTCCTTGATGTGGCGCTGCCGCCAGGTGATCACCTTAAACCACCAGTCGGTGATTATGTTGTGTCTTTCCGTGTATGCCATGTCTTATTTCCCTTTGCCCGTCATCACGGTCTTTAATGTGTGTATCAGTATCTTGATGTCGACCATCGTCGACATGTTGGAGAGATAGATGAGGTCGAAGCGCGTGCGCTCCACCATCTGGGCCACTGTGGAGGCATAGCCGTATTTCACCATTCCCCAGCTTGTGATGCCGGGCCTCACCTGATGCACGAGCGTGTAGTAAGGCGCTTCCTTTACTATCTGGCGGATGAAATACTCCCTCTCGGGGCGAGGGCCTACAAGCGACATGTCGCCTTTGAGCACATTCCAGAACTGAGGCAGCTCGTCGATGCGGTATTTGCGCATCACGCGCCCCACTTTAGTCACCCTCGGGTCGTTCTCGCCGGAGAGCTGCGGCCCGGCGGCTTCCGCATCGGTGCGCATGGTCCGGAATTTATATATGGTGAAGGGCTTGTGGTGGATGCCGATGCGGCGCTGGCGGTAGATCACGGGGCCTTTCGATGTAAGCCTGACGGCGGCCGCCACGGCCGCGTAGACAGGCGACAGGATGAGAAGGGCAGCCGCCGACACCAAGACGTCGGCCGTGCGCTTCAGATTTTTGGCCGAGTCGGAGATGCGCGGCGACGTCAGGTCGACGAGCGGGTCGCCGTAGATGTCCTCGAGATGGATTCCCGAGGTCACAAACGACAGGGTGTCCGGTGAGATCTTCACGGGGATATGGAGATCGTAGAGGTCATATAAAAGCTCGAGCACACGCTGATCGTCGTATTTCTCCGGTGAGATGATGATCTGGTCGATGTTCAGCTGCCGGCAGAGGTCGCCGATTTCCTGCAGGCTGTGTGCCTTCTCCCCGGCTGCCTCGCGCTCCCCGGGTATCGATACGAATCCGACTACACGGTAGCCGTAGCGTGCCCCCTTCGGCGTGCCGAGTTCTTCGGCCGTCCTGTGGGCGCCTTCCGAATTGCCCACCATCAGGGTCTTGAACGACATCTTCCTTTTCTTGAATCTTCGCCTTGTCAGGAAGGTGATTGTCAGGCGTCCTGCATAGGTCATCACGAAGAGGAGAAGCAGGAGGATCAGCAGCATCTCATAGTCGTCGGTGCGTTTCCCCCTCACGTCGTTGATGAGCATCAGAAGGAAGATGCCCGCCGTGTTGAGCACGGCGGAGAAGAAGGTGGTCACGAGCTCCTGAAGCCTTGATTTGTTGAATGGCTGGTTGTAGTAGCCTGAGAGCCAGTAGATACAGAGCATCGCCGTGGGGATGAGGAGCTGCTCCGACACAAGTTTCCGGCTCAGCAGGAAGCCCGCGAGGTCGCCCGTCTCCTTTGTGAAATAGAAACGGTAGATGTTGAAGAGCAGAAACGCGACCGTCGACGTGATCCAGTCAACGGCCACATATCTGGCGCGCTGGGCGCTTATGGAGATCATCCTGCCGGTCATCTTATCACCTTCACCAGTCCTCCGTCTGACACCTTGATGATGTTGCTCGGCGAAGGGGAGCCGGTGTCGTCGCGACGGTAGAATGCCGCGTAGTCCACACCTTCAAGTATCGCGTCGCTGACCTGAGGGAAGATGGCTGGCGCCTTCAGGCCGGAGATGTTGGCTGAGGTCGACACTATAGGCCGGCGCAGACGCCGGCAGAGACTTTGCGAGAAGCGTTCGCCGGTGATCCTTACCCCTATCGAGCCGTCGGCGGCAAGCAGGTTGGGGGCTACTCCTGTGCCTTTGTCGTAGATGATCGTGAGGGGGTCTACGGCAGCCTCGATCAGCTGCCAGGCCACCTCCGGCACGTCTGCCACTGTGCGCTCAAGCATTCCCTCGCTGTCGACGAGCACGAGCATCGATTTGCTTTCGGCCCTCTGTTTCAGCGCGTATATCCTGGCCACCGCCTCAGCGTTGGTGGCGTCGCATCCTATCCCCCATATCGTGTCGGTGGGGTAGAGGATGATGCCACCGCGCCTCATTGTCTCCACGCAGTTGGCTATATCTTGTTCAAATGTCGGTATGTCGTTCTCCATTATGAGTCCTGTCGGTCTTTTCAGTTTCCAAAATTAGTCAATTTCCCTGACAGTGGGAAAATCATTTCCCATCTTCTTCATCTTCTGTCGCATCGCAGTCGTCGAGCGAGGATAGCCAGAGAGCCGACGAGGCATCGGAGGGCATGCGCCAGTCGCCGCGCGGCGAGAGGCAGATGCTTCCCACTTTAGGCCCGTCGGGCATGGCCGAGCGCTTGAACTGCTGGGAGAAGAAGCGTCGGTAGAAGGTGGTGAGCCATTTTTTCACTGTCGTCCTGTCGTAGACACCCTTGAAGGCGATGCAGGCTATGTGGTATATCTTGCGTGGCGCGAAGCCATGGCGAAGCATGTGGTAGAGGAAGAAGTCGTGGAGCTCGTAGGGTCCAACGAGGTCTTCTGTCTTCTGGGCAATCTCGGTGTCGCTGGCGGCCGGCACGAGCTCCGGGCTGATCGGGGTGTCTACGATGTCGGCGAGCACGCCCGCTATGTCAGGTCTGCATTCAGTGGCGGCGTAGTGGCTTACGAGATATTTCACCAGGGTCTTGGGTACGGAGGCATTTACACCATACATCGACATCTGGTCGCCGTTGTAGGTACACCATCCCAGAGCCAGCTCCGACAGGTCGCCGGTGCCCACCACCATCCCTCCCGTCTTGTTGGCCATGTCCATCAGGATCTGGGTGCGTTCGCGGGCCTGGCTGTTCTCGTAGGTGGCGTCGTGTGATTGGGGATTCTGTCCTATGTCGCTGAAATGCTGGTCTACGGCCTTTCCTATGGGTATCTCCACGGGTGTCATCTCAAGCAGCTCCATGAGCTTCCAGGCGTTGCTGTGGGTGCGCTGGCTGGTGGCCAGTCCCGGCATGGTGATGGCCACTATCCCCTTGCGGTCGAGGTGAAGCATGTTGAAAGCCTTCACGGCCACGAGCAGGGCCAGCGTGGAGTCAAGGCCGCCGGAGATGCCGATCGTCACCTTGCGGCATCCGGTGGCCGACAGCCTCTGCATCAGTCCCCAGGCCTGGATATGGAGTATCTCCTCGCAGCGCTCGCGGAGACGGCTGTCGTCGGCCGGCACGAAGGGATGCGGGTCGATATGCCTCAGGAGTCCCTTTGCTCCGGAGCCGTTCCCCGCGTCGACGGTCCTCACCGATGTGTCGGCTGAACGGCTGTTGTCGCTGAAGGTATTGAATTTCATGCGGTCGTTGCGCAGGGACTCCACATCTATGTCAACGCATTCATAGAGCGCTTCGGGACGGAAGCGGGGCGACTCGGCAAGCACTCTGCCGTTTTCCGCTATAATGGCGTTGCCCGAAAACACCAGATCTGTCGACGACTCGCCTATACCGGCCGAGGCGTAGATGTAGGCACAGCGGCATCGTGCCGACTGCTGCCTGATGAGCTCGCGCAGATAGGCATGTTTGCCGATGTTCTCGTCGGTGGCGCTCAGGTTCAGTATCACGTCTGCCCCGGCGAGCGCGAGACGTCCGCTCGGAGGCGCCGGCACCCAGAGGTCCTCGCATATCTCTATGCCGACCTTCGAGCCTCCTTTGTCGAAGAGCAGGTCAGTGCCGAAAGGTATCATCTCCCCTCCGAGCTGCAGCTTGCCGTTGTCATCGGCTGTCGGCGAGGCAAACCAGCGCTTCTCGTAGAATTCGTTGTAGTTCGGGATGTAGCTCTTGGGCACGACGCCGAGGATACGGCCTCCCGCCATCACCACGGCTGTGTTGAAGAGGGCGTTGCCCTTGCGGAGAGGGGCGCCGGCCACGAGCATCGTCCGGCTCCCGCGTGTCTGTTCGGCAAGCTCTGCCAGCGCCTTCCCGACTCCGTCGAGAAGCGCCGACTGTAGCAGCAGGTCGGCGCATGTGTAGGCTGTCACCACGAGTTCGGGGGTGACCAGAACAGCCGCTCCTTCGGCCGCGGCACGCCGGTAAAGCTCTGTTATGCCGTGGGTATTGTATCTTATGTCGGAAGGTCTGACCCGTGGCACTCCGGCCGCGACTCTGAAATATCCGTATTCGTTCATTTTGGGTTCGTTTGCGTTATCCAACACAAAAATAATATAATGGAGTGAGATATGCAAATAATATTTGCCGCCTCACGATTATTTGCGTCAGTACAGCTCAACCAAACGGGAGTGTTAAATGTTTTAACATCGAGACATAATCAAATACATCAACACTCTTATCTGAAATAAAAACTATGAGACATCTGTTTTCGAGATTCCTTCTGTCGGCTGCGGCTGTGTGCGGCCTTCTTATGGCGGCGGCGCCCGCTCAGGCACAGGTGGGGGAGAAGACCCTCGGCATCGCGGGCGGCTATGCTTCCTACAACAATGGCGGCTATGCCGACATCTATTTCCAGTATACCCTGGCCAACCATGTGCGTATAGCTCCTGAGATCGGTTATATATTCCGCAACG
This sequence comes from uncultured Muribaculaceae bacterium, assembly GCA_947626355.1. GTDB lineage: Bacteria > Bacteroidota > Bacteroidia > Bacteroidales > Muribaculaceae > Lepagella. Next base: position 93,542 of record CANQRV010000002.1, read on the forward strand.
AAGGAAAGTCGGGCTTCGAGTTCAGCGCCGACGTGCAGTTCCCGTTCCGTCTTGCCAGGAGCTTCAATGTCTATCCTCTGGTCGGCTTCACGCTCAACAACTGGGAATACAGCGGCGACGGCCATGCCACCCGTGCGGGTGCCGATTTCGGTGCCGGCTTCGACATCTATCTGATGTCTAACTTCAAGCTCTCCCTTCAGGGCAAGTATTCGCTGATGAACGACACCAGCGGCGGCTTTTTCAATTTCGGCTTCGGCTACGTGTTCTGAATATAGCGCTTCCAGGTCGGAACATAACATGAGGGGCGGCTCAGACCTGAGCCGCCCCTCATGTTATGTAGGTGTGAATATGTTCTTATTTCAGAGCTGCCTGAACAGCGTCGTTGGGCACCATCTCCTCTTTGAAGACATAAGCGCCGGTCTTGGGAGATCTCTCCATCTTGATGATCTTGCTGTAGGTGCGTCCTTCACCTTTCTGAAGCGACGCGACGGTTTTCTTTGCCATGGGTCAGGATGTGCTTATTTGATTTCTTTGTGGATGGTCATTCTTTTCAGGATCGGGTTGTATTTCTTCAGCTCCAGACGTCCTGTGGTGTTCTTGCGGTTTTTGGTCGTGATGTAGCGCGACATGCCGGGCATTCCGCTTGCCTTATGTTCGGTGCACTCGAGGATCACCTGGACCCTGTTGCCTTTTGCTTTCTTTGCCATTGCTGTGCGGTGATATTAAAGAGAAAGGATTGTGATGTTCTTGAAATCGATGTTGCCTTCTTTCTCGGCTCTTTTCAGCGCTGCGTTGAGGCCGATCTTGTTGATGGTGCGGAGGGCGTGGGCCGATACGAGCAGCTCGATCCACATGTCTTCCTCTACCCAGTAGAATTTCTTGCGGTGAAGGTTGACTTCAAATTTCCTTTTGGTGCGACGTTTCGAGTGGGAGACGTTGTTGCCCACCGACGCCTTTTTGCCTGTAATCTGACAAACTTTTGACATGGCTGTTTCGGTTGTTGTTTTTTATTTTATAAAAAATCTCAGGGTCATGGCCGCCATCTCAGTTCTCATATCATCGCCAACTGCATCATTTTCAGCGATTTTAAAGGATGTGCCTATAAACCGATTGCAAAATTACATAAAAAATCGCTTACCGCCAAATATTCTGACGCTTATTTGAGCCCGCTGCCGTTTTTACTCGTCGTTGATGTCTTCCTGCATCACATAGCTGTTGCGGAGAAGGTTGATCAGCATCACGATGGCATGGTTGGTGGCGCTCTCGATCACGGTGTTGCGGTCGCCTTGGAACAGCACGCACTCGCTCACGAGCTGGTCGCCGCATTTCACTGCTATCCACACCGTGCCCACAGGCTTCAGCTTAGTGCCTCCGTCGGGCCCCGCGATGCCGGTCGTGGCTATCGCGCAGTCGGTGCGCATGAGCCGGGCGGCTCCCTCGGCCATCTCCTCGGCCACCTCGCGGCTCACTGCCCCGTGATTGTCGATGTCGGCGCGGCTCACGCCGAGAACGTTGGCCTTCACGTCGTTGCTGTAGCTCACTACGCTCCCTAAAAAGTAGGCCGACGATTTCGGCACCTGCACTATCCTGTGCGCTATGTTGCCTCCCGTGCAGCTCTCGGCGCTCGACACCGTAAGCTCCCGCTCCAGCAGAAGCTCTCCCAGCACCTGCGAGGGCGTCCTGTCTTTAAGCGCCACCACCTCCTGCGAGAAGATCTCGTTGAGGTTCTGCTGATATTTGTTCATCTTGAAGCGCAGAAGCTCCACGCCGGAGTTGATGCCCGTCAGCGTGATGCGGGTCACCAGATTGTCGGTGGTGATGTCGATTTTCACGTATTCAGGCAGCTGGTCTTCAAAATGCTTCATCACTTTAGAGAGCTCCTGACGTGTGTAGCCGTAGATCACTACATGGCGCGTCTCCTTGTAGCTCTCGTTCTCCTGATTGGCGGATGATTCTGTCTTTTTAGGTGTCATAGTCGCTGGGGATTGGTTGATATGGTGGGCTTGTTGTTGTCTTGTGTGTGGGGCGGCTAAACGCTCACCCTTGAATATGGCGGCAGGGAGAGGTCGCAGAAGTCGTTGTCGAGATATTTGAAATATCCGGCGGCTGCCACCATCGCTGCGTTGTCGGTGGTGAAGGCGCGTTCGGGTATCCAGGCCCTTACTCCGCGCTCCTCGCAGAATCGGGCCACAGCCTCGCGCACTCCGCTGTTGGCCGACACTCCACCTCCGATGGCGATGTGGCCCACCCGGTATTTGTCCTGGGCTTTGGCCAGCTTGTCGAGCAGGATGTCGATGATGGTGGCCTGGAGCGAGGCGGCGAGGTCGGCTTTGTGGCGCTCGATAAAGTCGGGGTCGCTCTTCAGGTTGTCGCGCAGCAGATAGAGGAAGGAGGTCTTCAGCCCGCTGAAGGAGTAGTCGAGCCCCTCGATGTGGGGCTTGCTCAGGCGGAACGCCTTCGGGTCGCCCTCCGCAGCCAGCCTGTCGATGTGCGGGCCCCCGGGATAGGGCAGTCCCATCACTTTGGCGCATTTGTCGAAGGCCTCGCCGGCGGCGTCGTCGATGGTCGTGCCGGCGATTTCCATGTCGCGCGGGCTCTTCACGTATACTATCTGTGAGTTTCCTCCCGATATCAGCAGGCAGAGAAAGGGGAATTCCGGATGCTCGTCGGCCTCCGAGCGCCTGATGAAGTGGGAGAGCACGTGGCCATGGAGGTGGTTGACGTCAATCAGTGGAATGCCGAGACCCACCGCCATCCCTTTGGCAAAGCTGGTGCCCACAAGGAGAGAGCCGAGAAGCCCCGGCCCGCGTGTGAAGGCTATGGCCGTCAGCTCGCTTTTTCTCACTCCCGCCTGCCGCAGAGCCTCGCTCACCACAGGCACTATGTTCTGCTGGTGGGCCCGTGATGCAAGCTCCGGCACGACGCCTCCGTAGGCCTCATGCACTTTCTGGCTCGCTATGACGTTGCTCAGCAGGATGCCGTTGCGTATCACTGCCGACGAGGTGTCGTCGCAAGATGATTCTATTCCTATTATCGTTACGCTCATTTCTGATTTTATTCCTAATCTGCAAAGTTAACAATTTTTCTCCAACCAATCGTATTTCAAACGGCATTTTACTCCTATAATTCTCCATTTCCTTGCCCGCTGCTGTCCGTCGGTTCATGTTTTTTTAGTTCCCTTTTGGCTGGCTGCAAAGTTATCGCTAACTTTGCAGTGCGCTATGGCCTTTGTCAGATCAATATATAAGGTAGCTCGAAGCATTCTTTTTTCCGCGGTGGTTCTCGTGGCCATCGTTTTCATAGCCCTTTATCTTGTATGCTCCAATCCCGGCATGCAGAAAAGGGCCCGGGAGCTGGCGCAGCGCGAGGCATCCGCCTTTCTTGGCGCGAAGGTGGAGATAGGCGACTTTGCCTTCATGCCTTTTAATGAGGCGCGTCTTTCAGATGTGAGGGTCTTCACTCCCGATGGCAGGCGATGCGTCGACATAGCGACGCTTGGAGTCGGCATCAACCTCTGGCGGCTTCTAACCGACAGGAAGATCGAGATCACCTACGTTGAGCTTGTCGGTCTTGATGCCTCCCTCTGGCAGGCGAGGGATGGAGATCCCCTTAATATAGATTTCATAATAAAGGCTTTCGCTCCGAAGCAGAAGAATCGACCGCCCGCGAGATTCGACCTCAAGCTCCACAATGTGGTGGTGAGGCGCTGCAAGGTGTCGTTCGACAGGTGGTGGAAGCCATCTGCCTCCGACTCCCGCAAGATCGATTTCAACCATCTAAGAGTCTGCGATATAAAGGCCGACATTTATTTCCCGAGAATCGCCAACGACAATTTCGAGGTCGACCTCAGGCGTCTCTCGCTGAATGTTGATTCCATTTTCTATCTCGACAATCTACAGCTGAAGGCCCATCTCACCAACCACTCCCTGTCGGTACGCGACCTCGAGGCGCAGCTGCCGGCCACCACCATATCTCCGGCGGATTTCAATCTGACTTTCAACGGATATAAGGATATCCCCGAGGCCCTGAAGCGTGGAAGCCATTCCCTTGTTATGGTCGACAATCCTGTCTCTCCGGCCGATTTCAGGGCCTTCTTCCCTCCTTTGGCGCAGTGGTCTCAGACAGTCAGCCTCTCTCTTGATGTGTCGGGAAATCTCGATGAGGTGGACATCGACAACATCGGCATTCTGTCCGACGGACTGAGAGTGGAGGCAGTTGCTTCGCTCTCCGGATTGCTCCACCGGGAAAACCTTAAAATCAATCTGGATGACCTGCGGCTGAAGGCCTCCTCCTCTTTCCTGTCGTCGGCGCTCGACATCATTTCCTCCAAGGCAGCCCTCATTCGCCGATATGCAGACGCTGTTGGCAATCTGTCGCTTGAGGCTGCGGGACATGCCGATATGGCAGAGCGTGCGGCAGACGCGGACTGCCTCATCGGCACTTCGGCCGGTGAGGTATCCATATCCGGAAGCACCCACTGGCAGGGAAAGGACATTGCCTTTAGCGGCATGGCTGAGACAGAGGCGCTCGACCTCTCGATGGTGCCTTCTCTCGGCGACTTCGGCAGTGTCTCCTTCAGCGTTGAGGGGGAGGGGAGTGTCATCGGTGGCGACTTCAATGGCAATGTGGCGCTGTCGGTGCCGCAGATGGTCTACCGGGGGAGACCCATATATAATATAGAGGTCAATGCCGGGAAAGCTGACCGGGATGTCAAGGCATCATTCGATATCGACGATCCGTCGGCAGTAATCCACGCCGAGCTCGCGGCAGTAATCGATGGCGTCAGCAGTGTGGCCAAGGCTTCTGTCGGTGTCAGCCGGTTCATCCCGTCCGATTTCGGGCTGGCTTCCGCCTACAGCGACTATGTGGCCGCTGTCGATGTAGACGTCGATCTAAAGGGCAATTCCCTCTCCAATATGACGGGCAAGGCAACCGTGAGCGATTTCGATTTCTCACGCCCCGGCTCTCCATCCCTGCATATCAACGAGATGACGCTCACCTCCGATGTAAATTACGACGGAACATACATATACGGAGTGAAAAGCGATTTCCTCAACGGTACGATCCACGGCCGCTTCGATTTCCCGTCGCTCGGAAGCGACCTCAAATGGATGCTCGCGCAATGCATTCCGGCTCTTTTCGATACCCGGCGCGATGCCGATGTGCCGGGCTCGATGGCCCAGCTCAATCTCACTGTGTATCCCGACGAGGGTCTGGTCGACTTTTTCCATCTCCCGGTGTCCCCGCTCGTGCCTCTTCGGATCACCGGCGTCTTCGACACCTCACTCGGAGCGGCCTCCCTCACGGCAAGTCTCCCATATATGCGTCAGGGCTCCAACAAGCTCGTGAGAGACATTTCGCTCAAGGCCAACATCGATGCCTCGAAAGGGGTGACGGGCCTGAAGGCGTCCACGATATATCCTGCTAAGAAGGGCGACATCAAGATCGACCTCGGCGTCTATGGAAAATACAACGACGTGATGGCCGACATCGGCCTGCAGTCGGTGAGCGGTCCGAAGGTGGAGGGGAAGCTCTCGCTCGACTTCAACATCGACAGGCAGCAGGGTCTCACCGGTGCGCCGGATGTCAAGGTCGGTATCGTGCCTTCCGAGCTCAACATCGGCAATGCCGTGTGGAAGATAGCTCCGGCCAGTATCTCATGTCGCGGCAATGTCATCACCATCGACAACCTCCGGATGTGGCACGACAGCCAGCTTGTGGATATCTCCGGCGTCGCGTCTCCTTCCCCGGCCGACACTGTCGACATCCGTCTCCATGATTTTGATCTCGATTACCTTTTCGATACCCTCAATATCAATTACGTCACTTTCGGGGGCCGGGCTACCGGCCACATCGCCGGCTCATCGCTCCTGAGCCGCGCTCCCCATGCCGCCACGAGGTTCCTTCACGTCGACTCGTTGAGCTATAACGGAACGGTGCTTGGCAACGGCGACCTCTCGTCGAGTTGGGACAATGAGGCCAAAGAAGTGAAGATAAGGGCGGATATCGCCGATGTCTCAGGGCGGGGAGGGCGTCGGGCCCTTGTCGACGGCGGCGTCTGGATAGGAAGGGACTCCCTCAGTTTCGACATCGACGCGAATAAGGTGGATGTCGGATTCATGAAGCCTTTCATGTCGGCTTTCACCTCCGATGTCGGCGGCAGGGCCTCAGGCCATGTAAAGCTCTTCGGCACTTTCAGCGACATCGACCTTACCGGCCGTATCTTCGCCGACAGCATAGGCATGAAGGTCGACTACACCAATGTCTACTACCACGGCTCCGATTCCGTATTCATAGAGCCCGGCAAGATCATCATTCCCGACTTCCGGCTCTACGACCGATATGGCAATTCGGCCATTCTCAACGGCGTTGTGGGTCACCGCTACTTCCACGAGCCTACCTTCACGTTCAAGGTCTCCGAGGCACGCGACCTTCTCTGCTATGACACCAACGCCACGCTCAACCCCGACTGGTATGGCCGTGTCTTCGGCTCCGGCGGCGGTATGTTGCGCGGTGTGCCAGGCCTTGTCACCATCGACATCGATATGGCCACGCGGCGCAATTCCACTTTTACTTTCGTGCTTAACGACACCCAGGCGGCCGACGACTATAAGTTCCTCAGCTTCTCCGACCGGCGGGCAGAAGCGCGTATGGTGGCCGAGGCCGACAGCACTCGCGATTTCACTGCGTTGTTCAGAAAACAGATACAGCACGCTTCTGAAGACGTGCCCTCCAATTTCCGCCTCGGAATCCGCGCCACCGTGACTCCGCAGGCCGAGCTCAACATCATCATGGACCCCATCGGCGGCGACAAGATAACGGCCAGAGGCAGCGGTGCCATGCAGATCGACTATGATGCCGACAACGACCAGATGCTCATGTATGGCAAATACGTGCTCGACGAGGGAAAATATAATTTCAGCCTTCAGGACATTATCCTCAAGGATTTCACGATCAGGCAGGGGAGCAGCATATCGTTCAACGGCGACCCGCTGCGGGCCATCCTCGACATAACCGCCCTCTACAGGGTCAATACCAATCTCACCGACCTCGACAAGAGCTTCTCGACCGACAAGGACCTCAACCGCACCAATGTGCCCGTCGATGCGGTGCTAAAGGTCACCGGCGAGATGACAAGCCCCGACATCTCCTTCGACATCGACCTCCCCACGCTGACGGAGGATGTGGAGCGCAAGGTGAAGAGCATCATCTCCACCGACGACATGATGAGCCGCCAGATCATCTACCTGCTCGCGCTCAACCGCTTCTATACTCCGGAATATATGGGTGGCGGATCAAACGGCGGCGAGCTCGCATCAGTGGCGTCGTCCACTCTCTCCTCCCAGCTCAGCAATATGCTCGGCCGTCTCACCGATAAGTTCACGCTGTCGCCCGCTTTCAGAAGCGACAAGGGCGACTTCTCCGACCTCGAATTCGATGTGGCCCTCTCGTCCCGTCTGCTCAACAACCGCCTGCTCATCAACGGTAATTTCGGTTATCGCGACCGTAGCACCTCCTCAACAACTCTCGTGGGTGATTTCGATATCGAATACCTTCTCTCGCGAAGCGGCAATCTGCGACTCAAGGCCTACAACCATTTCAACGACCAGAACTATTATCTCCGCTCAAGCCTCACGACCCAGGGCATCGGCATAATCTACCGCCGCGACTTCAACAATCCCTTCACGTTCCTTAAAAAAAGAAAAAAGAAAGCCGACTCCTCCAAAAACGCTGCCGACTCCGTCGACTCCAAAAAATAATTGTTAACTTTGCACTATGAAACCATATAACGCTTCCCTCAGATGAAACTGGCCTTCACTATCGACGGACTGCTCGAGAAGATCGGCCTCGGCAGAGACAATTCCGTTGGAATAGCCTTCGCCGGCGGGGGCGCCCGCGGCTTCTCCCATATCGGAGTGCTTATGGCTTTCGAGAAATTCGGCATAACCCCCAAGGTGATGTCGGGCGTCAGCGCAGGTGCCATAGCCATCGCCCTCTACGGCGCGGGCCTGACCCCGCTCGAGATCATCGACTGCTTCGTCAGCGCCGGCAAATTCGGCGATTTCACCGAGTGGTCGATTCCCAAGACCGGCTTCATGAAGCTCGACAAGTTTGGCAAGATGCTCGAGTCCTGGCTTCCTGTGAAGCGTCTCGAGGATTTCCGTATCCCCTCCGTGATCTGCGCCACCGATTTCGACAACGCCAGGTCAGTGGGTTGGGCCAAGGGAGAGGTGGTGCCCAGAGTGCTCGCCTCGTGCAGCATTCCGGTGGTGTTTCAGCCGGTCAGGATCAACGGCGTCAACTATGTCGACGGCGGTGTGCTGCGCAACCTTCCCGCCTGGGCCATACGCGACTATTGCCAGACTCTGTATGGAAGCAACTGCAGCCCGATGCGCCGGGCCTCGTCCTCGCGCCAGTCGCTGATCGACATCGCCCTGCGCTCGTTTCATCTGATGATGAAGTCAAACACCCCTCAGGATATTCGTCTGTGCGACTATCTGATAGAAAACCAGAGCCTCGCCAATTTCGGCACTTTCCAGCTCTCGGCCCTCCACAAGGCTGTCGCGGCCGGATACGACACCGCCTGCATGGTGCTTGAGAAATCGCTATCACAGAAATGACACTATAGAAAACACTTGCAGATATAAAATGGAAAAATTAATCGTATATCAGCTTTTCCCGCGCATCTTCACCAACGACAATCCCATCTGCGATCCATGGGGCTCTTTGGAGCGCAACGGCAGCGGGAAAATGAACCAGATCACCCCCAGGGTGCTCAGGTCTATCAAGGACCTTGGCGTCAACTGCCTTTGGCTCACCGGTGTGATCGAGCATGCCACTAAAACCGATTTCTCCTCTTTCGGCATAACTCCCGACAATCCCAATGTCGTGAAAGGTGAGGCCGGATCTCCTTACGCCGTGAAAGACTGGTATGACGTCGATCCGGCTCTCGCGGTCGACGTTCCCAACAGGATGCGGGAATTCGAGGCCCTCGTGAAGCGCATCCACAAGGCCGGCATGAAGGTGATACTCGACTATGTGCCCAACCACACGGCGCGTGTCTATCATTCCGACGCCGCTCCCGAGGGGATAGCCGATTTCGGCGCCGACGACAACATCGGAATGTTCTTCACTCCGCAAAACAATTACTACTATATCACCAACCAGCAGTTCTCCCCCGATTTCGACATCTCTTCCGAAGGCGCAGCCCCATATGTGGAATTTCCGGCCAAGGCCACGGGCAACGACTGCTTTACCGCTTTCTGCCACAAGACCGACTGGTATGAGACCGTGAAGCTAAACTACGGTCACGACTACGGCGATAATTCCGACCATTTCGATCCGGTGCCCGACACCTGGATCAGGATGCTCCACATACTCCGGTTCTGGGCAGCCAAAGGCATCGACGGCTTCCGTTGCGACATGGTGTTTATGGTGCCTCTCGCTTTCTGGCACTGGGCTATTCCCCAGGTGAAGAAAGACTGGCCGGAACTGATTTTCATCGGAGAGATCTACGACATCGCCCTCTACCGACCTTTCCTCGACTACGGCTGCTTCGATTACCTTTACGACAAGGTAGGCCTCTACGACACCCTCGTAGGCATAGAGAAAGGTCATCTCTCGGCCGCACGCCTCACCGACTGCTGGCAGGCTGTCGACGGGATAGGGGAGCGGATGCTCAATTTCCTCGAGAACCACGACGAGGTGAGGTTTGCATCCAAGGCTTACGCCGGCGATCCCCTCAGAGTGGTGCCGTCGCTGGTGGTCAGCTCGATGATCTCAAAAGGACCCTTCATGATTTATTACGGTCAGGAGCTCGGGGAGCCTGCCGCAGACAACGAGGGGTTTGCGGGCGACAACGACCGTACCACCATCTTCGACTACTGGAGCCTCGCCACGCTGCGACGCTGGTATGACCGGGGAAAGGTCGACGGCACATCCCTGACCCCGCAGGAGAAATGGCTGCGCGGCTTCTACTCGCGCTGCCTGCATCTCTGCAACAGCTGCGCTCCTGTTCGCGAGGGCGATTTCTTCGATCTCATGTACGTCAACCTGCGTAACCATGGTTTCAATCCCCACCGTCAGTTCGCTTTCCTCAGATACACCGCCGACCAGTGCGTGCTGATTGTGGCCAATTTCGACCATGCATCTGTCGATGTGGCGATCAACATTCCTGAGCTGGCCATCTCGATGGCTGCCCTCGAATGCGGCGAGACCACCTCTGAATGTCTCATCTCCGACCGCCTTTTCCGTTTCTGTGTCTCCGATGAAGAGCCCCTGCGCCTGCATCTCGAGGCTGCCGATGCCGTGGTGATTCCACTGCCGAAGAAAAGAAAAGCGGCTCCCGACTATGGAAAATCGAAAAAATAATATTAATTTAGCGATATCTTAATTTTACATAAACCATATATGAGCAATTATCTTCCGCCTATAAAGGTATTTGCAGGCACCAAGAGCCTGTATCTCGGTGAGTCAATCTGCAAGGACCTTGGCATCGAGTTGGGTAAAATGAAAATCGAGCGTTTCTCCGACGGCGAGTTCGAGGTATGTTTCGAAGAGTCGATACGTGGCGCTGAGGTTTACCTCGTGCAGTCTACATTCCCCACCTCCGACAACCTCATGGAGCTCCTGCTTATGATCGACGCCGCCAAGAGGGCTTCGGCCGCCACCATCGTGGCCGTGATGCCTTATTTCGGATGGGCTCGTCAGGACCGCAAGGACAAGCCCCGTGTCTCCATCGCCGCCAAGCTTGTGGCCGACCTGCTCAGTGTAGCCGGCATCGACCGACTCATCACTATGGATCTCCATGCCGACCAGATCCAGGGATTCTTCAACGTGCCTGTCGACCATCTCTACGCTTCCTCAATCTTCATTCCGTATCTCGAGACCCTTCATCTCAAGGATATGGTGATAGCTTCCCCTGATGTAGGTGGCGCCAAGAGGGCAAATTCATATGCCAAATATTTCGATGTGCCCCTCGTGCTCTGCCATAAGCAGCGTGCGAAGGCCAATGTGGTGGAGAAGATGACCGTAATCGGTGACGTCGAGGGCAAGAACGTCGTGCTCGTCGACGACATCGCCGACACCGCCGGCACGCTCACCAAGGCCGCCGACCTTCTCCTCTCGTTTGGCGCCAAGTCAGTGCGTGCCCTCTGCAGCCACGCCGTGATGAGCGGTCCGGCCACCGACCGCGTGATCAATTCCGGTCTCACCGAGGTGATCTTCACCGACTCCATACCCTACGGCAAGGACAACCCGAAGGCTGTTGTGCTCCCGGTGGCAAAGCTTTTCGCCGACACCATCCGCCGTATCCACAACAACCAGTCGATTTCCTCGCAGTATCTCTTTAAATAACAGAGACAACATCAGCCGGCTTGCGGGCCGGATAAAGCAGAAGGCCTTCACCAGTGCGGGTGAATGCCTTCTGACTGACATGGGCGGTGAAAGTCCCGAGCGTGCCCTGATAGCGGTCACCCCCTTCACCGGCGGCATCCTCTCTATTTTCGACCTGGTAGGCGATGTAGGCTCCGGCTTCTCCGCTCCGCGCCTCCGCAAAGTCTCCCACCTACTCTTCCGCCCCTCCGCCGCTGATCTCACACAGTATATAATACGAAAGAGGCTGTGTCGTAATTAAGGTTTACGGCGCAGCCTCTCTATATGTATCTGTCTCCGCGATGACGCATTGACCGTCGATTGACATTGCAGTAATTTTGCAGAAAAAATTACAGCGATGAAGGAGAATGACTATTACGGGCATTACAAGGCCTTTTTAGAGGAGCTGAAACAGAATCCGGGACAGACTCTTCAGATCTATTGCAGGGAGCATGGCGTGGTATGGCGGCGCCTGTATGACTGGATGCAGCGGCTCGTGTCGCTGCTGAGGCGCAACTCCCTCTTCTTCGGCTCCCACAAGGGAGGCGAGACAGCGGCCATGTACCTGTCGCTCGTCGTATCGTGCCGTCTGAACGGCGTCAACGTCATGGAGTATATATCCGACATCCTCAACCGGTGCTGCTCATGGGCGCCAACCACTCCTCTGGAAAAATACCGGGACCTTCTGCCCGACCGATGGAAACCTCAGGTGAACGGAAATGAATGACAAAGGCTCCCTGACAGGGAGCCTTTGCTATGCTGTCTACCCATGCGTCACGCGGAGACAGATACAAAGAATAGCCCTGCCCCGCACGTTTTCAATTACGAGCAAGCAACGCTTCCTGAGTTGATATTACCGCATAATCTGGAGCTAAGACTCCATGACGGTGAAAACGAATGACAGCATATTGGCACTGAAATCCCGTGAAAAAGTGGTAATTTTGCAATATGAGAACAGATGATAACTTTTCAATCACCGAGATTGATAATGATAAGAAACAGTATCTTCCTCTGCTTTTGATTGGAGATGAATCAGAGACTATGATTGACCGTTATCTTGATAATGGAACTCTTAATGTCGGCTTATTTAATGGTAAGCCGATAGCCGTTTGCGTAACCTTAAATCTTGACCCCAATACTTTTGAAATAAAAAATCTTACCGTCGAAGCCGAATACCGACGGCATGGATACGGTCGTCGGATGCTTGAATATGTCGAATCTCGACATTCAAATAAAAAGATCATTCTCGGAACCGGAGAGACGCCATCAACATTGAGATTCTATGAATCCTGCGGCTATTCATATTCTCACCGTATTCCAAATTTCTTCACAGATAATTACCCCGCTCCGATTATTGAGGAATGGGTGACATTGCGAGATATGATTTATCTGGAAAAACAATAAGGCACTGAAAAAAATGGAGCTGACCAGTCCCGGCAGGGCGAGTCTGTGATAAGCCGACAACGCAGGAAGACGGATTATCACTGTCTCGACCCGTGGACTGCTGAAACAAGCAGCAAGTGACCGGGCGGCCGTAAAAGTCCTTGTCAGGCAACAGCGATAAAGAACACGGAGGAACGGCAATAAGTCTCCGATGTGGCATCAGCGAAGCCGTTGCCAATACTCGGAGGCGTTGCCGGTTCTCGGTGTTGCGGTGAGTCCGAATGCTTCGCACCGCACACCGGCTTCGCCGACTTGTGCTTTCGGCTCACTCGCGAATGTTATTTCCGCAGTTGTCCGTAGGCGCGATGCGGTCGAAAGGTGTCAGTGCCCGCACCGTCACCTTGTGACGGCATAATCGCCGCAACAATGTAGGCCGCCTAGCCTCTTGCCGGTTTCAAAAGCAGATTCTGCATCTTCGGCGATAGCAAACCTTTTCAACAAGTGGTATACATACGAAAAGGGCCGGCTTTAATGCCGGCTCTTTTTCGGACGGAGGCTATTGGCTGTCGGTTATGGCTTCATTGCAGGGACTTTCAAGGGGCATCCTTTGATGCAGTTGCCGCATTTGATACAATCGGGATGAAGGAAGCCTTCTGCGTTATTCCGACTCTCATACGGCTTCAGCTGCATTGGGCATACCGCAGAGCAGAGCTTGCATTTGGTGGTACATTTTTCACTCACCATAATGCGGCTGTAGTTGTCTGGAAGTCTGCCGCTGCGTGGAGTCACCCAAGATGACAACGTTCCCATCGGACAGAACGAGCACCATGTGCGCGGAGCGTAAATAAACGAAAGGATCACGCCTACGATAGTGGTAATAAGTATGATTGTCCAGAACACACGCCCCATGTCGTTCCAGTCGCCCCATGCCCGGTACATCTGTATGCCGAACATGGTGAAGATGAACATCACCATAAGGATACGGAATCCTCGGGTGCGCACAAACGCCGGGATAGGTCTGTGCGGCGAGTATTTCGTCAGAATCCTGTCGTAGAGGTTACCACGCGGGCAGGCATTGCCGCACCACCAACGACCCTTGCGCACAGCAAAAGCGACAGGCGCTATCATACAGATTATGGCAATGAATCCGATAGCCGGCCAAAAGTAGCCTGCGACAAGATATCCCAGCAGAATCCAGTATAGTGGGAAGCCTTTGCGTGGCAGTGAACGGAAAAATTGCTTATTAGCCATATTGTTTTTTTATTTATCGATAGTGTTTTAATGCTGCAAAATTACTCCATTTGCGCCATTGATGCAAACGATAAAATAAATGACAATATCGACAAATTCGATTAGATGATTATCGGAAACTTTTGGATTCGTTGATAAAGCATATCCGCGGGTATTATGGTCTTAATTGAATCGACAAAGATGTTGAGCAGTCGTTCACGCACAAAATTGCGGTGAACAACAAAAGCTATCTCTCGACTCGGTTCGGGGTTTGCAAGTATACGTACGTTTGTTTGCTGGCATTTTCTGAGAAGTGGCACATGCAGCTCGGGGATGATTGCATACCCGCCGTTCTCATCCACGATTTTTATGAGAGTCTCCACGTTTCCAGCTTCATATATGGCTTGTCTGCCCGTGATATTGTCGCAGAAATGGAAAACGCCGCGATTGGGACAATAGCCTTCGCGGAGCACCCAGACGCTGTCGACGGGAAGGCTGTTTGTTTGCAAGACGTCGTCATTGTGGATAGGCGATTCCGGGGAGACGTAAGCCATTAGCCGTTCACGGAAGATCGGAATCTCCAGCAGCTCGCTGTTGCTGACAGGTGTTGCCATAATCGCGATATCAATCTCCCCGCGCTCCAATTTTGAAACAAGGGTGGAAACCCTCGCTTCCTCGACATGCAGATGTATGTCGGGATGATTGACCGACATATATTTAAACATCTTTGGCAAGAGATACGGCGTAACGGTTGAAATAATCCCGAGCGAGACGTTTCCGACGGACTCTCCTTTTCGCGTGGCCACCAGTTCTTTGACTTGTGCGGCGTTGAACAGCACTTGTTTTACACGGCTGATGATTTCTTCGCCGACAGCCGTCGGCTTGACCGGATGACTATTGCGGTCAAATATAGTCACATCAAGTTCCGCCTCAAGTTTTTGAACGAGAGAAGACAGGGTGGACTGCGAAACGCCGCACGATTCCGCCGCCTTTGCAAAATGGCGGTATTTATCAACCGCCACAATGTATTCCATTTGCTGGAGTGTCATATAGTCCTATTTGTGTTCGGTAAATTCGATGCAAAGATATAAAAAATCTATTTTGTAGAACGTGGAATAACACTTAACTTTGCAAATAAAAAAATAGAACTATGATACAGGTCAATAAAAGTATATGCCCCCACAACCATGTATGTCCACTGATTAAGATGTGTCCGGTCGGAGCGATTTCACAGGATGCCGACGGCTTTCCGGTAATAGACTATAGCCTCTGCATCGAATGCGGCAAATGTGTGTGGAAATGTCCGATGAAAGCGATGGAGCAAAAGCCATAATGGCCTCCACAGACCCGAGGACTGCTGAAACGCACCGGCTTCGCCGACAAGCCCTTTCAGCTCGCTCGTGAATGATATTTCCGCAGTTGAGCATAGGCGCGATGCGGTCAAAAGGTGTCAGTGCCTGCACCGTCACCTGTTGACGGCATAACCGCCGCCAACAATGCAGACCGCCCAGCCTCTTACCGGTTTAGAATGAATATCCCCTAAAGGGTATATCGCATGACTCAGTTAGCTAAATATGTTAAGGAGATGCGTAAGCAGTTCGGGCTTACGCAAGTTGACCTGTCCCAGAAATCCGGGGTCGGTCTTCGCTTTGTGCGCGAACTTGAACAAGAGAAAACGACTCTTCGCCTTGACAAAGTGAATCAAGTTCTTGCAATGTTCGGAGCCGAAATGACTCCGGCTAAAATCACTGAGGTATGAAACAGGCAAAGGTATTTCTGAATAATGTGCTCGCCGGAATTCTGACCGAAGATGATTTGGGTTATGAATTTCGCTACAACTCCGATTACCTGAAATCGAATGTTGCTGTTGCTGTGAGTCTTACTTTACCATTGACCGATAAGCCATACCGCGACAATGTGCTTTTTCCGTTCTTTGACGGACTCATTCCCGAAGGCTGGCTCCTCGACATAGCGGAACAGAGCTGGAAAATTTCGGTCCGCGACAGATTTTCATTGCTGCTCGTCTGCTGCAAAGACGGCATCGGTAATGTAAGAGTCATACCTATGGAAAGAAAGGAGGACGGCAATGAATAAGTGTCTTTACTGCTATAAGCCGTTGGCAGATGGTGAAGTCGATTACCATAAGACGTGTGCCCGCAAAATATTTGAATCGACGACGGTGCCGGTCTTGCCCTATACCCGCGACAATATCAAGGAACTGGCACGTGAGATAGTGACGGCAAGCACTACTGTAACCGGTGTTCAGGCAAAGCTGTCGCTCGACATCTCACGCGGTCGCGCCGGAGAGCCTCAACGGTTCACTATCGTTGGAATATGGGGACGTTTTATACTGAAACCCCAGACCGACCGTTTCGCCAATCTGCCGGAGAACGAAGACCTGACCATGCACATGGCCGAAGCAGCCGGAATAAAGACCGTGACGCACTCCCTGATCCGGTTTGCCGATGGCGAGTTATGCTATATCACCCGTCGCGTTGACCGCACGAAGAAGGGAGAGAGGATTGTCATGGAAGATATGTGCCAGCTTTCGGAACGGCTTACCGAGGATAAATACAAGGGTTCATACGAGCGCATATCAAAACTGATTCGTCAATATTCAGCGGCGCCACTGTTAGATGTTGTCAATTTCTGGGAAGTGGTCCATCAGATTATCTCCGACAAACCCCTGCTTGACGAGTTATTCAACCGCATTTTCGATGAGGAAACTGCCCGCTGAAAGAGACTGACTATCGTTCAAAAATCAGGCTGCCCCGACGCCGACTTACACATGTTTCAACCCATAGACCGGGCAAATAACATGGAGAGCCATGACATCCTCCTGCGCATCTTCTTCACTTTCCTCCGTAGAAAGTAAAGAAGGAGATGCAGGTCATTGTAAAACCCTAATATACAGCGGCATTGCAGCGTTGGAGCAAGTCGGTTGGCAACTTCTATCCGACTTACTTTTGCCTCAGTTGAGTAGGGTTTATAGGTCTTCGGCGATTTTCAATTCAATGACCCGTCCTGAAAAATGTTGACTGGGATTTGTATTGTTAAATGTTAATATATGTTCAAAGTCCGGAGAGACTT
>CANQRV010000003.1 GCA_947626355.1 uncultured Muribaculaceae bacterium
AAGTCTCTCCGGACTTTGAACATATATTAACATTTAACAATACAAATCCCAGTCAACATTTTTCAGGACGGGTCATAACCAAGGTGCTCAGGAAGCAGACGAAGATGCCTTTTTCTATTGGTCAAATTAAGTCTCTGATGGTCAACGCTCATTTCATAAAAAGATTTTTTGACCTGAGCGGAATTGACCCGAACAAGACTTTAAATGCTAAACTTGTCAAAGAACTCTTTGGCTTGGCGGTAGATGCCGCTTAGCCTATGAATAATTTTTTAACGAACTATTGTATTATTGAAACTTTTTTTGTAATTTTGACGTCATTAATATCATTTATCATTTAAAATCAACAAAATGAAAAAATTATCTACCTTATTGGCTGCCTGCGCCGTCGCCATGACCGCAGGCGCCGCGGTCCAGACACCGGGATATCTGGTATCTGACTTCGACGCCCAGTTCAACACCGGGCTGACGTGGACTACCTATGGCATCGACGCCACACCATCAGGCGATCTGGCTAAGTATTTCAAGGAATACAGCGCAACAAACGCCTACAACCTGCTTTCCGCCGGCACAGATTACTATGCCTTCAGCCCCTCCCAGTTCGAGGGTGGCGAGAAATCCGACGAGTGGCTGATCACTCCGGAGTTCGAAGTGACCGACAACGAGTTTGTGATTGCATATGACTTCGTGGTCTTTGGCAACAACTCAAAAAACTACTACCGCATCTGTATCTCCGAAACCGGAGAGGCAAAGGAGGATTTCACCGAAATCTACTCCGGCAACCTCAAAGGAGGCGGCAATAACGTGAAGGCCATAGAGCGTCGCTACGTGCTCTCCGGATATCAGGGCAAGAAGGTTCGTCTTGCGTTCGTCAACTGCGACAATACCACCGGTATGGCCGGCTTCGGCTACATCAATGTCGGCCCCTACTACATCACTGTGGCAAACGCCAATTCTCTGGGCACTGTGCTCATCAACGAGAGCAATCCGCGCCTTGAGATGACCGTGGGTATCTGCACTGCGCAGACAACTCCCGGCTTCACGGCAGTGCTGCGCACCGACAACGGCTTCGAGGCTACATATTCCACCGAGACACAGCTCGTGAACAACAAGGTGAAGGCGACGACCTTCGCATTCGAGAACATCGACATGATGGGCGCCACATCCCAGGGATACACCGTCACCATCACCCCCAACTACGAAGGCGCTCCCGCCACTGTGGTATCCGGTATGCTTCTCTGCCCCGAGATGGCATTCCCGCAGACTGTCCTCATCGAGGAGAACACCGGCCTCTGGTGTGGCTACTGCACCTACGGATATGCTGCCCTTGAGTATTACAACTCCATCTTCTCCACTCCGGGCGAGAATCAGGGCAACTATATGGCTTCCGCTGTACACAACGGCGACAACATGACCATAGACGCACTTGACAGAGAAATGTCGCAGATTGCCGCTCTCCTCGGTTTCAACGGTTATCCGTTCTGCTCGATCAACCGTACATATGGTCTGCACCCGCTCGAGAGCTACAGCTATGTCAACGACCTCATCCACAGCAAGACATATACCAAGGGTGGCGTGACACGCATCGACTATGATCCCGCCACACAGGGCGTAGTGGTCAATTTCGCAAATATGCAGACATTCAGCCAGGAGAACAAAGCCATCAAGGTGCTCGCAATAGTGACAGAGAACCATATGACGGGTAAGAGCTGGGCTCAGCAGAACTACATCAGCGGCACTTCCGACAGCCAGCTTCTCCAGTATTTCCCCGAGGATGCCCTTCCGTTCTTCCATATCTTCACAGAGGGCGGTGGTTCCGTCAGGGGTCTTGAGTTCAACGATGTCTGCCGTGCCGCCTATCCCAACCTCTCCGGCGAGGAAATGACGGTCAGCTTCAAGGCATATGAGCCTGTAGAAGGCAAGCTCGAGTTCACGCTTCCCGACTCCAAGATTCTCACCAACGTTGAGAATGCTGAGATCAACTACGTGCTTCTCGACGGCAATACGGGTGAGGTGCTCGGTGGCCAGCGCGTTCCCTTCGCTGACTGGAACACTGATCTCTCCGGTGTTGCCGATGTGGCAGCTTCCGACATCAACGTGCGCACTCAGGGTGGACGCGTGATGATCGACGTGCCTCAGGCAGGTGTCGCAGAGTTCTACACTGTAGACGGCCGCATGGTCAACCGCGTTGACCTCCGCAACGGCGCCAACTACGTCAACGTGAACGCCAACGGCGTTGTCATCGTGAAGGTCGTAGCCGGCGAGCAGTCTGCTTCCGCTAAGGTGATCGTGAAATAAGCATTCCCGAGACCGTTTCAAGCGGTGGATATAAACTCAAGGGGACGTGGATTTTTCCACGCCCCCTTGAAGTTTTATTACTGTCAACGTAGTCAGAGCTTTGTAAGGTCTGTCACGAGCCCCTCGTCGTTGAGGATTACCCGGGGAAATACGCTCTCGGCCTCAGCTTTAAACGGCGTGAAATCCTTGTAGCGCGAGCTGTAATGGCCGGTGATGAGCGTGTGGGCACCGGCTATACACGCGGCCTCGCCGGCCTGACGTGCAGTGGAGTGCCCGTAAGGAGCCGCCAGAGCCTTCTCGCTCTCGAGATATGTGGTCTCATGAAACATCAGCGTCACAGGGCCCGCCTCCTCCGCTATCCTCCCGTGAAACACGGTGTCGCCGAGATGGGCGTAGCTGAGCGCGGGAGAGGGCGGCGTAGTCAGTATGTCGTTTGCCACAACCGTGCCGTCGGGCTTTACGAAGTCGGCGCCCTCCTTGATCTCCCGCATCCTATAGTGTGGCACCTCGTGATATTTCGCCATCTCGCCGTTGATATGGCGGAGTTTGGGTTTCTCTTCGAAGACGTAGCCGACGGCGGCCACACGGTGGTCGAGAGCCACGGTGCGCACTCTCAGGGCATGGTTCTCGAAAACGACGGCGTTCTCATGTCCGATCACGTTGAATCGTATGTCGAAAGGAGTCTCGCGGCAGAAATAGTTGAATATCTCGCTGAGGATCTTTTTGCCGTCGGCGAAAGTATGGATGGTCACCTCTCCGCCTTTCTGCTGGAGCGCCATAGTGCCGATGAGTCCCGGCAGGCCGAGCACATGGTCGCCGTGTAGATGCGTAAGGAATATATGGCGCAGCTTCGGGAGGGGCAGATGCTGCTTCATCAGAGCCAGCTGCGCGCCCTCTCCGCAGTCTATCATGTAGAGGGTCTCGTGATGGTTCACCACGGAGCACGACGGCATATGGCGGAGCGACGGCTTTGCGGAGCCGCAGCCGAGGGTATGGAGTCGGAATGTTGACATACTCGCGGGATATGTGTCTGTATGTCAGGAGGGATTGCGGTTAAGCTGCACGTTGTCGACGGTATAGTCCTTGGCAAGGCCGCCTGCGCCGGTCTCCTTATATAACGAGGGAAGGTCGTGGCCTGTCTCTTTCATCACCTGTACGAGCTTGTCGAACGACACACGGTGCTGGCCGTCGGAGAATGTGGAGTAGATGTTGGCGTCGAGGGCCCTTGCGGCGGCATAGGCGTTACGCTCGATGCAGGGAATCTGCACAAGGCCGCATACCGGGTCGCACGTCATGCCGAGATGATGCTCGAGGCCCATTTCCGCCGCATATTCTATCTGCGCGGGGCTCCCTCCGAAAAGCTGGCATGCTGCCGCGGCAGCCATCGCGCACGCAACGCCGACCTCCCCCTGACAACCCACATCGGCTCCGGAGATGCTCGCGTTGTGCTTCACCACATTCCCTATGAGGCCTGCGGTGGCCAGGGCGTGAAGCATCTGCTTTTCCGGGAAATCGCGGCTCTTCCATAGATGGTATAGCACGCCGGGCACTACGCCGCTCGAGCCGCAGGTAGGCGCGGTCACGATTTCTCCGCCCGAGGCGTTCTGCTCGCTGACCGCCAGCGCGTAGGCGAACACGAGCCCGCGCGACCGCAGATTATCGCGATACCCCTCCGCCCTGACGAAGTAGGCCGGTGCCTTGCGCCTGAGGTTGAGTGGCCCCGGAAGACGCCCGTCGGTGGCGAGCCCGTCTTCCACAGCCTTGCGCATCGTCTGCCAGACATCGCGCAGGTGGTCGTAGATGCCTTGGCCCTCACATTGCTCCACATACTCCCAATAGCTGCGTCCGCTGCGTTCGCAGTAGTCCATTATCTCGCTGAGGGTATTCAGGTTATATATCTCGGCGCCATCGTTGTGTTCCAGTCCTTCCCCTTCTATCGCGCCTCCGCCCACACTGTAGACCGTCCACTCGTCGGAGGGAAGGCCGGCTTCGTTGAGCGACCGGAATGTCATGCCGTTGGGATGATAGGGAAGAAACACCTCGGGCTTCCATTTGATTTCCACAGGCAGCCCGTTGCGGCTCAGCACGTCGATGATGGCCTGGTCGGTCATATGCCCTTTGCCTGTGGCGGCAAGGCTTCCGTAGAGCGTCACTTCATACCCGCTGGCGTGAAGGTGTTTTCTGAGAAATATCTCGGCGGCCTTGCGCGGACCCATCGTATGCGACGATGACGGGCCGGTGCCGATGCGGTAGATTTCCTTTATGGATTTCATGATTGTGTTGGTTTCGTTTGGTTGCGTCTGCAAATATACCATTATGGGGCGATATATGCAAATCTAAAAATCATCAATTTTGATGATTGCAGGTCTCGGCTCTTTACAGTAATTTTGCAGCCGTTATGTCAGTCAGATGTATTCTCGTCTTAACAGTCTTGTCTCTATGGTGTGCGTCTTCCCGCGCCCAGACCGGAGCAAAGGCGGATTCCACACAGGTCACCGGCCTCGAGGAGGTCAGTGTAGTGGCCGTAAAGCAGAGCTCATCGCTGCGCGGGCAGCCCGTGGCGGCATCCATCGTGACCGCACCCCAGCTCAACCATCTCAATGTGGTGGCCATCAAGGGCCTGTCGGATGTAGTGCCCAACTTCTATATCCCCGATTATGGCTCACGAATCACAAGCACCATCTACGTCAGGGGCATCGGCGCCCGCATCGACCAGCCGTCGGTCGGCCTTAATGTCGACAATGTGCCTGTCCTTAATAAGAACGCCTACGACTTCGACCTTTCCGACATGGTGTCGGTGGAGATGCTCCGAGGCCCGCAGTCAACCCTCTTCGGCCGCAACACCATGGCCGGCCTCATCAATATCCAGACTCTATCACCTATGTCCTATCAGGGATGGCGTCTTTCCGTGCAGACGGCCACCAACAATCCCTTCAGGGGCTCCGCGGGCTGGTATCACCGCTTCGGCCGCAATTTCGGCATTGCAGCCATAGCCTCGTTCTCGGCATCCTCAGGCTTCTATACCAATGACTACGACAGCACTAAGCTCGACCGCGAGAGGCTTTTCAATTTCAGACTGAAGGCCCAGTGGAATCCTTCGCGCCGTCTCCGCATCAGCAACGCGGCCAACATCGGAATGCTTCGCCAGGGCGGTTATCCTTATGCCTCCGTGCAGACCGGAAAGATATCATACAACGATACCTGCTTCTATCATCGCGTCACCGTCTCCGACGGGCTCACACTGGGATATACCGGCGACCGGTTCTCACTTACCTCCATCACTTCCTACCAGTTTATATCTGACAACCTTACCCTCGACCAGGATTTCCTTCCGCTCGACTATTTCACTCTCATGCAGAAGCAGCATGAGACAGGCGTGACGCAGGATCTCGTGTTTAAGCCGGTGGACGACGGGGGCATCTACCGATGGCTCTTCGGCGCCTTCGCCTTCCATCGCCATCAGAACATGACCGCGCCGGTGACCTTCAAGAACCAGGGAATATCGTCACTGATCGAAGACCACCGCAATTCCTCCAATCCCGACTATCCGATCCAATGGGATTCCAGGTCGTTTGTGCTCAATTCCAATTTCAGGATTCCGACATGGGGCCTCGCGGCCTACCATGAGTCGCGACTCGACCTCGACCGCTGGCATTTCACAGCCGGCGTCAGGCTTGACTACGAGCACACAACCCTCAAGTATCACAGCGACTGCTCCACAGGCTACACCATCATGCAGACCGGTGGCGGGGGCGAGCTGACTCCGATGCGCCACGTGCCGGTGGATATCGACGACCGCGGTGAGCGCTCAAGGCATTTCCTTACTCTCCTCCCCAAGATCACAGCCCTCTACGACATCTCTGCCGACGACAATGTGTATCTCAACATATCGAAGGGTTATAAGTCGGGCGGCTTCAACACCCAGATGTTCAGCGACGTGCTGCAGCAGCGCCTTATGGGCATCATGGGCGTCGGCGCCTCCTACGACATCGACGATGTGGTGGGTTACAAGCCGGAGCAGAGCTGGAATTTCGAGGTCGGCGCCCATCTCGACTTTCTCGGAGGCAGGCTTCTTCTCGACGGCGCCCTATTCTATATATACTGCCGCGACCAGCAGCTCACCATGTTTCCCGACGGCACAACCACCGGACGCATCATGACAAATGCGGGAAAGACCCGCAGCTGGGGAGGCGAGGCAAGCCTCACCGTCAAGCCTTTGGAAGGGATGGCGCTCCGCGCCAACTATGGCTACACCAACGCCACCTTCATCCATTTCTTCGACGGCCACGACAACTTCAGCGGCAACGCGCTTCCTTACGTGCCGCGCAACACCCTCTTCCTCCAGGCGCTATACACCTTCCCCAACGTGACTTCCTGGCTGTCGGGACTCACTTTCGACATAAACATGAAGGGCACCGGCCGCATCTACTGGAACGAGGCCAATACCCTCCACCAGAACATGTATTTCGTCACAGGCATCAGCGCTACCTTCACCGGACGCCGGGGCGACTTCCAGGTGTGGGTCAGAAACCTCAACAGCGTCAGCTACGACACTTTCTATTTCGTGTCGATGGG
Organism: uncultured Muribaculaceae bacterium; assembly: GCA_947626355.1. Taxonomy (GTDB): domain Bacteria; phylum Bacteroidota; class Bacteroidia; order Bacteroidales; family Muribaculaceae; genus Lepagella. The sequence continues at coordinate 6,871 of CANQRV010000003.1, forward strand.
CAACGAATTCCTGCAGAGGGGCAGACCCCGTGAGATCGGCATGACACTGCGTATCAATATTTGACTCTCTTCTCCGTTATCAGTTAAGAAACACTTTAAGATATCAATAATGAAAATCAAATCATCCTTAGCGCTCGGCGCCGTGGCCCTCGCGGCCCCCCTCCTCACGTCATGCCTCGGCGACGGCGACGACAATCGTGAGCAGACGCTCGTCTACAACATCGTCAACCTGGTGACTCCTTCCAATGCAGATGTCAAGCCCTATATGTCGACCGGCACATATTCCTTCTATCTGAAGGGAAGCGACCTCACGGTATCGACCGCCGACCTTATGCTCGGTACGTCAAAATCTTCCTTCGTCACCGGAGAGACTCCATATACCCAGACCGTCTCGGCGTTAGGCACCGTGATTTCGTTTAACGGATGCTCCGGCAACGTAAATCAGGACAGCTCACTGCCCCTCAATAACTTCTCGGGCCGAATCACCTCGGCAGCCTACTATATCAGCACTGCCGTGCCTGGCATAACGGGTATCGCCACGCCTACTCCGGTCCCCGTGTTGAAATACAACATAGGCAATGAGTACACCGTGCGCACATTCTGCCGCGATGCCTATTATGCCGGCACCACCACAACCCATTACACCGACAAGGACGGCAATGCAGGCAGCTTCGAGAACAAGGACATCGTCTATCGTGCAGTAATCGACGTCGAGAAGATGACAGCGGATGTCGTGATATACAATGCCCAGTTCGCGCCCCAGCAACCGCAGAAGATCACCGCCATGATTCTCAAAGCGCTTCCCGTAGAGACCATGGCCAACGGCTACCGTATAACTGGGGAGGATATCATCCCCGAGGTAGTGGAGGGAGCCGCCACCACGCCCAACCCAAAATACCCCTTCAAGAAATTCTCGATGACCACGACCTCCGACAATCTCGACCAGGTGGCCATGGAGTTCAATGTCGGCGACCGTTATCACGGGATGTTCAGCGGCGTCTACTGCCTCTTCTGAGACAGATGCCGGTCAAAAAAATGACTCACATAGCACAGCAGGATATATTTCCACAGAGCGCGGCACGGCAATGCGTCGCGCTCTCTTTCGTATTACCTGCAAATATATTTGCCGATATAAGTTTTTTTAAGTAACTTTGCACCGCGACCGTGTTTAGCGACACGATTCCATAATACCATAAAAACGGCATAACATCTTATATATATCGAATATATGAATCTTTTGTTGGAGATAAGCAACGGTGTCCTCGCCATTACCGCAGTCGTCACAGGCGCGGTGCTGGTGTTTGCCGCTCTGCTGATTGCACGCCTGATCTCGCCGAAGTCATTCTCGGTAAAGAAATCAGAGCCCTATGAATGCGGTATCCCTACCCGCGGGCAGTCGATGATTCAGTTTAAGGCCGGATATTACATATTCGCGATCCTCTTCCTGATCTTCGACGTCGAGACTGTGTTTCTTTATCCCTGGGCCGTCAAGATGAACGCTCTTGGCCCCTCGGGTCTGCTCTGCATCGGCATCTTTATGTTTATCCTGATAGTTGGCCTCGCTTACGCCTGGCGGAAAGGAGCTCTCAAATGGACGTGAAAATCAAAAGCATGAAGCACGAGGACTTCAAGCACAACGAGTATATCGACAAGTTGGTTGAAGAACTCAACGCCACCGGCGCCAACGTCGTGGTAGGCAATTTCGACAAACTCATCAACTGGGGCATCTCCAACTCGCTGTGGCCGCTCTGCTTCGGCACGAGCTGCTGCGCCATTGAGTTCATGAGCCTCGGGGCCGCCAGATATGATATGGCGCGCTTCGGATTCGAGGTGGCGCGCAACTCGCCCCGTCAGGCCGACTACATCATGGTGCAGGGCACAATCGTTCATCGCATGGCTCCGGTGCTCCGCAGGCTCTACGAGCAGCTGGCCGAGCCGAAGTATGTAATCGCGTGTGGCGGCTGCGCCGTGTCGGGCGGTCCCTTCAAGAATTCCTATTGCGTGGTACCCGGCGTGGAGAAGATTCTCCCCGTCGACGTCTTCATTCCCGGCTGCCCTCCCCGTCCGGAGGCCATGTTCTACGGCCTGATGCAGCTACAGCGCAAGATCAAGGTGCAGAAATTCTTCGGGGGCGTCAACCGCAAGGAGAAAATCGATGAGTTTTTCGCAAAGCATCCCTCTGAGAAAGGTCAGATAGGTTAATCCCAGCCATTATTCATACACTATGAGCGATTTTAAAGAAATAATCAGCAAGATATGCTCCTCGGCAACTTTCTCCGAGGGCGACACTCTCTTAGTGACTGTGCCCGAGAAGGACTGGTTCCCTCTGGCCAAGGCCCTCAAGGAGAACAAAGACCTGGACTTCGACGTGCTCTCCGCTGTGGTCGGCATGGACTGGAAGGATGAGCTCGGGGTCATCTATTATCTCACATCCACCTCCCACGACTGGGCGGTGATTTCTGTAAAGGTGGCTGTGGCCGACCGCAAGGAGCCGATGATCCACTCTGTAAGCTCCCTCTGGAAGGTGGCCAATTTTCAGGAGCGCGAGGTCTACGACTTCTACGGCATCAAGTTTATCAACCACCCCGACATGCGCCGCTTCTTCCTGCGCAACGACTGGAAGGGCTATCCTCTTCGCAAGGACTATGACGCCAATCCGGATCTCAACCCCATACCGCTCGACGACGAGAAAAACGAGGACGATACCGTCTCCTACGTCGAGGATGCCAAGGGCAAGGTGAAGGCCGTGCCCGGCAAGGTGTTCGGCGAAGACGACTATGTGGTCAACATCGGCCCGCAGCATCCCTCCACACACGGCGTGATGCGTTTCCGCGCTTCCGTCGACGGCGAGACCGTCAGGAAGGTCGATGTCGTCTCCGGGTATATCCACCGCGGCATCGAGAAGCTCTCCGAGGGACTCACTTATCCACAGATACTTCATTTCACCGACCGTATGGACTACATGTCAGCTCACCAGAACCGCCATTGCCTCTGCATGTGCATCGAGAAGGCCCTCGGCCTTGAGGTGCCACGCCGCGCACAGGTGATCCGAGTGATGATGGACGAGCTGATGCGTATCTCCTCCCACCTCCTGTCGTTCGGCTGTACGGCCATGGACCTCGGCGCTACTACGGCGTTCTTCTATGGTTTCCGCGAGCGAGAGATGGTGCTCGACATATTCGAGAAGACATGCGGCGCCCGTATGTCGATGAACTATAACGTGATCGGCGGCGTCATCGCCGACCTTCACCCCGATTTCAGGAAGGATGTCCACCACCTGCTCGAGGTGATGCCAAAGGCCCTCAAGGAATACCACACCGTATTCAGCGGAAATATCATCGCGATGAACCGCCTCAAGAAGGTCGGCTATCTCTCGAAGGAGGATGCCGTCAACTACGACATCACCGGCCCGAGCGGACGAGGCTCCAACTGGAGCTGCGACTGCCGCAAGAAGCATCCGTATGCTGTGTATTCGGAGCTCGACTTCGACGAGGTGCTTCTCGACGGCTGCGACTCCTATTCACGATATATGGTGAGGATGCGCGAGATAGAGCAGAGCTGCAGGATCCTTGCGCAGCTCGTCGACAACATTCCGGAAGGCGACATACGCGCCCAGGTGCCCAAGATCATAAAGCTCCCCGCTGGCCGCTGGTATCAGCAGGTGGAAGCCTCGCGTGGCACGTTCGGCGTCTATATCGAGTCTGACGGTCAGAAGAATCCTTACCGCGTGCACTTCCAGAGCCCCTGCTTCAACCTTGTGGGTGTCATGGATCTCACATGCTCGGGCTATATGATCGCCGACCTCATCACCATCGGCGCGGCCCTCGACTTCGTGATTCCCGATATCGACCGCTAATCTTCAGCAATACCGACTACTAACCTCTACTGAAACTTAATAACAACCCGCCCACAGGGCTTTGTCACATGTTTAATTTCGGAATTTGGACAAGCGAATTCAACAACTGGCTCCTCGGCCTCGGCATCGCCGACTGGCTCGTGGTGCTCATTGAATGCGTCATCATCGCTGTGCTCGTGCTCGGCACATACACAGTGCTCGCACTCTTCTATATCCTCTACGAGCGCAAGCTCTGCGCCTGGTTTCAATGCCGCCTCGGCCCGATGCGTGTCGGTAAATGGGGTGTCATGCAGGTGTTTGCCGACATGTTCAAAATTCTTGTCAAGGAGCTGATCTGTCTTAAGAACACCGACCGCTTCCTTTTCAAGCTCGCTCCCTATCTGGTGATCATCTCTTCGGTCACCATGCTGGCGTGTCTTCCCTGGGGACGCGGCCTTCAGATCATCGACTATAATATAGGTATCTTCTTCATCCTCGCGGTCTCGTCGGTGGGTGTGCTCGGTATCCTGCTCGCAGGCTGGGCCTCCAACAATAAATACACTCTCATCGGTGCCATGCGAAGCGGTGCGCAGATGATTTCCTACGAGATTTCCCTCGGTCTTGCCATCATCACCATCGTGGTGTTTGCCGGTACCATGAACATCACCGAACTCGTATGGGCACAGGAGAAGACATGGTTTATTTTCCGCGGGCATATCCCAGCCATCATCGCTTTCCTGATTTATGTAGTAGCGGCTACGGCGGAGACCAACCGTGGCCCGTTCGACCTTCCCGAGGCTGAGCATGAGCTCACCGCCGGCTACCATACGGAGTATTCCGGTATCCATTTCGGATTCTTCTATCTCGCCGAGTATCTCAACCTCTTCATTGTGTCGGGCATTGCCTCGCTGATGTTTCTCGGCGGATGGATGCCTCTCCACATCCCGGGATGGGGCGGCTTCAATGCTGTGATGGACTACATCCCCTCTGTGGTATGGTTCCTCGGAAAGGCTTTCTTCATCTCCTACGTCATAATCTGGTTTAAGTGGACTTTCCCCCGTGTGCGTATCGACCAGATGCTTGCGTTCGAGTGGAAATACCTCATGCCCCTTTCGCTCGCAAACCTCCTTCTGATGGCTGTGTTTGTAGCTCTCGGCTGGCATTTCTGACAATATGCCTCAATAAGAATTAACACGTACTATTATAGAATAACGACTTTTAATATATGAGCGCTAATATCGGAACAGTGACCCAGGTAATCGGGCCTGTAATCGACGTCTCCTTCGAGGGCGGTAAGGAAAATGTACCCCCTATCTACAACGCCCTTAAGGTGACACGCGACGACGGCGAGGTGCTGATTCTCGAAGTGGAGCAGCATATCGGTGAGGATACAGTGAGATGCGTTGCCATGGAGAGCACCGACGGCATACGCCGCGGTGTGAAGGCCGAGGACCTGGGCCGACCCATCGCCGTGCCTACCGGCGACCAGGTGAAAGGACGCCTCCTGAATGTCACCGGTCATGCCATCGACCACCTTCCCGACCTCAACCGTGATAAGCTCAGAGGCATCCATCAGCCGGCTCCGGCTTTCGATGAGCTTGCCATCTCCACCGAGATCATGTTCACAGGCATCAAGGTGATCGACCTTCTCGAACCATATTCGAAGGGTGGTAAGATCGGCCTCTTCGGTGGCGCCGGTGTAGGCAAGACAGTGCTTATCCAGGAGCTTATCAACAACATCGCCAAGGGCCACAACGGTTTCTCCGTGTTCACCGGCGTCGGCGAGCGTACCCGTGAAGGCAACGACCTGCTCCGCGAGATGATCGAGAGCGGCATTATCAAATACGGCAAGAAATTCACCGACGGCATGGAGAAAGGGGAGTGGAACCTCGCTGATGTCGACATGAATGAAGTCGCCAATTCTCAGACCACACTTGTCTTCGGCCAGATGAACGAGCCGCCGGGCGCCCGTCTCCGTGTGGCGCTCTCCGGTCTTACGGTCGCCGAACAGTTCCGCGACAACGAGGGCGGCGGTAAGGATGTGCTCCTCTTCATCGACAACATCTTCCGTTTCACTCAGGCCGGTTCCGAGGTGTCGGCGCTTCTCGGCCGAATGCCTTCGGCTGTAGGTTATCAGCCCACCCTCGCATCTGAGATGGGTGCCCTTCAGGAACGAATCACGTCGACAAAGCAAGGCTCGATCACTTCCGTGCAGGCGATCTATGTGCCGGCCGACGACCTTACCGACCCAGCTCCTGCCACAACCTTCAACTTCCTCGACGCCACCACCGTGCTTTCGCGTAAGATTTCCGAGCTCGGTATCTATCCGGCTGTCGACCCGCTCGATTCCACATCGCGTATCCTCGATCCCAATATCGTAGGCGAGGAGCACTATCAGGTAGCAGAGCAGGTGAAGCAGCTTCTTCAGAAATACAACGACCTTCAGGATATCATCGCCATCCTCGGCGTCGACGAGCTCAGCGATGAAGACAAGCTCGTGGTTGCCCGCGCCCGCCGCGCCCAGCGTTTCCTCTCGCAGCCATTCTTCGTTGCAGAGCAGTTCACCGGCCTGCCGGGTGTGATGGTGCCTCTGGCCGAGACGATCCGTGGCTTCAAGATGATTCTCGCCGGCGAGGTCGACCAGTATCCCGAGCAGGCATTCCTCAATGTCGGCACGATCGACGAGGCTATCGCCAAGGGCAAGAAGATACTTGCAGAAGTAAAGTAATAATTCAAGATATTTAAATCCAAAAGGATGACACTCGAAATCATTTCGCCGCAAGAGGTGATGTTCAGCGGCAAGGCTGAATCGGTCACAATGCCCGGAGCGTTGGGCTCGTTCACCGTGCTCAACAATCACGCCTCGTTAATTTCCGTGCTCACCCCCGGCAAGGTAGTCTACCGTACGCCCGAGGGAGAGGAGAAATCGGTAGAGATCAAGGGAGGCCTTGCGGATGTGGACAATAATGTGGTCGCTGTGTGTGTCTATTGACGCCACGACCCTAACAAATGAGATGAGATGAAATTTCAAAGGCTCTCAATCTTGCTGACACTCGTCATCACTCTTTTCGACGCGGCGCTTCCTGCCCGGGCCGGGGGCGATGAGGGCAAGAGCGACCTTGATGTGAAGGAGGTGATATTCGAGCACCTTGGCGACGGCTATGGCTGGGAGGTCCCTTTCTCACATGTCTACCGTATCCCGCTTCCGGTAATAGTTAGGGCAGAAGACGGCCAATGGTTCATGTTCTCTTCCGCAAAGCTCACCGAGGTGATAGTGGAGGAGGATCTGGCCACCGGCAAGAAGACCCATCACCTGAAGCCCGTGATTCACGATGTGGAGCGCGATGGAAAGGTCTATCATTTTGTGATTGCCCATGTAAGCAAGCATAAGAACAAAGTGGTCGAGCTTTTCCCTCTCCCGCAGGAGAAGGAGGCTGAGGTCAAGGCCATAGCTGATGCCCAGATGGCAAAGCCAGGCGCCGAGCCCGCGGCGAATGTCGTCGGCGGTTACTGTGAGGTGGATAATGTATACTATCGGGAATACAGAACACTTGACTTCTCCATAACGAAAAACGTCATGGCGCTCTTCATATCCGTCCTGATCGTAACGTGGATGGTGATGAGTGCGGTGAGATATTACACCCGCAAGGGCTTCAAGGCCCCCCGCAAGGGAATGGGATTCCTGGAGCTTCTCATTGACTTCATCTACACGGGAGTCATCAAGGACACTCTTCATGACAAGGCAAGGAAGTTCGCGCCATATCTTCTGACGTGCTTCTTCTTTATCCTTACGATGAACCTTCTCGGACTGATAGTGATCTTTCCGGGTGGAGCCAACCTCACCGGCAACATATCCGTGACGCTCGTGCTTGCCACACTCACGTTCATAATGACCAACGTGCTTGGCAAGAAGCATTACTGGAAGGAGATTTTCTGGCCCGATGTGCCCATCTGGCTCAAATGTCCGCTGCCGATAATGCAGATCATCGAGATCTTCGGTATCTTCACAAAGCCCGCCGCACTCTGCGTGCGTCTCTTCGCCAACATGATGGGCGGCCATATGATTGTGATCACTCTGGTGATGCTGATATTCATCTTCGCGGCTTTCGGTGCCGCAGCCATCGGTGGCTCGGTAGTGATATCCGTGATCTTCACCATTTTCATGGTCGCGCTCGACGTACTTGTCAGCTTTATCCAGGCATATGTCTTCACACTGCTTTCCACAATGTTCATTGCCATGGCGCAGGAGAACGGCCATGATGAAAAGGGCGCCGACCATGAGGACGTGGCCGAAGTGGAGGCTTGATAAACAGGAAATAATAAACAACAATAAACTTTAAAAACAAAGAATTATGTTATCAATGATTTTAGCAGCAGCAGCACCTCTGGCAGCTCTCGGTGCAGCCCTTGGAGCAGGAATCGCAGCCATCGCAGCCGGTATCGGTATCGGCAAGATCGGTTCATCGGCCATGGAGGCTATCGCCCGTCAGCCCGAGGCAGTCGGCGACATCCGCTCCAACATGATTGTGATCGCAGCCCTCGTCGAAGGTGTTGCCCTGTTTGCTGTGATTGTGGCCGCACTCGCCCTCTTCATCTAAACATCAGTGTGGCCCCGGCCTTCGCAGAGCGCGCATAGCCGCGTCTCTGCGGGGGCGCGGCATCTGACTCTACGGGAGTCGGCAGCTAAAACCGTTTACGACTGTAAGATTCTAATTTCTGATAATAATGGAATTATTCACACCCGATTTCGGCCTTGTGTTCTGGATGTTTGTAGCTTTCATCATCCTGTTCTTTATCCTCGCTAAGTGGGGATGGCCAATCATTCTCAAGAATATCGACAGCCGCGCCGACAATATCGACCGTGGCGTGGAATATGCGCGTCAGGCCAAGGAGCAGCTCGACTCGGCTCGCGATGAAGCGAAAAAGTATATCGACGAAGCTCAGAAACGCCAGGCGGAGATGCTTAATGAAGTGTCTAAGATGAGGTCGCAGTTGGTAGAGGATGCTAAAGCCGATGCCGCCCGTGAGGCGAAAAAGGTGATCGACGCAGCCAACCTCGCTATCGAACAGTCGCGCAAGAAGGCCGAGCTCGAATTCAAAAACGAAGTCAGCAAGTTCTCTCTTGAAATTGCAGAGAAAATGCTTCGCACTCAACTGAAGAGCGACAAAGCGCAGACCGACCTTGTCAATAAAATGTTGGACGAAATAGAGAAAAACTAAACTGATGATCGACGGTCTGATTCCCAACAGGTATGCCAAGGCGCTATATAAATATGCGGCCGATAATGGCGCAACCGAGAGTGTCTACACCCTCGCGAAGGTCGTGATAAAGTCTTATCAGGACAACAGCGGGATGCAGAAGGTGATGGCCAACCCCTTCGTGAAGGCAGCCGACAAGGAGAAGCTGCTCGTGACGGCCGCTGGCAAGGATGCCGACAAGGTCTTCACCCGGTTTGTCTCTCTTGTCGTCGCCCATCACAGGGAGGAGTTCATGTATCTGATAATGCTTGCATACCGCGACATCTACCGCGGGGAGAAGAATATATCGCAGGTACAGATCACAACCGCGACCCCTCTCGCTCAAGCCGAGACCGACAAGATAAAGGCGCTCGTCGAAAAGGCATTCCCCAAAACCACTCTTGAATATTCCTTGAGAGTGAACCCCGACATCATCGGCGGATTCCTGATAGATGTGGACTCCGTCAGGATGGACGCCTCCATCAGTAATGAACTCGAACAGTTACGACTTAATCTTATAAGGAGCAATTAAAGCCATGCTTAATCCAAGCGAAACATCTGATATATTAAAAGAAGAACTCGAAGGCATATCCACGAAGGCCAATTTTGAGGAAATAGGCACCGTGCTCGAAGTAGGCGACGGTGTGGCTCACGTCTATGGCCTCGACAATGTGAAATCCAACGAGCTCGTAGAGTTTGAAAACGGCGTCAAGGGCGTTGCCCTCAATCTTGAGGAGAGCAATGTAGGTGTCGTTTTGCTCGACAATGTCAACAGCGTCTCTGAGAACATGTCGGTGCGCCGCACTGGTGAGATTGCTTCGATTCCTGTCGGTGAAGGCCTTCTCGGCCGTGTCATCAACGTGCTCGGCGAGCCCATCGACGGCAGAGGGCCCATCGACGGCAAGATGATCAATCTTCCCCTTGAGCGCAAGGCTCCGGGTGTGATCTTCCGGCAGCCCGTGAAGCAGCCGCTTCAGACCGGCCTCAAGGCCGTCGACGCAATGATTCCCATAGGGCGCGGACAGCGCGAGCTCATCATCGGCGACCGTCAGATCGGTAAGACGGCAATCGCCATCGACACCATCATCAACCAGCGTCAGAACTACCTCGACGGCAAGCCCGTCTACTGCATATATGTGGCGATCGGCCAGAAGGCATCTTCCGTAGCCGCCACAGTCCACACTCTCGAGAAATTCGGTGCGCTCGACTATACTGTTGTCGTTGCCGCTACGGCTTCCGACTCCGCGTCGATGAGATACTACAGCCCTTTTGCAGGCGTAGCCATCGGCGAGTATTTCCGCGACACCGGTCGCGATGCCCTCATTGTCTACGACGACCTCTCCAAGCAGGCCGTTGCCTATCGTGAGATCTCCCTGATCCTTAAGCGTCCCTCGGGCCGCGAGGCATACCCTGGCGATATCTTCTATCTCCACTCGCGTCTGCTCGAGAGAGCCGCGAAGATCATCGACAACCAGGAAGTTGCCTCTCAGATGAACGACCTCCCCGCAGTGCTCAAGCCCATCGTCAAGGGCGGCGGTTCTCTTACGGCGCTCCCCATCATCGAGACACAGGCCGGCGACGTATCGGCCTATATCCCGACAAATGTCATATCAATCACCGACGGCCAGATCTTCCTCGAGACATCGCTCTTCAACCAGGGTATACGCCCGGCCATCAATGTCGGCATCTCTGTGTCGCGTGTGGGTGGCTCAGCTCAGGTGAAGGCCATGAAGAAAGTGGCGGGCACGCTGAAGACCGACCAGGCACAGTTCCGCGAGCTCGAGTCGTTCACCAAGTTCGGCGGCGATATCGACCCCGTAACAGCGCGCGTCATCGACCGTGGACGCAAAAACCAGCAGCTTCTGATCCAGCCACAGTTCAAGCCCTGGACCGTGGAAAACCAGATTGCCGTGATATATTGCGGCGTCAACGGCCTGCTTGAGAATGTGCCTGTCGAGAAAGTGCATGAATTCGAGGATCAGTTCCTCCAGCTCCTCAAGGCAAAATACCAGAAAGAGGTGCTCGACGTTCTGAAAGCCGGTCAGCTCACCGACGACGTGCAGCAGAAAATCAGGGAAGTCGCCGCAGAGGTTTCATCGCGCTATAGCGCCTGATGCCTTTCGGGCGTGACTCCGCAATTTTGATATGTTTCATTCTTATAACGAAAGATGGCAACTTTAAAGGCTCTTAAGATACGTATCGGCTCAGTGTCGTCGAGTGAGAAGATCACCGGCGCCATGAAAATGATCTCTTCAGCTAAGGTTCACAAGTTTGAACTTGAGCTGAAGAGGCTCACGCCTTACCAGAACCAGATAAAGTCGGTGATGACGCATATCCTCGCCACCGACACCGACTTCAATTCCCCGCTCATTGTGTCGCGCGACGTCAAGAGCATCGCGATTGTCGTCTATGGCACTGACGACGGTCTCTGCGGAGCCTACAACATCAATCTTTTCAAGTTCTTCCTGTCGAAACTTGATGAGCTTCGGCTCAAATACGGCGAGAATGTCGACATCACTCTTTTCCCTGTTGGCCGCAAGCTCCACAAACCGTGCTGCAAGCTGGCCTCCGCCCATCTCAAGGTGGAGATCGGGAAAGACATCAACTCCAAGATGGAGGGCGAGACAGTCAACGACTTCACCCACACGCTTCGCGGCGATTTCCTTTCGGGGAGATTCGACCTGGTGGAGGTCGTGTATATGCACTATCACTCGATGAGCCGCCAGAGGGCCGTCATGAAGCAGATTTTCCCCGTCACGGAAGAGGCCATACAGGGAAAGCCAACGGAGAAGAAGGAGCTAAGCGACAACAAACTCTATATCTTCGAGCCTGATGCCAATATGATCTTCAATGAAGTGCTCCCGATGTTCGTGCTCTCGACAATGCAGGAAGTCACCATCGAGAACCGCGCCTCCGAGCAGGCAGCCAGAGTGATGGCAATGCAGTCGGCCAACGACAACGCAAAGAAACTTCTCGACCAGCTGCAGCTGGAATACAACAAGCTGCGCCAGCAGAGCATCACCACCGAGCTGCTCGATATCATCGGTGGCCAGGTGAAAAGATAACAACCAGACGCCGACGGGCGCCATCATTTATATACATTACGATTCTAAAGAACCAACAGCACTCAAATGAGCAATTTAGTAGAGTATTTTTCTGAAGTCGGAAAAGGAATTAAATCGCTTGTCACCGGCATGGCCGTGACGGGCAAAGAGCTTCTGACTCCTAAAATTACGGAACAGTATCCGGAAAACAGGCAGACCCTCCAGATTGCCGACCGGTTCAGGGCCGAGCTCACTCTGAAATATTACGCCGAGGGGCGCCACAGATGTATCGGCTGCGGCATCTGCCAGATGAACTGTCCTAACGGCACAATCCAACTCACCACAAAGATGGTGGAGCTCCCCGACGGTAAGAAAAAGAGGAAGCTCGACAAGTATATGTATGATTTGGGTAGCTGTACGTTCTGCATGCTCTGTGTCACCACCTGCCCGCAGGGAGCACTGGAGTTTTCCAACGATTTCGAACAGGCTGTCTTCACACGCGACAAGCTCGTGAAACAGCTCAACTACCGTCCGGAGCCGGCTGACAGCGATACAGCCCCCGCGCCCAAACCCGCGATGGATCCCGAGAAGCTCGCACGCATCAAGGCCGAGGCTCTCGCAAAGGCCGCTAAGATAAAGGCCGAGAAGGATGCAGCCGCCAAGGCCGCCGCCCAGACAGAGGCACCCGCCGAAGCCCCCAAGGCCGCTGATGCTGCCGAGGCCCCCAAGCCTGAGGCTCCCGCCGAAGCTCCAAAGGCCGAGGCTCCCGACAACAAACCTAACGAATAATAATGCTTAACACGCAATAACAATGGATTCAGTAGGCAATATCATAGTCTATTTCATCGTGGCGCTTGCGATTGTGGTTTTCAGCGTGCTCGCTGTGAAATCAAAACGCATCCTCCGCTCGGCCACCTATCTGCTGTTTGTGCTTCTCGCGACAGCTGTGGCCTATTTCCAACTCGGCTACCAGTTTCTCGGTGCAGTGCAGGTGGCAGTCTATGCCGGAGGCATAATGGTGCTCTTCGTCTTCTCGATTCTGCTCACGCATAAGCCCGACGACAAGAGCGGCACTATCGAGTCTCATCGCCGTGTGCTCGGCATCGTGGCCTCAGCAGCAGGAGCCGTTCTGCTTCTCTTCGCCCTCTTCTACATGCCTCTGCCCCACGACACCTCTCTTGCCGAGGCGCTCGCCGGTGGCCCGCAGATCACCATGCACGACATAGGCGAGGCGTTTGTCGGCTCCAACCGTTTTCAGTATCTTCTCCCATTCGAGGCAATCAGCGTATTGCTTCTGGCTTGTATCATCGGTGGCGTTGTAGTCGCCCGTAAAAGATAAAGAAGCATGGACTTAAGTATGTTATGGTATCTGGTGCCCAGTGTGGTTATGCTCGCCTGCGGCGTCTACGGGTTTGTCACCCGCAAGAATCTCATCGCGATTCTTATCTCGCTCGAACTCATACTGAATTCGGCCGACCTCAATTTCGTGGTCTTCAACCGCTATCTCTTCCCCGATATGATGGAGGGTATGGTCTTCACCCTGTTCTCGATTGCGATCGCCGCTGCCGAGACAGCAGTGGCCATTGCCATCATCATTAACGTATATCGCGCGGTAGGTGCCACCGACATCAATATCGTCAATAAAATGAAACATTAAGATATGGGCATCACTCTTCCAATATTGATTCTGGCCATACCTGTCGCCATGTTCCTCATTCTCGGCATCGGCGGGGTATTCATGTCGCGCAAGACTGCCGGAGTGTTAGGCATTCTCGGAATGGGCACAACCATGACGCTTGCCTACATCGTAGCTTTCACATATTTTTTCAGCGGTTCGCCTGAATTTATCGTTGAGGGTGTGCGCCAGCAGGTGCAGCTCTTCGACGTCACATGGCTGGCCTTCACCCAGAAGCTTGTGGTGAACATCGGCTTCATACTCGACCCGATCTCTGCCATGATGCTCGTAGTGATCACCACCATATCTTTCATGGTGCACCTCTACAGCTGGGGCTATATGGAGCATGAGCCCGGGTTCCAGAGATATTACGCTTTCCTTTCTCTCTTCTCCTTTTCGATGCTCGGCCTCGTTGTGGCCACCAACATCTTCCAGATGTATATCTTCTGGGAGCTCGTGGGTGTCTCCTCCTATCTGCTCATCGGCTTCTTCTATAAGCTGCCGTCGGCTGTCTCCGCGTCGAAGAAGGCGTTTATCGTAACCCGCTTCGCCGACCTGGGCTTCCTCATCGGTATCCTCGTGCTCAGCTACTACAGCGAGTCGTTCAACTTCATCACTCTTACCCACAATCCGGAGAGCGTGCTCATGTCGACAGGCGGCGCCACATTCATGGGCTGTTCAGCGCTCACATGGGCCATGGTGCTCATCTTCGTCGGCGGTATGGGTAAGTCGGCGATGATGCCTCTGCATATCTGGCTTCCCGACGCTATGGAAGGCCCGACGCCTGTGTCGGCCCTCATCCACGCCGCCACCATGGTTGTGGCCGGTGTCTATCTCGTGGCCAGGATGTTCCCCCTTTACTGCGTTGTCGATGCCTCGCTTACGTTCGTGACATGTGTTGGCGCCATCACGGCGTTCTATGCCGCCGTCGTTGCCTGCACCCAGCTTGATATCAAACGAGTGCTCGCGTTCTCCACGATATCGCAGATCGCCTTCATGATGGTGAGCCTCGGTGTGGCCTACGACCGTCCCATCGAGGGTATCCACTACACCGGTCTCGGCTACATGGCAGGTATGTTCCACCTCTTCACCCACGCCATGTTCAAGGCTCTCCTCTTCCTTGGAGCCGGCGCCCTGATTCATGCCGTTCACTCCAACAACTACACTAAGATGGGCGGCCTCAGGAAATACATGCCTATCACTCACTTGACATTCCTCATCGGCTGTCTCGCTATAGCCGGTATCTGGCCCTTCTCCGGCTTCTTCTCGAAAGACGAGATGCTCGCGGCCATGTTTGCCAACCACTGGTTCTGGGGCGCATGGATGACGATGGTGGCTGGTCTCACGGCATTCTATATGTTCCGTCTCTACTATCTCATCTTCTGGTGGGACGAGAATCCCGAATATGCCGAGCACCGTCCGCACGACGCTCCCTGGCAGATGTCGGTGCCTTTGATCTTCCTCGCAGCTGTTTCGTGTGTCGCCGGCTTCATCCCCTTCGGTGAGCTCGTGACATGGAACGGCGAACCCTACCACATCCACATCGAGGGTGCCGTAGCCGCAACCAGCCTCACGGTGGCTGTGCTTGCAATAGCGCTCGCGACAGTGATGTATAGAAAGAAGAACGAGTGGCCTGCAAGAGTCAAGAACATGTGGCCCGGCCTCTGGACAGCGGCTTACCACCGCTTCTACTGGGACGAGATCTATATGTTTATCACTCATAAGATCATCTTCGGCGGCATCTGCCGCTCCATCGCATGGTTTGACCGTCACGTCATCGACGGCGCTATGAACGGAATGGCATGGATTACCCAGAAGACATCCTTCGCCATACGCGGCATGCAGAGCGGTCAGATTCAGGCTTATGTGCTCTGGTACTTCCTCGGGGCCCTGCTCCTTGCAGCTGTCACCTGGCTGGCTCTGATTTGAACTTAACCACTTTCGCAACTCTAACAATCATGTTTACAAATATATTAATCTGGTTTGTAGTGATTCCTGTCATCATGATGATAGGACTCGGCCTCTGCCGCAATAGCGGAATGAAGGCGATTCGCGCGGTGATGGTGGTTGGTTCGACTGCCCTTCTCGCACTTGCCATATGGCTTTGCGTACAATTCCTTCAGCTTCGCGCCGCCGGAGTAGACGACGAGATGCTCTTCACAGGAAGCTGGCTATGGTATGCCCCTCTCAATATCCACCTCGCAGTGGGTGTCGACGGCATCTCGGTGCTTATGCTCATGCTAAGCGCAATAATAGTATTCGCGGGGACGTTCGCCTCTTGGAAAATCACCCCGCTTCCCAAGAACTTCTTCCTCTGGTTCTGCCTGCTCTCGACCGGCGTCTTCGGATTCTTCATCTCGATCGACATGTTCACGATGTTCATGTTCTACGAGGTGGCTCTTATCCCGATGTATCTGCTGATTGGCGTATGGGGCACAGGACGCAAGGAATACTCGGCAATGAAGCTTACGCTGATGCTGATGGGCGGCTCCGCATTCCTGATGCTCGGTCTGCTCGGCATCTACTGGCACAGCGCTCCCGAAGGGGGACAGTGTACATGGAACATCCTTGAGATATCCCACAACGCATCGATCGATGCAAGCTGGCAATACATGCTCTTCTGCTTCACCTTCGTAGGCTTCGGCGTGCTGGGCGCCATGTTCCCCTTCCACACATGGAGCCCCGACGGTCATGCCTGCGCCCCTACGGCGGTGTCGATGCTTCACGCAGGCGTGCTGATGAAGCTCGGTGGATACGGCTGTTTCCGCATCGCCATCTTCCTGCTCCCGCAGGCCGCCAATGAGCTGGCGTGGATCTTCATCATACTCACCGGCATCAGTATCGTCTACGGCGCCTTCTCGGCCTGCGTGCAGACCGACCTCAAATATATCAATGCCTACTCTTCGGTGAGCCACTGCGGCATGGTGCTCTTCGCGATCCTGATGCTCAACACCACGGCGATGACCGGCGCCATCCTCCAGATGCTCAGCCACGGTCTGATGACAGCACTCTTCTTCGCATTGATCGGTATGATATACGGCCGCACCCACACCCGCGACATCCGCCAGATGGGAGGCCTGATGAAGATCATGCCTTATCTTGGTGTCTGCTATATGATTGCCGGTTTCGCATCGCTCGGTCTTCCGGGTCTCTCCGGCTTCGTGGCCGAGATGACGATCTTCTTCGGATCGTTCCAGAACGCCGACCTCTTCCATCGTGTCTTCGTGATCTGCGCCACAGCGTCGATTGTGATAACTGCGGTCTACATCCTCCGTGTCGTCGGCAAGCTGCTGCTCGGACCGGTGCAGGACAAGCACCACCTCGAGCTCACAGATGCCACATGGTGGGAGCGTTTCTCCACAGTGACGCTCATAGTCTGCATTGCCGGTATCGGTTGCTTCCCCAATTGGATCAACGAGACTATCCAGCATAGCTTCGTTCCGATCATCAATGCCATACAGGCTGCTGTGTAAAGTAAATTGACTAACCTTACAGACATTTCAATAAAATGGACTATTCACAATTCGGTGCGATGATTCCGGAGCTCATAGTTCTCGGAATATTCCTCGTGGTCTTCTTCGCCGATCTGATAGCCGGCGACAAGAGCCGGAAATGCTTCCTCACCCCGCTCACTACAGTGCTCTTCGCTTTAGGCACAGTAGCCATCTGGGTCATTCCGGCGAGCGGTGAGACGGTGTTCGGCGGTATGTATGTCAACGACAGCGCAACCAATGCCATTAAGGCGATATTAAATATCGGTGTATTCATTGTATTCCTCCAGTCGGCGAAATGGGTGGAGAGCGATGAAGTGGCGATTAGAAAGGGTGAGTTCTACGAGCTTCTGCTCGTGACGCTCTTCGGCATGTATCTTATGGTGTCGGCCCGCCATTTCCTTCTCTTCATCATCGGCCTTGAGTCCGCTTCGCTTCCGCTCGCCGCAATGGTGGCTTTCAACAAGAACCATTACGAGAGCCACGAGGCTGCCGTGAAATACATCATGACAGCCGTGTTCTCCTCGGCGATTCTCCTGGTGGGTCTGAGCTTCGTCTACGCTTTCTCAGGTGGCTCACTCTACTTCCAGGATCTGGCAGTCACTATTCAGACAGGCAGCATGAGCGGACTGCTCATCGTGGCTCTCGCATTTGTGATCGCCGGTCTCGGCTTCAAGCTCTCGCTCGTGCCCTTCCATCTCTGGACGGCCGATGTATACCAGGGTGCTCCCACAGCCATCACCAGCTATCTGTCGGTGATCTCGAAAGGCTCGGCAGCCTTCGCATTCTTCATCATCTTCACACAGTGTTTCGGCAGCGTCTACAGCGACGCATGGGAGTGGATGCTCTATGCAGTGATCATCGCCACTATCACAGTCGGCAACCTCTTCGCGATACGCCAGAAGAACATGAAGCGGTTCATGGCCTTCTCCTCGATATCGCAGGCCGGCTACATCATGCTCGGCGCCATGGCGGCCGACACCCTCGGTCTGGCTTCGATGATATTTTATATCTTCGTCTACATCGTCAGCAACCTCGGCGCCTTCGCCGTGATCTCCACTATCGAGAACCAGACAGGCCGGCTCAGCATGGACGACTACAACGGGCTGCATAAGACCAACCCCTGGCTCAGCTTCGCCATGACGCTCGCCATGTTCTCTCTCGCCGGAATTCCTCCTTTCGCCGGATTCTTCAGCAAGATCCTCATCTTCACATCCGTCACCGGAACAGGCTCCATGGCCCTCTACATGCTCGTGCTCATAGCGCTGATCAACACGATCATCTCGCTCTATTACTACCTGCTTGTGGTGAAGGCCATCTGGATCAGCCCGGAGGCCCCGAAGGTGGAGAGCTTCAGGAGCGACTGCGGCTCACGCATCGCGCTCTGGATATGCGTTGCCGGAATCGTATTCTTCGGTCTCGTGCCCTACATCTATCAGTATTGCGTCTCATCGGTAGAGGCATCCGCCGGATTCCTCTCGATGTTCGGGGTCTGATGGCTGAAAACGATCTTTAGATGAATATTGAGTTATAAATGTAATGGCAGGGTGCGCCGCGAGACGCGCCCTGCCTCTTTTTTGTTTTCTCTGGAAGAGGACAACCACATAAACCTTAAATCTACAAATGGACAATAAAACACCACGTATCCACTATGGCTACGTGATCCTCATCTGCTGTTGCCTCGTGATGGGAGTCGACGTAGGTCTCTCCATGAGCTGTGCCGGCATCTTCTATCAGCCTGTGAGCAGCAGTATCGGCGCGTCAACAGGTGAGTTCGGAATGTATATGTCGATCAGTTTCCTGACCTCCACCCTTATGCTCGGAGTGGCAGGGCGGATGCTCGAGCGCTGGAGCGCCAGGGTCATCATCACGGCTGCCTCGGCGTTGCTTGGCGTCATGATGTCGCTCATGTCGCTGATGACGCAGATCTATCAGTTCTATTTAGCGGGAGCCCTTATAGGCGTCTCTCTGGCGTTTCTTCTTTATCTCTGTTTCCCCACGCTGATCAACCGGTGGTTCAGCCGCCGGGTGGGCTTGCTCTTCGGCATATGCAGCGCTTCCTCAGGCATCGGAGGCATGCTCTTCAATCCATTGGGAGGTTATATACTCACCAGATGGGGCTGGGAGAGGGGTTATCTCGTATTCGGCCTCATAATCCTCGTAGTGGTGACTCCGCTGCTATGGCTGCTGCTCCGCGACCGTCCGGCCGACAAGGGGCTGAAGCCTGTGGGATATGCAGAAGGAGAGACAGCCGCCGCCGACACTTCGGGCATCATATATAAGGATGCCGTCAGGATGCCCTCCTTTTACGTTCTGATGGCGTTTGGCTTCATGATAATGGCTTCATCCACCCTTTATCTGTTCCTTCCGAAATACGCGTCGTCGGTGGGATATAACATCGAGGAGGGCGCGCTTGTGGCAGCAGGGGCAATGGCGGGCGTCACGCTCGGCAAGATTGCGCTGGGGTATATCAACGACCGCAACATATCTCTGGGAGTGGCGATGTCGACACTCACAGGTATACTCGGCCTTGTGATGATGATGACAATGTCGGGGAGCCTCGCCGCAGTGATCTTCGGCGCTTTCATGTTCGGCTGGTGCTATGCGGCAGTTACTGTGCAGACGGCAGTGCTTGTGCGCGGCGTCTTCGGCAACCGCAATTACGCGCAGATATTCTCCGTCATCTCCATGGCGCTTGCAGCAGGAGGCACCGTGGCCTCAGGCGCGTGGGGCTTCATAGTCGACCGCACCTCCTTCTCGTTCATTTTCATCACCGGATGCGTGATGCTCGGATTCTGTTTCTTCTCGGGCCTCTGGGTCATCGGCAGGGCATCGGCCAATGGCCGTAGCCACAACAGGTGATTCATGGCGCCGACAGCAGATAATGAAGGGCGGAATCCTCACGGATGCCGCCCTTCCAACATTATCAAAATTACTATGTTTAAAATATATTCGGCGTGATATTTACATAATACACTTATGCCTTGGATGATTTGCGGCCTCCCTTCCGGGGGGTCCTGGCAGGCTTTGCATCGGGGATTTCCGCAGCCTCTTTTACCGGAGCGTTGACGGAGTCGTCGGCATTGAGTATGTTGTTTCTAAGGTTTTTCACCTCCTTGTTGAGCTGCTCTATCTCCTGGCTCTGGTTGCGGATGGTGAGAAGCAGCGAGTTGAGCTCCTCGTTGTCGATTGATTCAGGATACTGCTCGTCGACCCTGACGAGGAAGTCGGCCAGCACGTTCATATAGTTGGTGAAGGCGGCGAAAGGAGAGTCGTAGGGGCTGAAGGCCGCGTGAGAGGCGCCGTCGGCCAGATTCTTCGTGCTCATGTAGTAGAAGTGGTCGGCGCTCTGGAGATATTCCCAGTCCTGCTTGAGACGGCGGTCGGTGCAGAGGCTGACGCGCTCGGCAGCCCCATAGAGCTTCCGGAGGGCCTCGTTCTGAAGCTCGTTGCCTTTCCATGCGGAGACGTCGCGGGCCTCATCCATGCACGAGAGGGGGTAGGGCACCGAGAGCTCGCCCACAGGTTTCAGCTTGGCCACGGCCTCGCTTGGAGTGGTGAACTGTATGCCTTTCTCCCTGGCGAAGCGTGGCAGTGCGCGCATGAAGTCGAAGATGCCTGTGGCTTTCGGCAGGAAGGAGCCGAATGTCTCCATCGAGAGGTAGAGGTTGACCACCTGTTCCTCGTTGGGAAGGGAGGCGATCCAGTTGATGTATTTGTCGGCCGTAAGGGGATATTCATCCCATGCCGTATTGTTGAAATTGCGTGCGATGTCGTCGGCGAGCTTGTCGTTGGTGAGGAGGAGCTTGAGGCTGGGAGCCGAGGCCGATCGGTAGATGTAGTTGGGCGACTTCCATCCGAGCACATGCTTCGCTCCTTCGGTGAGGGCCGTGCGGAAACCCATGCCTGATGCGAGCAGCGCGATGTCGTCGTCGTAGATCAGCTCGGTGTTGCAGAGCACTGTCGGATGCTGGCCGAACTGACGGAAGATCATGTCGCTGTGGGTCTTTACCTCACGGGTGAACTCCTCCGGATCCTCGAGGGCGGAGAGGGAGTGGGAGTAGGTGCCTGCCAGAAACTCGACGTTGCCGGTCTCGGCGAGTTTCTTCAGGAGGTCCACAAACTCCGGCACATACATCTGAAGCTGCTCGAATGCGGTGCCCGAGATGGATATGGAGCATTTGAACTCGTTGCCGTTTTCCCTGATCATGTCGAGAAGGGTCTCGGCCATGGGTATGTAGCTCTGGCGGGCTATGCGGGTGACGATTTCGTCGTTGGCAAAATCATCATAGTAGTAATGATCATTGCCGATATCGAAAAACCTGTATCTTTTCAGGCGGTAGGGCTGGTGGATTTTGAAATAGAAACAAACGGATTTCATGATTCCTGTCTTGTGTGGGTTGTTGATTTGATGCTTGGAGGGGGAGAGGTGGAGGTCACTGGCCGGTGACCTGCCTGTAGATGTCGATCACCTTCTTGCCGGCCTTTTCCCAGGTGATGCCTTTGATTTCCTCAATGCCGTCGTTGCGGAGGGTATTGTAGAGGCCGGGATTGGAGATGATCGAGTGCATGGCGTCGGCCATGGCGTCAATGTCCCAGTAATCTGTCTTGATCACATTGTTGAGAATCTCGGCGCAACCGCTCTGCTTGGAGATGATGGAGGGCACTCCCATCTCCATGGCCTCGAGGGGCGAGATGCCGAAAGGCTCCGACACCGACGGCATGACGTAGACGTCGGAATCACGAAACATCTGATACACTTCCTTTCCGCGGAGAAAGCCCGTGAAATGGAAGCGGTCGGCGATGTCGCGTTTGGCAGCCAGACGTATCATGTCGGCCTCCATGTCGCCGCCACCGGCCATCACAAACCTTACGTTCTTGTTTTTCTGGAGCACTTTTGCCGCGGCCTCTACGAAATACTCGGGCCCTTTCTGCATCGTGATGCGTCCGAGGAATGTGATCACCTTGTCCTTGCTCTCGGTGCGTTTCAGGTTGAGGAGGTCTTCGCCGAGAGGAATCACGGCATTGTGAACGGTTGTCACCTTGGCGGGATCGATGCCGTATTTCTCGATCACAGTGCGGCGTGTGAGGTCTGACACCGTAATGATGTGGTCGGCATTGTTCATGCCGTCTTTCTCGATGCCGAAGACCGTGGGGTTGGGCTTGCCGCGCGAGCGGTCGAACTCCGAGGCGTGCACGTGGATCACGAGCGGCTTTCCCGTCACGTTCTTGGCATGGATGCCGGCCGGATAGGTGAGCCAGTCGTGGGAGTGGATCACGTCAAACGGCACGGTGCGCGCTATGACGCCCGCCACGATCGAGTAGTTGTTGATCTCCTCCAGGATGTTGTCGGGGTAGCGTCCCGAAAATTCTATGCAGCCGAGGTCGTTGAGCTTCATATAATTGAAGTCGGCGTAGATATGGTCGCGCAGGTCATAGTAGAGCTGGGGGTCCATCACCTTGCCGATGCGCTGGTTCACGTAGTCCCAGCTCACGTCGCGCCATGCCACCGGCGTATTGCAAGCTCCTATGATATTGGCGAATCCCTTTTCCTCATCGCCCCAGGGCTTCGGTATCACGAAAGTGATGTCCATGTCGCCGTTGGCGTGCATGCCCTTGGTGAGTCCGTAGCTCGCAGTGCCGAGGCCGCCGAGAATATGTGGAGGGAATTCCCATCCAAACATTAAAGCCTTCATCTCCCTGATTAGATTTCTGAGGTTTGTAGTTTATTGAGTTCTTTCACGTTCTTCAGTGTGCGGAGTATCTCGCCGACATTCTTTGCCGTCGACACCGCGCCGCGTCCCTTGTAAGGGGGATTGCCGTCGTACATCTCCGAGAGGGAGCCGACGCATCCTTCGGTCATCTCGTCTTCATATCCGATGAGCATACGCTCTATGAAGCCGACGCCGCTGACTCCGAACACCTTGAAATAGGCGTCGGCGTAGAATCCGAAAAGCCAGGGGCGCGCCGGGCCCTGATGCACGGCATACTCCCTCTCCACTGGGCCGCCCACATAGGTGGGATTGTAGTTGAAGCTCTTGGGACTCAGCGAGCGGAGTCCCTTCGGAGTGAGCAGCTCGCGGGTGCAGAGGTCGAGCACGTTCTTACGCTGGCGGCGGTCGAGAGGTGAATATTCAAGTCCGATGGCTATCGCCATGTTGGGGCGCACCTCGAGGTCGGTGTATGTGCCGTTGACGTAATCGTAGAGATAGCCGAAATCGTTGAGGAACGTATCGACAAACGAAGCCTTGATTTTCTCGGCGAGCTCCTGGAGCTCTGCCACATACTCATGCTCGGAGCTCTCATGCTCATAGAGGGATATGAGGAATCTCACCGCGTTATACCAGAGGGCGTTGAACTCCAGGATGTAGCCTGTGCGCGGGATGATGGGCTTGCCGTTGATCGAGGCCGACAGCCAGCTCACAGGGCTGTGCTCGCCGTTGGTGGAGAGAAGGCCGTTGGAGTTGAAATAGAGGTTGGGCACCTTGCCGCCGCGTATCGTGTCGACAAGATACTTCACCGTGCGCCCGTATCTCTCGCGGCATGCGTTGCTGTCTTCCGAACGGCGATACTGCTGGATGGCCCATATGGTCCAGAGGGGGATGTCGGGAAGGTCGATCTCGCCGATGGTCTTGTCCTTGATGCCTTCGTCGAGAAACTTCTCGAGAGCCTTGAGGAACGTCTCCATGATGGCCTCGTAGTCCTCGCGGTGGTCGATGGCCAGAGTGCAGCCCGGCAGGGCGATGAGCTCGTCGCGCGCACGCACATTATACCAGGGATAGCCGGCCATGATGTAGAGGCCGTTCCTGTTTTTGAGATAGAACTGCTTGGCGGAGTTCTTCAGGCAGTTGTAGAAAGAGGTGCGGCATGTGCGTCCCTCGAGCTCCCTGGCGTAGACGGCGCTGAAGTCGGCGGGGTCGGCCTCGGTGGTGGATGCGGAGAATATCACCGACTCTCCCTTCCTGATGGGAAGCTGGAAATAGCCGGGCACCCAGAGGTCTTCCTTGTAGGGGATGCCGCGGTCCTTGTCCTTGTAATACTCTATCCCTTTATACCAGTGGCCGTCGTTGACCCATTCGACCGGCTTGTTGAACTGCATGTAGAGGTTGGGGTAGCCGTCGTAGAGGCAGGTGGAGATTCCGTTGACAGCCGGCTCCACGGCAGTGTTGATCACGCCGTTTTCCATGCAGAGGTCATTGGCGTTGCGGAAAGCCAGAAACGGACGGAACTGCAGGGTGGTGTCGGAGTGGGCGTCGACCAGCGTGTATTTGATGAGGATCCGGTTCTCATGCGAGATAAACACTTTCTCCTTGGTGAGCACCACGCCTCCCACACGGAACGTGACCGTGGGCACCGACTCGCAGTCGAACTCCCTTATGTATTTGTGGCCGTTCGGGCTGAACACGCCTTCTCCATACTGATGGAGCCCGAGATTGAACGGAGCGCCGTGCTGGATCACTGTCTCGTCGAGCGACGAGAGCAGGACATGGGCCTTGTCGTCCATCTCCGGAATCGGTATCACCAGCAACCCATGCTGCTTGCGTGTGTTGCAGCCCACTATCGTCGTGCAGTGGTAGGCACCCGACTTGTTGGTGCGGAGCATCTCCTTCGGTAGGCTTTGCTCCAGGTTTATCATGAGACTCTTGTCGAATTTAAGATAGCTCATTATGTCGATATTACGTTAGGTGTTTGTATTTCTTTGTCTGGTTGGGGCGCGCGGGGGCGCGCGGTAGAGGAGGATGCATTTAAAGCAGATTGACTCGACTTAAATATCTACAAAGATATAGACCTTTTTTTATTCTGCCAAATATAATGAGATTAAATTTATCTTTTTAATGGAAAAAAGTCGTTTTTGTATTGTTTCGCTTCGTCAGTGTGTCTATTGCGGCACTGCATCGTCGTCGCCGTCTGCCACAAACGGCTGCCCGCTCTCCTCCGGCCTCTCGTCGTCATACACGTCTTCCGGAAGATTAAGCTCCGTCACCATGTGGGTGTTGAGCGTCGCCAGACTATCCTCAAACCATCCCTCGAGCTTCTCAAGCACATCCTTATATATCTCGGCGAAGCGAGGTATGAAATTCTTCTGCCCCACGTCGCCGATGCGGCGCAGCACTTCGCCCACCGACAGCTTGCCCACCTCAACTGCCGGCGCCACTCCTATGCGGTCGCGTGTCAGCATCACGTAGCTCAGCAGCCTGGCTTTTGTCATTACGTGGCAGAGGTTGGCCACGATTCTTATCGGTATGTCGTAGCGCGTGGAGATCTGTGTGCGCGTCAGAGGCGTCTTCCCGTCGAGAAACCGCCGGGCCACGACAGCCATGATGATCACCGCCACCTTGCGCGAATAGCTCGGGCTTATCTTCTGAAGGTCGCCGATGAAGTTGAAGGCAAACACGTTCTGCATCGAATAGGTGAGCACGCATCCGAAGAGCAGTATCAGCCACGACAGCTGGAGCCATATCAGAAGCAGCGGCAGGAAGGAGAAGGATCCGTAGATGGCATTGTATTTCGACACGTAGATCTGGCCGTTGACGAAGAGCATCTGGAGAATCTGGAAGACCACGGCGCAGATCGCTCCCGACACCGCCGCATACCTGAACTGCACCTTGGTGTTGGGTATGAGGAAAAACGACAGACTGAAGGCGAGAAACGACAGGAATACCGGCGTCAGCTCGAGCATGATGTTGACCAACGGCGTCAGGAAGGCCAGCCGGATGTTGTCCTGCAGTGTCGTGGCCATGAATATCGAGACGCCGGCCGAGCATATCATCAACACCGGCACCATCATGCAGATGGCGATGTAGTCGGTGATTTTCTGATACATCGATCGGTTGCGCTTCACATCCCATATCATGTTGAAAGCCTCCTCGATGTTGGAGAGCAGCGAGATGAGGGTCCAGAGCAGAAACACGATGCCGATGCCCACGAAGATGCCCGACGAGGCCTCCCTGAGATAGGAGTCGACAAAGGAATATGCCACCTCCAGAGCGCGGTGCTGACCGGGGAAGTAGGAATAGAGCTCCTGTTCGATGAGCTTCTGGAAACCGAATCCCCTCGCGATGGCGAATATCAGCGCTATGCAGGGCACTATGGCGAGCACCGTGGAGTAGGTGAGCGCCATCGACCTGTTCTGCAGGCCCCTGTCGAGAAAGCTTCTCACAGACAGGTTGGCGGTCTTGAGGATGCGTATGCCGGTGGTGTCGCGGGTATCGCTCCATACGCCGGTCCAGCAATAGGCCGCTATGCCCGCGGCTTTGTCGGCGAGCCGTGACAAAAATGACTTCGTGTGCTTGTTTTTTTCTGTACTGGTGTCAGCCATCGGGATATCGGTGTTTTGGCGTGCCGTGGCATGTTGCGTCGCGGCGCGCCGGTAAAAAAGGGGGAGACGGAAATGCCGGGGCAATTCCGTCTCCGACGATGGAAGCAGAAGCGTTGTAAGCCGGGTTATGTGCCGCGCCGGTGGCGCGGTGTCGGTCATTTATCTACTTGCCTCGGCATAGCCTCGGCAATCAAGCAGCCTACCCCCCGGCAATGGACGAGCAGCCCTTGTCTGCCGGTATATTTGGCCTTGCAACTCATAGGATGTGCGGCCTCCGGTGTCGCCATCGGAGCCGGTGGGCTCTTACCCCGCCTTTTCACCCTTACCCGGAGCCGGGGCCCCGGGCGGTAGTTTTCTGTCACATTGTCCCCGACGTCGCCGCCGGCTTCCCGTTAGGAAATATGATGCTCTGTGTTGCCCGGACTTTCCTCTTCACGCCGCCCCGGAGGGCGCGCGTGCAGCGACCGACCGCGCTTCTGCCTGTTGCTTCTATTATATAAGGTTTATCTGTCTGTCTTTGTTTATCGTCGTTTTCTCATTTGTAGCATGCCGGAGGCTGTTGAGCCTGCTCCGCACGTATGCCTCCACAACGTCGGCGCCCTGCTCCGCGCTCAGATGCGAGGTGTCGAGCGAGAGATGGTAGTTGTCGCAGTATCCCCACCGCCGGCCGGTGAAGTAGTTGTAATAGCTTTCCCGGCGTCGGTCGGCCGCGTGGGCCATATCGATCGCCTCGTCCATGCTCCGGGCGTCGCCGCGGGCAATGATGGCCCGGGCTCTCGATTCCGGCTCTGCGTGGAGGAATATGCTTATCAGCCTCGGGTTGTCGCGCAGCACGTAGTCGGCGGTGCGCCCCACAATCACGCATCCCGAGCGCTGCGCCAGCTTGCGTATCACCTCGCTCTGCGCCCTGTAGATGGCCTCCCCGCTCATCGGGCTGCTGTAGCTTGTGGTAGTCAGCCCGTAGGCGGCCTGGAGCATCGACTTGAAGGCCGAGGGCCTGCGCTCGTCGGCGTTGGCGAATATATCCTTGGAGAAGCCGAGCTCCACGGAGGCCTCTACCATCAGCTCCTTGTCGTAGTATCGCAGCCCCAGACGCTCCGCCAGGATATGGCCGAGCTTGCGGCCGCCGCTCCCGAACTGGCGTCCGATCACGATCACTGTATTGTCTTCACTTTTCGCTTCCGACATCTGTTCATCTCTTTTTTCAATGCAAAATTAAATATAATTTGGCGTATTTTCTGCAAATATGAGTTTTTTTCTTCTTTTTTTATATTGTAAATCTGCCAAATGTTTTAATTTTGCATTCAGAAACTATCCCATGCCGCCGATTTCGGCCCGCCAGCCGCGCCGAGACGGCTTCCTGCATGGGCTAAACCGACCTTTCATAATGAACGATACGATAAAATCTCTTGGCAGGAATCCCGACGGCATGGCCGTCTACGAGGCTATTGTCAACTGTGCCTCCTCCGATGCCCGGGACATGGACGCGCTTGTCTCGCTCCTGACGAGCGTCGACACCACCGGGCAGTTTCTCGCAAGCTCCGCCCGTTATCTATGCGCCGTCGACCGTGAGGCGTTCGCTCCATGGATCACTCCTCTCATCGAGGGAGCCATCGACAAAGACCGCGAGCGCCGCTATATAGGCTCGCTGCTCGAGGCCATCTGGGGCCCCGACTGCCTCGCCAGAGCCGACGAGCTGCGGTTTTCCGACAATAATTTCCGCAGGATATATAAAAGGATATATCCGGCCGGACACGACATCCGGCTGGTAACACACGACAACGATAAATGAGATTGATGTTTTTCATGCTTGCGGCCTTTCTATGCTCTCTGCATCCGCAGGCCCAGACCAGAATTGAAGAAATGACACAGCAACAGCCAGACCCCGTGGTGGAGATCAAGACCACTCTGGGCGATATCAAGGTGAGACTCTACAACGACACTCCGCTTCACCGCGACAATTTCCTGAAGCTTGTGGGCGAGGGTTTCTACGACGGCGTCCTCTTCCACAGGGTGATCGACGGATTCATGGTGCAGACCGGTGACCCCGACTCCCGCGAGGCCGCCAAGGGCGCCCAGCTCGGCGGCGGCGACCCCGGCTACACCATCGAGGCCGAGATCGACTATCCGCGCCACTATCATAAATATGGAGCGCTCGCCGCTGCCCGCACCGGCGACAACGTGAATCCAGAACGCCGGAGCTCAGGCTCGCAGTTCTATATCGTCACCGGCGCCACGGTGTCGGAACAGGAACTCGAGGCGCGCCACATGCGCGGCGCCGAGATGCGCATGCAGGCTTATTTCCAGGGTCTTGTCAGGGAAAACGGCGCGAGAATCGAGGAGCTCCAGAAAGCCGGCGACAAGGAAGGCCTCGAAGCCCTGCGTCAGGAGCTTATCAGGCAGACGGAGGAGAACGTTAAGGTCGATCCCATTCCCGAGAATATAAAGAAGGACTATCTCGAGCACGGCGGCACTCCCCATCTCGACGGACAGTATACTGTCTTCGGCGAGGTGGTGGAAGGTATGGACGTGGTGGAAAAAATCCAGAAAGTGGCCACCGATTCCAGCGACCGGCCGATAGAGGACGTGAGGATTCTCTCGGCTAAAATCGTGAATAATGACCAAGAATAAAAAGAATGGGGCTAAAGCCCTCAACACCATAACAGAACGAAGCCATGAATGAGCTTGACAACGTGTCGCCTTCAGAGACGACCAACCCTATGCCGGCAGCCCCCGGGGCCGCTGTAGAATGCGGAAAGAAAGTAGAAGAATGCGCCGAGACAGAGTCTCCGGCTCTCGCTGTAGCGGAAGCCGCCGATAAGGCGGAGGGCGCTGGCGAATGTGCCGAGGCCGGCTTGCCGGCCCTTGAGGTGGCCGAGGGCGCCGATGAGCAGCAGGCACCCGCCGCCGAGACCTGCGCCGAGACGGAGTCGCCTGCCCTCGACATCGCCGGAGCGGCCGACGAGGCTGAGGAAGCACGCAACGTGCCCGACGTGCATTCGATGACCAAAGAGCAGATAGTCGCAGCCCTTCGCGACATATTGGAGCGCGACGACATGGAGGCCAACCGTGACGTGGCAGCCTTCAAGCAGGCATTCTATGCTCTCAAGACCCGCGAGAACCAGGCCCTCATGGCGGAGTTTGTCGAGAAAGGCAACGATCCCGCCGCTTTCACCGCTCCCGTCGACGAGCTCGAGAACGAGATGAGAGACCTCCTCGCCGACTTCCGCGAGCGCCGCAACGCCTATCTCGAGCGCAAGGAGGAGCAGCAGCGGCTCAACTATGAGGAGAAGAAGCGCGTGATCGCCGACATCAACGCCCTTGTGGAGGATATCGACAACATCAACCTGCGCTTTCCGAAATTCCAGGAGCTCCAGAGTGCCTTCAAGGCTATCGGTGAAGTGCCCGCCGGCTCCGACAACGAGCTATGGAAGTCGTATCAGATCGCCGTCGAGCAGTTTTACGACCGCCTGAAGATGAATAAGGAGCTGCGCGATCTCGACTTCAGGAAAAACCTCGAGATCAAGACGCGTCTGCTCGGCGAGGCCCGCGCCCTCGCCGAGCTGCCCGACCCGGTAGAGGCCTTCAAGCGTCTGCAGATGCTCCACGACGAGTGGAAGAAGACCGGCCCAGTGGCCAAGGAGCTCCGCGACAGTATCTGGGAAGACTTCCGCGCAGCCACAACCGTTGTCAACAAGCGCCATCAGGACTATTTCCAGAACCGCAAGGCAGAGGAGCAGGCCAACGAGGAGGCCAAGAGCGCTCTCTGCGAGGAGATCGAGGCTATCGACCTCGGCGCCCTCAAGTCGTTTGCCGACTGGGAGTCGACCTCGCGCCGCATCATCGAGATGCAGCAGCGCTGGCGCGAGCTCGGTTTCGCGTCGCGCAGGTCGAACTCAAAGCTCTTCTCCCGATTCCGCAAGGCATGCGACGACTTCTTCCACTCCAAGGCCGACTATTACAAGGAGGTGAAGGAGAGCCTCAACACCAACCTCGAGAAGAAACGTGCCCTCTGCGCGAAGGCCGAGGCCATGCTCGCGCAGGCCGACCGGCGCAACGCCCACGAAGAGATGGTGGCCCTTCAGGCCGAGTGGAAGACCATCGGCCCCGTGCCCCGCAAGCGCAGCGACGAGGTGTGGGAGCGGTTCTCCAAGGCATGCAACGCTTTCTTCGACGCCCGCAAGAAGCAGTCGTCGTCGCGTCGTGGCGACGAGAGCGCCAACCTCGCAGCCAAGAGGGAGATCATCGAGACCCTCAAGGCCATCAGCAGCGACACTCCGCGCAAGGACGCGATCGGCACTCTCCGCGAGCTTCAGGATAAATGGCAGGCCATCGGCCACGTGCCCTTCCGCATGAAAGACAAGCTATACGCCGAGTTCCGTGCCGAGCTCGACCGCCTCTACGGCGCCTTCGACGCCCATGAGTCGCGCCGCCGTATCAGCAATTATGCCGGACAGCTCAAGGAGATGGAGGGCGACACCCCCAGGATGAGCCGCGAGCGCGACCGTCTGCTCCGCGCCATCGACACCAGGCGCGGCGAGCTCAAGACCTACGAGAACAACATGGGCTTCTTCAACGTGAAGTCGCAGGCCGGCAACTCAATGCTCAGGGATCTCGAGCGCCGCATCTCCCGCATCAAGGAAGAGATAGCGCAGCTCGAGGAGAAACTCGCCATGCTCGACGCAACTCCCGAGAGCTCGCGGTAAGCGTCATAAGCCATCTCAGGCGGGGACCCCGGCACATTCCGGAGTCCCCGCCTCGAGGTTTCATAATCAGGAGCGCACGGACTGATTTCGCATGTATCAAGCAAAACGGCGTCTTCGGTTGTTAATATATAAAACCCAAACATCCGACAATGAAAGGCCGAATGATCTTTAGCCAGTTGTTTCCAGTCACACTCGCGTTTGCCGGTCTGGGCTTAGAGGCCCGGGCGCAGACCGCCGACACCATACCCCGGACTTCTGTCAGCGACAGGATAGTATCCTGGCAGGCGAAGGCAGCCTCCGGCGACGCCGGAGCCATGCGTATGCTCGCCGACTGCTACCGTCACGGCGACGGGGTGGAGCGCGACATGCGCGAGGCATGGCGCTGGTATGCCCTCGCCGCAAGCGGGGGAGACCTGGAGGCCGAATACGAGATCGGCTGCCTCTACCGCGACGGCAACGGCGTGAGACACGACATGAAGGAGGCCGCCTACTGGTTTCGCAAGGCGGCCCGAAACGGCCATCCGGAGGCGATGCTCAACATCGCGCGCCAGTTTGAGAATGGCGACGGTGTGCTTCCGGACTCCAGGATAGCCGCCGAATACTACTGGCGGGCAGCCTCGAGAGGCAATGCCGAGGCCGCCTCCCGCTATGCCGAGATGCTGCGCGACGGTATCGGCGTGAAGGCAGATCCCGCACAGGCCCGCAAATGGCAGGCGAAGGCCGACGCCCTGCGCAGGGAGAAGGCCACGCCATGACCGGCGTCTCCCTCCGGTAAACAATCTTTTCACGATTCCATCACCTTCCGTTTTTTCAATCTCTTCCACATGAACAAGACAGTAAAACCAACCGAGCAGTCAGAGCGAGAGCTCATCCTCATCAATATCTCCGGCCCCGACAGATGTGGTGTCACCACCGAACTGACAGCCATCCTCGCGCGCCACGACGCCGAGATCCTCGACATCGGCCAGGCCGACATCCACCATACCCTCTCCCTCGGCATCCTCTTCAAGACCGACAGCCGCCGGAGCGGCGACATCCTGAAGGAGATCCTTTTCAAGACCAACGCCCTGAAGATCCAGGTAGAGTTCAATATCGTGAGCGAGAAAGACTACAACGACTGGGTGGGGATGCAGGGCAAGAACCGCTATATCATCACCATCCTCGGCCGCAAGATCACAGCGCGTCAGATCTCCGACACCACACGCATCATTTCGCGTCAGGGCCTGAACATCGACAGCATCACCCGCCTCACCGGCCGAATGCCGCTCGACGACTCAGCGCAACCCGTCACCAAGGCATGCATCGAGTTCTCCGTCAGGGGCACCCCGGCCGACAAGCTTAAGATGCAGAGCGACTTCATGAAGCTCGCCGCAAAGCTCGATTTCGACATCTCGCTTCAGGAAGACACCCTCTACCGCCGCTGCCGCCGCCTGATATGCTTCGACATGGACTCCACGCTCATCCGCACCGAGGTGATCGACGAACTCGCCGACCGCGCGGGAGTAGGTGAGCAGGTGAGGGCCATCACCGAGTCGGCGATGCGTGGCGAGATAGACTTCTGCGAGAGCTTCACTCGCCGCGTCGCCCTGCTCAAAGGTCTTGACGTCAGCGTCATGAAGGAAATCGCCGAGTCGCTTCCCATCACCGAGGGCGTCGACCGCCTCATGGAGGTGCTCCGTCGCTCCGGCTATAAGACAGCCATCCTCTCCGGCGGCTTCACCTATTTCGGAAATTACCTCAAAGACAAATATAAATTCGACTACGTCTACGCCAACGAGCTTGAAGTGGGGCCCGACGGCAAGCTCACGGGGCGCTATGTAGGCGATATCGTCGACGGGCGACGCAAGAAGGAGCTCCTCCGTCTTCTCGCCCAGGTCGAGAATATCAACATAGCGCAGACAATCGCCGTGGGCGACGGTGCCAACGACCTGCCCATGCTGTCGGAGGCCGGACTCGGCATCGCCTTCCATGCCAAGCCGAAGGTGAAGGCCGAGGCCGGACAGAGCATCTCCACAATCGGCATCGACGGCGTGCTCTATTTCCTCGGATTCAAGGACTCCTACATCTCTCCAAGCTGACAGCCATGACACATCGCCTCCTGATTATCCTCATGGCTGCGGCCGCCGCGATGACTGTTTCGGCGGCGCGCAATCCATTTCCCCCGTCGCATCCCGCCGAAAGTGTCGGCCACTATACGCATGTCGACGGCTCCGGCGTCTCCGCCACGGCCGACAGCGTCGGCGACCCGTTTGCCGACACCTCCCGTCCGAAGGTCGGACTCGTGCTCAGCGGCGGGGGCGCCAGGGGAATAGCCCATGTCGGTGTGATAAAGGCTCTTGAAGACAACGGAATACCCATCGACTGCGTGGCCGGGACATCCATGGGAGCCATCGTCGGCAGCCTCTACAGCTGCGGCTATACCCCTATGGAGATGATGCGCCTCTTCACCTCCGACGATTTCAGATACTGGAGCACGGGACAGATCAATCCGCGCGATGTGTATTACTTCACCATTCCCCAGAAGACTCCGCAGTGGGTGGCCGTGAACGTCAATTTCAGGGACACAAGCAGTATCGCCACCCAGATCCTTCCCTCCAATCTCATCAGCCCCATCCCGATGCAGATGGGCTTCCTGGAGCTTTTCTCTCCCTATACAAAGCAGTGCGGGGAGGATTTCAACAATCTTTTCGTTCCGTTCCGGTGTGTCACCAGCGACGTCTACCACAAGCGGAAGATCGTTTGCGGCTCAGGCTCCCTCGGCGATGCCGTGAGGGCCTCGATGAGCTTCCCCATGGTGTTCCGTCCCATAGAGATGGACGGTGTGCTCGTGTATGACGGCGGCATCTACGACAATTTTCCTGTCGACGTGATGCACGATGACTTCGATCCAGACTTCATCATCGGCGTCTCGGTGTCGGGCGCCGACACCAAGCCTCAGGAGGGGAACGCCTACAGTCAGCTTGAAGACATGATAATCCAGAACAACGACTACTCGCTTCCCGCCGACATGGGCGTGAAGATCCAGGTGCCGGTGCTCGACTTCGGTGTCCTCGATTTCCAGGCCGCCGACGTCATATACGACATCGGATACAAGACGGGTCTTGCTATGGTCGACTCCATTATGAGGCGCACTCCCGCGCGGGTATCGCCCGAGACCGTGGCCAGCCGCCGCAGGGCTTTCCGCGGCGCTACGCCGGTGATCATGTTCGACTCGGTGTCCGTCTCCGGAGCCCGTCCCAACCAGGCGCGCTTCATCGACTATATCTTCAGCGCCGGCCACCCCGGGCGCCCGTTCGGAATGCAGCAGACACGCGACGCCTACTACCGCCTTGTGACCGACGGCAAATTCTCCAACCTCTACCCGCAGGCCGTGTTCCGCCCCGACGGCAAAACGGTGCTCACCCTCAAGGCAACCCTCAAGAATCCATGGTCGATAGGCATAGGAGGATGGATCACGTCTTCCACCAACAGCATGCTCTATCTGGCCTTCGGCTACCACACCCTCAGCTTCAACTCCCTCGACATCCAGCTGCGCGCCTGGCTCGGCCAGTCGTATTATGCAGGCATGCTCATGGCGAAGTTCGACATGCGCACCGCGCTTCCCTCCTACATGCAGCTCGACGCCGTGGTGGCGAGGCAGAAATATTATGACTCGGAGCTGCTTTTCTACGAGAACGGCACCCCCTCCTTCATCAACGACATCGAGGGATATATGCGGCTCAACTACTGCTGGGCCATGGGGCGCAGCGCCAAGGGATATTCAAGCATAGCCTACGGCTGGCAGACCGACAGCTATTATCCCTACAACTCGGCCGCGGTGTCGGACGACGGCAAGGACCGCAGCCGCTACCGCATGGCGGTGTGGAAGCTCGGCATGGAGGCCAATACCCTCAACGACCAGCTCTATCCCTCGCTCGGCATCCAGTTGCGCACCGACCTGCTGCTGGCCCACGAGCAGTCTTCCTTCCGCAGCGGAGCGCACGGCAGCGAGCCCACACCCTACAAGGGGCACCTGCGCGGCTCGCTCGAGATCCTATGGAAGCATTACCTGAATGTGAGGCCGCATTTCAATGTCGGCTATATGGTGAATGCCGTCGGCACTCTCCAGAAGGTATATCAGAACTATACGGCCACTCTCGTACATTCGGCGGCGTTCGCCCCCACTCCCTCCACACGCAATTACTTCAATCCCGCGTTCCGCAGCGACAATTATCTGGCGGCCGGCGTCATCCCGATGTGGAATCCGTTCACACGTTTCCAGCTCCGCGGCGACTTCTACGCCTATTCCGCGATAAGGGGGCTGAGAGACAACGGCCCGGTGGCCGACGCCTCATGGTCGGGTTGGTTTCGCAAGGTGGAGTTCATAGGGGAGGTGGCTGCCATCTACAACCTTCCCTTCGCGAGTGTGGGCATCTACTGCAACTATCTCAGCTATCCGGCCCGCAACTGGAACTTCGGCATAAACCTCGGCCTCCTCTACCAGGCTCCGAAGCTTTTCAGATGATCGGGAGGCCGGTGTCTCGGGCATTACGTTTCCCTTCCGCCATGTCCACAAGGAGGCGGAATGTCTCCGACATCCACACGGAGCTGTCGCAGAGCACCATCATCGCGGGAATCTTACGGGAATTGACCATCATTATGGCTTTCTCGCTCCCCATGGCCATCAGGGCGGTGGCGAGGGCGTCGGCTTCAGCAGCGGTGCGGGCAGCCACTGTCGCGCTGAGCACGTCGGTGGCCACAGGGCGTCCTGTGACCGGCGAGATGATGTGGCCGAAGTCCGAGCCTCCCTCGCGGTGGTAGTTGCGGTAGTTGCCCGATGTGGCGAGTCCTGAATTGGAGAGCGCCACGAGGCATTGCGACTGATGCACCACATTGTCGCCGCCGTCGATCGGCTTGTCGACCGAGATGGTCCAGAAATCGGCACCCCGCTTGGTGCCACCCGCCATAATCTCGCCGCCGATCTCGATGAGGAAATTATCGATGCCGTTGCGGCGCATCATCTCCGCCACTCGGTCGCAGCCGTATCCCTTGGCGATGCTCGAGAGGTTGAACGCCACCCGGGGGTCGTCTTTCACGAGCATATCGCCTACGAGACGCGTCTTGGCGATGCCGCAGAACTGCAGTATGCTGTCGATGCGGGTGGTGTCGGCCGTCACCTTATGGCCCCGGCCGAAGCCCCAGGCGTCGATGAGCGGCGAGATCGTGGGGTCGTACATTCCCTGGCTCAGGGCGTTGACCTTGCGCGCCACATTATAGACATTGATGAAGTCCTTGTTGACGCGCATCGAGTCGGCCCTGTTGACACGGCTCACCACAGATGTGGAGTCGAACACCGAGAGGCTTGCCGTCACCTCGTTGAGCACACGGGCTATTGAGTCGCTCATAGGGCGTCCGCTCTCGTAGGTGATGTTGTAGGTGGTGTTCCAGATGATGCCCTGATCGCGGCGCAGGGTGTTTCGGTCGCATGATGATGTCAACGCGGTGGCAATCAGGAGCGTAATGGCGGTGAGGAGGATGCTGTGGAGGTTGATGTGAAATGAATGTGACACGTCTGGGTTGAAAAAATTATGAAAAAATCACAAAAATTATT
Source organism: uncultured Muribaculaceae bacterium (assembly GCA_947626355.1). Classification (GTDB taxonomy): domain Bacteria; phylum Bacteroidota; class Bacteroidia; order Bacteroidales; family Muribaculaceae; genus Lepagella. Next base: position 43,769 of record CANQRV010000003.1, read on the forward strand.
GGCAAAGTTAGTAAAAATAAAGAAAATTGTCTAAATTTGGCATTAAATTCAATTTCCCTAATGCAAAACTCTTCAGAGAGCATATAAACCTAATTATAACGATATGGCAGAATCATTTTTGTTTTTGGCAGAAGGCTTCGAGGAAGTCGAGGCATTGACGGCCGTAGATGTGATGCGGCGTGGCGGCATCAGCGTTAAGACAGTGTCGATCACATCAGCCCTTCAGGTGAAAGGTGCCCATGGAGTGACGGTGACCGCCGACGTCCTCTACGACAATACATTGTTTTCGGATGTCGACTGGCTGGTGCTTCCCGGCGGGATGCCCGGCGCGGAGAATCTCTATGACTTCGCTCCGCTCCAGGGACTTCTGAGGAATCATGCCGGACGTGGAGGCCACATCGCTGCCATCTGCGCGGCTCCGGCGGTTGTGCTCGGCCAGCTCGGATTGCTCAGGGGCCACAAGGCGACGTGCTATCCCGGCTTCGAGAATCTGCTCGAGGGAGCCTACGTCATTGATTCTCCGGTGGTGAAGGATGGCGGCTTCGTGCTCGGCAACGGCCCTGCCAACGCGCTGCTCTGGGCCATAAGCATCGTGGAGGAGACAAAGGGAACCCAGGCTGCGATCCATGTGGCCAACGGCATGCTGCTCTATCCCCGCGACACCAGGGAGCTCGATTATTTCTTCGGTTGACCGACACCCAGCGACGATATAGAATGGACGACCGCTATCTGATACCGGCGCGCGACGGCGAAGGGAAAGTGACGGAGAAGATGAGCCGTTTCCTTTCCTTCGCCTTTCACGTGCATGACGCAGGGGAAGCAAGGGAGATCATCAGGCGTATTCAGAATGAGTATCACGACGCGCGCCATGTGTGCTGGGCATACATGGTGGGCACCGACGGCGCTGAATGGCAGCTCAACGACAACGGGGAGCCCTCCGGCACGGCAGGCAAGCCGATGCTTGGCCAGATCAGGAGCCGTGGGCTCACGGAGACGCTGGTGGTGGCGGTGAGGTATTTCGGCGGTATCAAGCTTGGCACGCCGGGCCTCACGGCAGCCTACCGCGAGGCGGCCTCCCTCGCCCTTGACGATGCCGGAAGCCGCGAGGTTTTCCGCATGGAGGAGCTCAGAGTGACGTTTCCCTACGTGGCGGCCGACGGGGTGATGAAGATAGTGAAAGGAGAAGGGCTTGAGGTTGTCGAGAAGATCTTCGACAATGTCTGCACCCTCCGTCTGCACTGCCGCCGCAGCGCCCTTGCCGTGACGGCAGGACGTCTCGCGGCCGTCGACGGTGCCTCTGTCGAAACTGTCGCGGCCGGCGTCTGACCGGCCTTCAAACCCCTTCCGCAGACCCTCCGGAAGCGGAATGACCACAAAAATAGCGGTATATGTGCTTTTTTTGGTCTGTCTTTATCGTGGAATGAAAAAAAATTACGATATTTGCACCGCCAAAAATGAGGTGACGGTTTTGTCGCCCCCGTTTTTGTGTCATGAACACACACGACCAATATCAACAATATATCTAAAAAACACATGACAAAAGCTGATATAGTATCGGAAATATCACGCAACACGGGCATCGACAGGGCCACCGTGCTTGCGACAGTCGAGAAGTTCATGGATGTCGTCAAGGACTCCATGGCCAACGGCAATAACGTATATCTCCGCGGATTCGGCAGCTTCGTAGTGAAGGAGCGCCGCGAGAAGACCGCCCGCAATATCTCGCAGAACACCACCATCCGTATCCCGGCCCATCTGGTGCCCACATTCAAGCCCTCGAAAGTGTTTCTTGAGGAGGTGAAGGAAAACGTAATGTGATTCCTCCTCGACCAATCATAAAATCAACAACTTAATAATATTAGACCATGCCAAGCGGAAAGAAAAGAAAAGGCCACAAGATGGCCACCCACAAGCGCAAGAAGAGACTCAGAAAGAATCGTCACAAGAAGAAATAAGCGCGACTCGCGCCCGGGCTAAGGCCCTGATTCTCGACGACATCAAGTCTCGATGTGAAGGTATATACGATAAAGGGGAGGTAAGTTTGTGAATGTCATTGCAGCTTAACCCTTTATCGTATTATCTTTATTTATTTAACCACGTTGGAAATGAAAAGTGAACTGATCGTAGACGTCCAGCAGAAGGAGATTTCAATCGCTTTGCTTGAAGACTCCCGCCTTGTCTCGCTCCAGAAGGAAAGCCGCAACATCGCTTACGTGGTAGGCGACCTCTATCTGGCGAAGGTCAAGAAAATCATGCCCGGACTCAATGCGGCATTTATGGACGTCGGCTATGAGAAAGACGCTTTTCTGCATTATCTCGACCTCGGACCCCAGTTCAATTCCTATCAGGCTTTCCTCAAGCAGGCTTTCGACGACAAGAAGAAGGTGCCTCAGATCGGCAAGATGAAACTTGAGCCCGACATCCCCAAGCAGGGCACTATCCAGAATGTGCTCCAGCAGGGGCAGCTCCTGCTCGTGCAGATCGCTAAGGAGCCGATTTCTTCCAAAGGCCCGAGACTCACGACAGAGATCTCCTTCACAGGCCGTTTCATGGTGTTGATGCCTTTCGGCGACAAAATCTCGATTTCACAGAAGATAAAGTCGACCGAGGAGAAAATCCGTCTGCGCCAGCTCATCAGCAGCATCAAGCCCAAGGGATTCAGCGTCATCGTGCGCACTTCGGCCGAAAACAAGCGTGTGGCCGAGCTCAACAACGAGATGCGCACTCTGGTGAAATGCTGGGAAGACTCCATCGCCAAGATGCAGCGTTCCACTCCGCCCGCCCTCATCTATGAGGAAGACTCAAGGGCGGTCAGCGTGATCCGCGATATCTTCAGCTCCAATTTCGAGAACATCTATGTCAACGACAGCGAGACCTTCACGCAGATTCAGCAGTATGTCTCCCTGATCGCTCCCGACAACAAGGAAATTGTGAAGCTGTATGCCAAGGACACCCCTATCTTCGACAATTTCGGCATCACACGGCAGATCAAGAGCAGCTTCGGCAAGACCGTCTCCTTCAAGAGCGGCGCCTACATCATCATCGAGCATACGGAGGCCCTCCACGTCATCGACGTGAACTCCGGCAACCGCAGCAAGGCGAGCCCCGATCAGGAGTCGAACGCCCTCGACGTCAACCTGAAGGCCGCCGATGAGATCGCACGCCAGCTCAGACTCCGCGATATGGGCGGCATCATCGTGATCGACTTCATCGACATGAACAAGCCGGAACACCGCCAGACGCTCTTCGACCACATGAGAGAGGTGATGGCTAACGACCGCGCCCGCCACAACATCCTCCCCCTGAGTAAATTCGGCCTCATGCAGATCACGCGCCAGAGAGTGCGCCCGGCCCTCGACATCACCACGAGCGAGACGTGCCCGTCATGCTACGGCAAAGGGGAGATCCAGCCTTCGCTGCTCTTCACCGACAAGCTCGACGAGAAGCTCGATTATCTGGTCAACAGCCTGAAGGTGAAGAAATTCATCATGTATATCCATCCCTTTGTGGAGGCATATGTCAAAAAAGGGATGTTTTCAATCTACGGCAAGTGGAAACGCCATTACGGCCGTGGTTTCAAAATCGTGGCCGACGAGTCGCTCGCCTATCTCCAGTATAAGGTGGTAGACTCCGACGGCAAGGAGATCGACCTCAAGGAGGAGAGCGACTTCAACAGCCGCCACACCAAGACCCACGCGAGAAGCAAGTCAAGAGATAAGGCAGAATAGTCGTCGGAGACTACTGTCAAGACAGACACAGCAAAAGCATCGCCGCCCCGGCTCGTGAAGCCGGGGCGGCGTTTCGCTTTGGCAGACTGTGGCCGGAGGTTATCTTATGTATTTCCTCATTTCGTTGCCGCTGCGGAGTATGTAGACACCCTTCGGGAGGGCCCGCAGCGAGCCTGCGTCAGCATCCTTCATGATGGTCGTGCCGTTGAGGTCTGTGACGTCCCAGCAAGTCGCAACCCTTGTTTCGGCGACTCCGGAGAGTCCTGTCACGAGGATGGTGGCGCTGGCACCTCCGCCGTCGGCGGCCGTCACCGTGATCTCGGCCTCTCCTTCGCCCGTCACGCTCACGATGCCGTTGTCGGCGCGGGCTATCGACGTGTGGTTGGAGGCCCATATAAGGCTCTTGTCGGTGGCGTATTCCGGACTCACAACGACGTCGACGCTCACTTCCGTGCCTTCTACGGCTTCTATCTCAGTCGGGGTGAGCGAGATGCTCTCCACCTGCACTTTAACGCCACGGGCTACGGCATGTCCTTCGGTGCCGTTGGCGGTTGTGGCGGTGATGATGCATTCACCCTGACTGCGGGCTGTCAGGATTCCAGTGTCGTCGACTTCGATGACGGTCGGGTCTGACGACGACCAGATGAGCTCGCGCCCAATGGCGTCGGCCGGTTCGATGGCTGCCTGAAGGGTAGCCGTGTAGCCCAGCGGCACATCGACAGGATCGGGAGTGAGTGTGACGCTTGCGGGAAGCGGGCGCACGAAGATGTCGGCTGTGGCGGTGACGCCGTTTACGGTAGTGGCCGTGAGTGTCGTCTGGCCGTTGGCATGGGCCGTGAGGCGGCCGCCGTCAACAGTGGCCACATTGGGATCGCTGCTGCTCCATGTCAGCGTCTTGTCGGCCGCTGTCTCCGGCCATACCGTGGCTGTGATTACGCCGTCGCAGCCGGGAGAGGTCTCGATGTGATAGTCGGATAAGATGACGCGCGACGGCTGCGCGGGCTCATAGACGTATATGGTCGTGGCCGGCGTGATATGTCGTCCGGCCTTGTCGGCCAGACATATCACCAGCTGTCCGGGAGACTCCACATGCTCGAAAGGTATAAATATCTCTCTGCTCTCGCCTTCGGCCAGCGCCACTTCGGCGGTGGATTTCACTGCCGGCCCCTCTCCCGTCAGGTCGATGACGGAGACCGTGCCGTTGTAGCGGGCGCCGGAGGCGGTGACTGTCGTTGATACTCCGCCCCTGGAGTCCTGTTCGGCAAACATGGTGTTGGAGGCGCTGAGCGGCGACGGGCCCCGGCTGTCGCCCTGTGAGGCGTCGATATTGCCGTCGGCATCTATTGTAATCAGAATATCTGACTGGCGCCCGGCGCCAACTGCCACATCGTGCCATGCTCCGTCGATGATTACGGCCGGCCCTCCCCGGTAGGTGCCTTCGGGGAGGGAGTTTACCGGTATGCCTACCTCATAAGAGTTTATGCCCGAAGGAATCGCCGCGTCGGTCATCCCTGCGAGGGTGGTCTCCGACGACGCCTGATAATACTTTATCAGCCCGTTGCCGAAGACCTTCAGTCCTGGCGTGAACGTATGCGGGACAAACGAGTAATTGGCCAGCCCGGTGCGTGATATGGCGATGTCCACTGTCCTGCCGACGGCCCATGGCGAAGTGCCGGGGGTAGTGAAGTCTCCGGTGCAGAGGATCTCGGGCATCGGCGCGACAGCGGGGGAGAGGGGTGAAATGCCGGTGACGGCTATCTGGTTGGAGCGGAAATCCTGGTCGCCGGAGCCGTCGTCGTGTTGCGGAGCGAGGCGTGTGAGGTTGTAGTATCCGTCGGCAGAGCCGTCCCATCCCCAGTTGATGTGGAAGAGGCCCTCTCTGTAACCGTCGCAGACGAAAGCGTGTGCCTCCTGGCCGGATGTGCCGCAATAGAGCACAGGACGTCCGGAGGATATCTCATCGTATATCATGGTCTCCCACTCATGGGTGTTGTGGTAGTCGCGTCTTCTGGCGCGGCAGCCGTCTCCGTATCCGAAGAATTGTTGCAGGGCCACTGCCGTGCGTTCGGCATAGGTGGCGCTGACGGTGGTGCCGAATCGCATATCGACGCTCGCGGCGCAGGCATACATCAGGCGGGCGACGGCATGGTCTGCCTCGGAGTCTCCGGTGCTGAACGCTCCGGCATACACGTTCTGCATCACGTCCCAGTCGAGGGGTATTGTGTCGAAGTCGGTGGCGACCGGTGTCGAGCCCCATCGGTAGGAGTGGCTTCCCGAGCCGTGTTCAGCGGGGTGGCGGTATCTGTTCATGATCTGCGCCATGGCGGTGGCCACACATCCGGTGTATGTCCGGATGCTGTCCACCAGGGGGCAGAGCAGGTTGTAGGGTGTGTCCTGTCCCCAGCGGGTGTATAGCATCGGCTCAATAGAGGGCCATCCGGTCTCTACGCTTTCCGCAGGGGTGTGGTTTGGCGCGTCGGCATAGCTTTCGAGCAGTGCCCTGGCGGCAGGCGGCAAGGCGCTGTAGTCGCCATGCTCGGCGATGGCCAGAAGGAAAGGCTGCGGGGTATCGGCTGAGACTACCGCGAAACCGTCGCCACCGGCGCGCTGCCACACCTGATATGCCGGAAGGCCGCTTCCGTGCGTTTTAGCCACATCCGCGAGTTCCCATCGGGCGGAGTCTGCGTGCGGGCCGGTCCATTGAGTCAACACCCGGGGAATTTCGGGTGGCGAGGCGCCCGCCATACTGATGATGGCTGCCGCTGTAAGGATCGATGATATCTTTCTCATTTCATGGTCGTATTATCGGTCACATTCTTTCGGTCGCGAGGCGAGATAGTCGGCCACTATGAATGTGGATCCTCCCACATACACTATATCGTCGGTAGAGGTGGCGGCGCGTGCGGCCTTGAAGGCGGTGGCCACATCGGGATAGGCAGTGGCTTTCAGGCCGCGGTTGCTGAAGTAGGGCAGGAGCCGGTCGACGGGTAGCGCCCTCGGTATCGATGCGTTGGTGAGGTAGTAGGTGGCGTCTTCCGGTAAGAGCCCGATGATGTGCTCGATGTCTTTGTCGGCCACGAAGCCGATTACCATACGCAGGGCGGCTTCGGGGTCTTTCTCCCTGCGCCGGGCGAGCACTCGGGCGAGCTGCGCCATGTTGTAGCGTACTCCGGCCTCGTTGTGGCCGGTGTCGGCGATTACGAGTGGATTCCGCTCCATCACTTCCCAGCGCCCGTGCAGCCCGGTGAGCTCCGTGACGTGGCTGAGTCCCTCCATGATGTCGGCGTCGTCGATGGCGATGCCGGCGCCCCTCATGGCCTCCACGGCGTGGAGCACTGTGTTGATGTTCTTCGTCTGGTAGTCGCCTGCCAGCGGCACGTCGAAGCGGAGTCCGGTCGTGGTGCTGCATGTCCATCCCGCGCATGCGTCGTCTTCCACTGCTGTGGCGAGTAGCGGCTGGTCTTCCGCGAAGGTTATCGGCGCGCCGGTCTCGGCGGCTTTGCCCTCGAACACCTCACGGACCTCATCCTCGGCCTCGCCGATCACCACCGGTATGCCCGGCTTGATGATTCCCGCCTTCTCGGCGGCGATCCTGGGCAGCGTGTCGCCTAAGAACTGCATATGGTCGGGGGAGATGTTGGTGATCACGCACACCTCCGGGGTGATGATGTTGGTGGAGTCGAGTCTGCCGCCCATGCCCACCTCGATCACGGCGTAGTCCACGCCGCAGCGGGCAAACCAGTCGAAGGCCATGATCATGGTGAGCTCGAAAAACGACGGATGGCCGTCGTAGCCGCATGCGCGCCATTGCTCCACGAAGTGTGTCACCTCCTCCTCCGGTATCATCTCCCCGTTGACGCGGATGCGCTCGCGGAAGTCGATGAGGTGGGGCGAGGTGTAGAGCCCTGTCTTGTAGCCGTGGCGCTGGAGGATGGCTGCCAGCGAGTGGGATGTTGAGCCCTTGCCGTTGGTGCCTCCCACGTGGATCGACTTGAATTTCCTGTGGGGATGGCCGAAGTGGCTGTCGAGGCGCAGGCTGGTGTCGAGTCCGGGCTTGTAGGCCGCGGCTCCCACACGCGAGAACATGGGGAGCTGGCGGTAGAGGTATTGGAGCGACTCCCCGTATCGGCTGCGGGGAGTCTCGTTGCTGTCGGTTTTCATTGTCATGTCTGTTATGAATGGGCCGGAAATGTGGTCACAGCCCGTATATTATGTATCCGGCTATGCCGGCGAGTATTATCACGAGGATAGGATGCGGCTTGATCTTCTTTCCCTTCCATGGAATGGGAAAGAAAACGAGGCAGAAGGCCGCGGCGCAGATGATGATGTTGGTGACGAGCTGCCACGTTTTTCCCTGGGGGTTGAAGTTGGCGGCGTTCATCAGCATTATCGCCGCGGAGGCTATCAGGCCCACCACTACAGGGCGCAGCCCCGCGAAGACGGCCTTCACGGCTCCGCTCTCGTTGTGGCGCCGGATGATATGGGAGGTCTTGAGCACGAGGATGAAGCTCGGCACGGTCACGGCCAGAGTGCAGAGGCAGCTGCCGAGTATGCCCCAGTAGAAGGCGCTGAAGGCGGGGTCGACGTGCCCTGGCGCCACATATCCTATGTATGTGGCGGAGTTGATGCCTATGGGGCCGGGGGTCATCTGCGAGATAGCCACTATGTCGGTAAACATAGTCTCGGAGATCCAGCCGGGTTCCACCACGGCCTTCTCCACGAGCGAGAGCATGGCGTAGCCTCCGCCGAAGCCGAAGATGCCTATCTTGACGTAGGCCCAGATGAGCTGTAGATATATGTTCATGGCTTGTCGTTGTCAGGGTTGTGCTTCGGGCGTCGGTGTGTCGGAATCCACCAGGAGGCGAATCCGCCGGCGGCGCCGAGTATTATGTAGAGTATGGGGTTGGATACGAAGCCGAGGTCGAGCGAGATCATGGCGGCCACTGCCAGAGGAATCCATATCGTGTATCGGTTGAGGCGCGCGGCCTTTGCCGAGGTGATCACCGGGGCGATGATGAGCGCCACGACTGCCGGACGTATCCCCATGAAGACCGACGATATCACATGGTTGTTCTTGATGATGTCGGGAGTCAGGAAGATGGCGATGGCGAGGATGATGAGGAAGGAGGGAAGCATGGTGCCGAGGGCGGCCACGATACTGCCGCTGGTGCCTTTCAGCTTGTCGCCGACGGCTGTGGAGATGTTCACGGCGAGTATGCCCGGCAGCGACTGGGCGATGGCCAGCAGGTCGAGGAAGTCGTCGCGCCTGATCCAGTGGTGGCGGTCTACTATCTCGCGCTCGATGATTGAGATCATGGCCCAGCCTCCTCCGAAGGTGAATGCGCCGATCTTGAAAAAAGAGGAGAAAAGCTGCCAATAGATGTTGGCAGCTTTTTTTGCAGGTTGTATATCCGGTTGCATACGAGTGGGTGTCGGCGGGAAGCAGCGCGCTCCCCGCCGTTGGTGTCAGTATTTGTGGGTTGTTGTCTCGATCTCCTCGGGTGTGAGTTTGCGCCGGTCCATGGCGTGCCATACGTAGGCTATGTAGGCCACCACGAAAGGTACGCATATCGACACCCAGCTCATCACCTCGAGGGTGAACTGCGAGGAGGAGGCGTTGCGTATGGTGAGCGAGCTGGCGGGGTCCTGGAGAGAGGGGTAGAATGCGGTGTCGCCGTATCCCGCCACCCAGAAGAGGGAGGCCACCACCAGGAATGTGCCGGTGCCTGTCAGCCAGATACCCTTGGTGTAACGGCTGGCGAAGACGCTGCGCAGCAGCCCTGTGAGCACGAGCACGACGCCCAGGAGCAGAGCCGCTCCGGCCCACCACATGCTGATGTAGTTGTGGAGGTATTTGTAGGGAGCGGGCGTCGCGCAGACCGTGAAGTCGGCGTTGGTGGTCACGTCGTAGCCGGTGGCGGTAAGCAGCATTGCGAGAAACCACAGGAAGAACACCACGAAGATGCCGCCGTTGATGAGCGCCTTGGCCTTTAGCGCGGCGAAGAAGTCCTTGTCGTCGGTGATGTTGTTCATCATGTAGAGGCATGCCTGGGTGCGGGCCAGGAAAAGCACGGCCACGCCGAGGATGAGGTTTTTCCAGTTGAAGATGGCCTCGAAGCCGTGGGTGGAGACCCATTTGGAGATCACGGGCGAGCCGTTGTCGAGCAGGCTGCCGCGCGACACGCTGAATTCTGCGCCGAAGAAGAACATCGATACGGCCACGCCGAGCAGCACGCATCCCACGCATCCGTTGATCCAGAGGAAGATGTCGTAGGTGCGGGTGCCGTAGACGTTGCCGTGCTTGTTGCGGTATTCATAGCTCACGGCCTGGAGTATGAAGCTGAAGAGGATCAGCACCCAGAGCCAGTAGGCTCCGCCGAAGCTCGTGGAGTAGAAGAGGGGGAAAGAGGCGAAGAAGGCTCCGCCGAACACCACGAGGGTGGTGAACGTGAGCTCCCATTTGCGGCCCATGCTGTTGACTATCAGGTCGCGGCGTGTCTGGTTGGCGGCGCCGAGAATCATGGTCTGCCCTCCCTGCACAAAAAGCAGGAACACTAAGAGCCCTCCCAGTACGGAGATGAGGAGCCACCAGTAGTTTTGAAGATATTCGAGTGTCATGACTTAATGTGCGTTATCGGTTTCTAAATTCCTGTCAGTTCCTTTTTTGATCTGCTTCACCATGATGCTGACCTCAGCCACCAGAAGCACGGTGAAGATGAGGGCGAAGAGCCAGAAGGTGGTGATCACCGATGCCGAGGAGATCTCGGAGATGGCGGCGCGGGTAGGCAGGAGGTCCTGCACGGTCCAGGGCTGGCGTCCTACTTCGGCCACTACCCATCCGGCCTCCGAGCATATCCACATCAGCGGCACCGACACGATGGCTATCCACTTTATCCAGCGGGCCCTGTCGAGCAGCTTCGTGCGGTAGACGAGGAAGAGCACCACGATGTAGAAAAGGAGGAAATAGCTGCCGAGTATCACCATCACGCGGAAGCTGTAGAAGGTGACGCCCACAGGGGGTATCGCCTCGTCGACGGAGTTGAAGTAGCCGTAGCCGAAGTAGCGGTAGTTCTTCTCCAGCTCGGTCTGGGCGGCGGCCATGCCGGCGGTGTCGCCGGTGGCGCGTGCCTTGTCGTAGTCGCGCAGCGCGGCGTGGCTGAGCTTGCCGAGGCGTATGCGCTCGGCATAGCCCACGGTGTTGATGGTGTCGCCGTTGCTGTCGATGTCCACACCTTCTATGATGTCGGCGATGCCCGGCACGAAGGCGTGGATGTCATGGCGTGCCAGCAGCGAGAGGCCGTAGGGGAGCTCGATGTCGAAGAGGTATGGCTTCTCGCCGTTGTCCCAGCGCTTGTCGGGATTCGGGATGCCGACGGCCACGATGCCCTGCTCCTTCTGCCCGTTGTAGAGCCCCTCCATGGCGGCGAGCTTCATGGGCTGGTGTCTGGCCACGGCCACTGCGGAGCCGTCGCCGGTGTACATGGTGAGCAGCAGGCCCACGAGCCCTGTCCAGGCGCCCGTCTTTATGGAGCGGATGGCGAAGGGGCGGTTGGAGTCGCGCAGCAGAAACCAGCAGCTCACGCCGATCACGAAGACGCCGGCGAGGGCCCAGCCGCTGAAGGTGGCGTGGAAGAATTTATTGACGGCGATCGTGGAGAAGAGCGCCCAGAAGTTGTCCATCACGTTGCGCATCTGCGCCGGGTCGAACTCGGTGCCGGCGGGATACTGCATCCATGCGTTGGCCACGAGGATCCAGAGCGCGGAGATCGAGGCTCCGATGCAGGTGAGCCATGTGGCGGCGAGGTGGAACTTCGGGCCCACCTTGCCCCATCCGAAAAACATCACGGCCACGAAGGTGGATTCCATGAAGAAGGCGAGCAGCCCTTCGATGGCCAGCGGGGCGCCGAAGATGTCGCCCACAAACCATGAGTAGTTGCTCCAGTTGGTGCCGAACTCGAACTCGAGGATGATGCCGGTGGCCACTCCGATGGCGAAGTTGATGCCGAAGAGCGTCATCCAGAATTTCGTCGCTGCCAGCCAGCTCTGGCTGCGGGTGCGCAGATAGATGGTCTCCATGATGGCCACTATGAGCGAGAGGCCCAGGGTCAGCGGCACAAAGAGCCAGTGATAGATGGCCGTGAGCGCGAATTGCCATCGCGACCAGTCAACTACCGTCATTAAATCATTCATAATATGGTTAAGTGTTTAAGTTTGTTGATTTATTTTAGGGTCTCGCAGTGTCTCAGCGGGTGGTGAGCTCGTGTCTCACGTGGGCGGCGCGCTCCTCGTCGCTGTCGAAGTCGCGCTTGAGGATGTCGGGAAAGAAGAGCAGCCGCATCACCACGAAGAAGATGAAGAGCTTCATCAGGATGATGAGCCAGAGGGTCTTCCCGACAGTCATCTGCCGGAATCCCTCGTAGTAGAAGCGCCACACCCGCAGCGGCAGGCTTTCCCTCTCTTTAGTCCGTGTGTCGTCGGATGCCGGATTCATAAGGGCAAATTTAACAACTTTTTTCAATTCCGCCGCCAATAAGTCGAAATTATTTGGATTTTCACCCGATTTTTTCCTTTCTTTGTTTTATTTCATCTTTTCGCGATATGTTTGTGGAAAAATGATTACCTTTGTGCCTATAATGCCGCAGGCGGCATTCCCCGATTGTAATACATAAACTAACCTCATTTGATAAATGGCATTGTGGTTTGAGACTAAAGTGCGCTACGACAAAATGATGGAGAACGGCGCCGTCAAGAAAGTCAACGAGCCGTATCTCGTCGACGCACTCACTTTCACGGAGGCTGAGGCCCGTATTATCGAGGCCATCACCCCATTCATATCCGGCGAGTTCACCATCTCCGCCGTGAAAAAGACAAAGATTTCAGAGATATTCTTCGACAGCCGCGACTCGGCCGACAGGTATTATATGGTGAAGGTCAATTTCGTCACCCTCGACGAGAAGAGCGGCGTCGAGAAGAAATCGGCTTCCTTCATCCTCGTGCAGGCCGGCTCGCTCACCGACGCCATCGCCGCCTTCGAGGAGGGAATGAAGGGCACGCTCGCCGACTATGAGATTGCATCTGTGGCCGAGACTCCCCTGATGGATGTCTTCCCGCTCCAGCTTGATTCCACTTCATCCGCCGCCCCCGCCGAGTCATGACCGAGAGAGACAAGCATATTATGGAGCGCATAGCGGAGCTCCGCCGCGACATCCCCGGGGGCGTGACGCTCTGCGCGGTGTCGAAGTTCCACCCCGCCGACGATATCCGCGCGGCCTACGAGGCCGGACAGCTCTGCTTCGGCGAGAGCCGTGTGCAGGAGCTGCTTGCCAAGGAGCCGGTGCTTCCGGCCGACATCCGCTGGCATTTCATCGGCCATCTCCAGACCAACAAGGTGCGCCAGCTCATCGGCAGGACAGCCATGATCGAGAGCGTCGACTCCGAACGCCTCCTCTCGCTCATCGACTCCGAGTCGGCACGCGCCGGCGTCACTACCCGCGTGCTCATGCAGGTGCATGTGGCCAGGGAGGAGACGAAGTTCGGATTCTATCCCGAGGAACTGCTGGAGTATTTCAGGGAGCGCCGCTTCGAGAGCCTCACCAACACCCATATCTGCGGAGTGATGGGCATGGCCAGCAACACCGACGACACCGCACGCGTGCGTGCCGATTTCGCAGCCATCGCCGGCGTATTCCGCGAGATAGCCGCCGACGCCTCGCTCGGACTCCGCGGCTTCGACCAGATCTCCATGGGCATGAGCGGCGACTGGCCGATCGCCGTCGAGGAAGGAGCTACGATCGTCAGGATAGGCTCGAGCATCTTCGGCCCGAGGCAATACTGACGGCAGTGATCCGCAATGAAATGTACCGCCCTAAGACAAATAATCAATTTCTATAAACCTTTAAATCAACCTTAATCAAAATGGGACAAACCAAACAAGCAAATAATGGCAACATCATTGCCATTATTACGATGTTCTTCCTGTTTGCCATGGTGTCGTTCGTCACCAATATGGCCGCTCCCTTCGGCAACATCTGGGGCAACACCTACAGCTGGGCAGGCATGATGGGCAACATGATGAACTTCGCCGCCTACCTCTTCATGGGTATCCCCGCCGGCAAGATGCTCACCACTGTCGGCTATAAGAAGACGGCGCTCATAGCTCTGGCAGTGGGCGTCGTAGGTCTGGCAGTGCAGTATCTCAGCAGCATCTGCGGCGCCGATGTGGCCGTATTCACCTACGACGGCCAGGTAGTGGCCCTCAACCTCATCATCTACCTGCTTGGCGCATTCATCTGCGGTTTCTGCGTATGTATGCTCAACACGGTGGTCAACCCCATGCTCAACCTCCTCGGAGGCGGCGGCAACAAGGGCAACCAGCTCATACAGGCCGGCGGCGCCCTCAACTCGCTCACCGCTACCCTCACCCCGTTCCTCATCGGCGTGCTCATCGGCACCATCACTCCCCAGACCTCGATGTCCGACATCACTCCGTTGCTCTTCATCGGTATGGGCGTCTTCGCCTTCTCCATCCTCGTGATCGCCGCCGTCAAGATGCCTGAGCCCGCTCTCGAGCGTGCCAGAGCCGCCAAGGCCGCAGGCATAAAGAAAATCAAATACACCCACAGCGCATGGTCGTTCCGCCACTTCGTGCTCGGCGCCGTCGCTATCTTCTTCTATGTAGGTATCGAGATCGGTATCCCCGGCGAGATGAACTTCTATATCTCCAAGCTCAAGGACGCCAACGGCGATCCCGTGCAGGGCGCCGCTACCGTGGCCGGCTCCATCGTGGCCATCTACTGGCTCCTCATGCTCGTGGGCCGTACGCTCTCCACCGTAGTCAGCAAGTGGGTGTCGACCCGCATGCAGATGATCAGCGTCTGCTCGCTGGCCATCGTGTTCCTGCTCATCGCCGTCTTCATGCCCGCCGACATCACCACAACTGTCGATAACGTCAATGTGCCCGTGCTCTGCTACTTCATCGCGGCCTGCGGCATCTGCACCTCGATCATGTGGGGCGGCATCTTCAACCTCTGTGTGGAGGGTCTCGGCAAATACACCGAGCAGGCTTCCGGCATCTTCATGATGCTCGTGGTAGGCGGCGGCGTGATGCCTCTCATCCAGGATATGGCGCTCGCTCCCCGCGTGGGCTACATCGGCAGCTACTGGCTCGTGATCGCCATGCTCGGCTATCTGCTGTTCTACTCCCTGATCGGCTGCAGAAACGTCAACACAGACATCCCCGTAGAGGAGGAGAATCCCGCCGGCGACGATATCCGCGACGTCATCTAAAGAACCAAACTAAAATCGATGAATATGGACGTTAAAACAATGAATTCCGCCGCCGACAATCTGCGAGTGCTCATCGCGGAGATGGTGGAGAAATCAAAATCAGGCCACCCCGGCGGCGCCATGGGTGCGGCCGACTTCATAAATGTGCTTTTCTCGAGCTTCATGGTCTATGACCCAGAAGATCCGAAATGGTTTGCCCGCGACCGCTTCTTCCTCGATCCGGGCCACATGTCGCCGATGCTCTACAGCATCCTCGCCTTCACAGGCAGGTTCTCCATCGAGGAGCTCCAGCAGTTCCGTCAGTGGGGCAGCGTCACCCCGGGCCATCCCGAGGTCGACGTGGAGCGCGGCATCGAAAACACATCGGGCCCGCTGGGCCAGGGCCACGTGATGGCCGTCGGCGCGGCTATCGCCGAGCGCTTCCTCGCCGCCCGCTTCGGTGAGGTGGTGGCCCACAAGACCTACGCCTTCATCTCCGACGGCGGCATCCAGGAGGAGATCTCGCAGGGCGCCGGACGCATCGCCGGCAAGCTCGGCCTCCACAACCTGATAATGTTCTACGACTCCAACAAGGTGCAGCTCTCCACGAAGGTCGACGCGGTGACTTCAGAAGACACCGCCGCCAAATACCGCGCGTGGGGCTGGAACGTCATTGAGGTCGACGGCTGCGATCCTCTCGCAATGGCCGGCGCCCTCGAGGTGGCCCGCGAGGAGAAGGAGCGTCCTACGCTCATCATCGGCCACACCGTGATGGCCCGCGGCGTCGTGGATGCCGAGGGTAAGTCGCTCGAAGGCTCCATCGCCACCCACGGCCAGCCGATCACCGCCGCAGGCGCCGACCTTGCCAGGACGGTGGAGAACCTCGGCGGCGATCCCGACAACGCATGGGTGATCCGCGAGGAGGTGAAGAAGCTCTACGACGACCGCAAGGAGCAGCTCCGCAAGATCGTGGCCGGGCGCCGCGCCGCCTTCAAGGCATGGGCCGAGGCCAATCCCGCCCAGGCTCAGCTCCTCCAGGACTATATCGACCTCAAGCTGCCCGTCCTCGACTGGAGCAAGGTGCAGTTCAAGCCCAATATGGCGAGCCGTGCCGCATCGGCTGCCGTTCTCGGCTTCCTCGCCGAGAACATCGGCAATATGGTCGTCTCCAGCGCCGACCTCGCCAACAGCGACAAGACCGACGGCTTCCTCAAGAAGACCAAGGTGCTCGTGAAGGAAGACTTCTCCGGTGCGTTCCTCCAGGCAGGTGTGGCCGAGCTGACAATGGCCTGCATCATCAACGGCATCGCCCTCCACGGCGGCGTCTTCGGTGCCTGCGCCACATTCTTCGTCTTCAGCGACTACATGAAGCCGGCTATCCGCATGGCCGCCCTCATGGAGCTCCCCGTGAAATATATCTATACCCACGACTCCTTCCGTGTGGGTGAGGACGGTCCGACCCACGAGCCTATCGAGCAGGAGGCCCAGATCAGGCTCATGGAGCAGGTCCACAACTTCAAGGGACGTCCCTCGGTGCTCGTGCTCCGTCCGGCCGACTCCGCCGAGACCCTCGAGGCCTACCGTCTGGCCATGGAGAACAGGGAGACACCCACCGTGCTCATCTTCTCGCGTCAGAATCTCGAGGACCTTCCCGGCGAGAACCGCATGGAGGAGGCCCGCAAGGCCGCCAGGGGTGGCTACGCCGTGGTGGAGGCTGCAGATCCCGACATCGTGCTCGTGGGCAACGGCAGCGACGTGGCCCTTCTCGTGCATGCCGCCGAGGAGCTCGCCAAGGCTGGCGTGAAGGCCCGCGTGGTTTCCGTGCCCTCGATCGGTCTCTTCAAGAGCCAGAGCGCCGACTATCAGGAGAGTGTCATCCCTGCCGGCGTGAAGACCTTCGGCCTCTCCTCAGGTCTCCCCGCCACTCTCATGCCGCTCATGCACGGCGACTACGAGGTTGTGGGCATGGAGCGCTTCGGCGCCTCCGCGCCCGCGAAGGTGCTCGACGAGAAGTTCGGCTACACAGTCGACGCCGTTCTCTCGAAGATCCGCGCCTTCCTCTCAAGATAAATTATTTTTTTGGATTAGTAATTATAGTGAAGTATTATGGCACCGGGGCCGCGTCGTGGATGACGCGGCCCCGGTATTTTTGAAGGCTAAATCTTGTACATGAAAGGCGTGGTTTCTGTAAGAACAGGCGTCAGTATTTGCCGTCCCAGGTCTTGACGAAGTTGCAGAGATATTTCTTTGAGTTGCTGTTCATGCTTGTTACCAGTTCCTCTCCTGAGAAAATCTCCTTCGTTTTCTTCGTATTGCTGTATGGGTAGAGGTCGCTGCTCAACTCCTTTAAAACCTCGCCGTTGTTGCGGAGGGCATAGAACTCGCATATTATTTCTGTCTCGAAAACATACTTCTTTTTCCTGTCGATGGCGGGATGGTCTTTTTTAGGAGTGACGGTGACCTGCAGTCCATACTCCCGCGGCGCTTCATAAGGCTTCCGCGTGATGGTGTATATGAACCTCTTGGGCTGTATGACCTTGAAAGAATACGCTCTCCCGTTTTCGTCGCGGAAGGCCACGTAGACATCGTAGAAGTCGCACCATATCTGAGGAATCCATACCTCGTATCGTGCATTGATAGAGCTGATGGCCAACGGATTATTGTCTATCGGTTTGAAAGACGCGCATAGTAATGTTGCGGCTGAGAGAAAAGCCGTCGCGAGAAGTATGCGAAACATTGTTTTCATGATAGGGTAGGTCTTGATTAAATTTCCGTGTATGTGAATTATGAATGTCGCTTTGAATGACGGGTGTAAAGTTACAAAAAATTCGCAAATCCTCTTGAATCAATATATACTTGGAGTAATATTCCGATCAGCCTGACGGGTCGGCATCATTCCTGCTTGGGAAACTCATGTCGGAGGCCGAAGGCCTGCCCCTACCGGGAGGGTTAAGTCTTTTCGGATGCATTGTCAGATGCGGGCGATGACGGCCTCGAGGTTGTCGGTCTCGGCGAGGTTGAGTGTCTTGCGGAGCCGGTAGCGCGCCATGTTGACCGAGCGGGGCTGGTTGCCGGTGAGCACGCAGATTTCCTGCGTCGACAGTCCCATGCGAAGATATACGCACAGCTGCTTCTCGTTGTCGCTCAGCTCAGGATACTGCTTAAGCAGACGCCCGAGAAAAGCCTCCTCCTCATCGCAGACCTCCCGGTCGAAATCTGTGGAGTAGGGGGGCAGCATGCTGTTGCTGATGAAGGCGCCGATGTTTCTGACGGCGGCATTGGCCGACTCGTCCTTGCCCATGGCTTTCATGACCATTCCGCGTAGCTTCCCCATAAACGGATTGAAATTGGAGTGAAACAGCCTCAGATAATGTATCTCCTTTTCCATGTCGGCATTGCGCTCCGCCTGCTCCATCGTCGTCATCGCGAGTGAGTCATTGGCTTTCTGTAGCTCGTTGACCTTTTCCTGGGTGGCTGTGTCGACAAGACGCGCAGCGGCCTTCTTACGCACGACGGCGCTGTAGAGGAATATAAGCGATGCGATGACGATTGCTTCAGCTATGAGCCACGCGTAGACCGCCAGCCGGTGTTCCCGCTCCTCCGTGATGGTGAAGCCGCTGGAAGTGATCACCACGTTGTCTTCACACCATCTGATTAGCGTCTGGGCCTTGAGGCTTGCCGTTGATATGTCGGCGTCCATCTGGTTTTTCTGGTTTGTTACGAGAATGAGGGCCTCCTTTGAATTGCTGTTGGCGAGCTGCCATTCCCCGAGTGCGGCATATATGTCGGAGAGGAGGCGGAGACTCTGGATCCGGCTGTCGGTCTGATTGTATCTGACGGCATTGTCGAGTGCCTGCTGGGCCATAGTGAGGGCATCGCGCGTTCTGCCGTTGTCAAGATAGAGGCGCCCGAGCTGCTGATAGGTAGGGGGAGTAGAGCGTGAGGAGGTTCTTAAACTACTTATTAAGGTATCGACCGTTACATTAAGTATCGAATCAATGTCTGGTCGGCTTGTAGGGACGTGCCTTTGGCACGTTTCGATGCCTAGGGTGTATGTCTGATTCCTGCCGGTGGGGCAACATGCCGGAGGCATGTCCCTACATGATGGTTGGTCATATCATGAGTTATAATCTCGATCTTCGGTATAGAAACGGTCTTCTTCCCATTTGGCGACATTATTCAGAATATATTCGGATATGTTGTTGCCGTCTCTGTAATTGCGAATGTAATGATCATGATAACTATGTTGCCATTTGAAAGCCAGATTATGAGAATTGGCATATCTGGTGACGGCACCTTTGAGCGATGATACGTATCGGGTTAATATAGGCACATGCCTACTTTCCGATGGATTAATCCTTAAATTAGGGTTTGGAGGGCGTTGGCCAGAGCTTTCAGTTACATTATATATGGGATTATTATCCGGAATGCTGACTATTAAGTGTATATGATTTGGCATCACCACATACATCAATACCGTTATATAGTTGCAGAAGCTTGCAGCCTTGTCAAGTTGCGATTCTACGAAATTTCCGATGTCGCTGAGATTCATTACCCCATTGCGGATATTTCCGAAATAAGGCCTTTTGTTTTTAGTGCAGATTGTTACTAAGAAATCGCCGGCATTATAATCGAGGAAGTCTGCTCGAGGAGATTTGCGATATTGTGCCATGATATATAGTGTGTCGGGTGTTGAAAAGCTGGCATTATTAGTTTTGACTGACAGAAACCGGCTTGTAGGGACGTGCCTTCGGCACGTTTCGATGCCCAGGGTATATGTCTGGATTCCTGTCGGCGGGGCAACATGCCGGAGGCATGTCCCTACAGGAGGATGAAGTCCCGCTAGCCGTCTTGACCTTGTCTGAGGGGCAACATGCCGGAGGCATGTCCCTACAGGAGGATGAAGTCCCGGTAGCCGTCTTGACCTTGTCTGAGGGGCAACATGCCCGAGGCATGTCCCTACAGGAGGATGAAGTCCCGGTAGCCGTCTTGACCTTGTCTGAGGGTCAACATGCCGGAGGCATGTCCCTACAGGAAGGTTAAGGCCTGTCGGCTGCCGGCATGAAGAGCTGCATCTCGGGGGTGGGGGCGGCCGTGAGGTCGATGGCTTTGTGGGAGACGGGATGCTCAAACCGGATGCGGCGGGCGAGCAGCGAGATGCCACCGTCCTTGTTGCTGCGGCGCGCCCCATACTTGAGGTCGCCCTTTATCGGATGGCCGATGGCCGACAGCTGGGCGCGGATCTGATGCTTGCGCCCGGTGAGGAGCTCCACCTCCAGCAGGGTGTAGCGGTCGCCAGTGGCTATCGTGCGGTAGCGGAGTGTCGACTTCTTTGCTTCCGGATCCGAGGGAGAGGAGACGAAAGTCTTGTTGAGGCGTCCGTCGCTCTTGAGCCAGTTCTCGAGGGTGGCGCTTTCCTGTTGGGGCCTGCCTTCCACGAGCGCCCAGTATGTCTTGTGGATGTCGCCCTTGCGGAGCATCTCGTTGAGGCGGGTGAGGGCCTTGGAGGTGCGAGCGAAGACCACCAGCCCGGCCACCGGACGGTCGATGCGGTGTACGACCCCGCAGAACACGTTGCCGGGCTTGGCGTATTTCTCGCGGATATAGTCTTTGACGGTCTCCGAGAGGGGCTTGTCGCCCGTCTTGTCGCCCTGCACGATCTCGCCGGGCTCCTTGCGCACCACAATTATATGGTTGTCTTCGTATATTACCTCCATAATGATTCTATGTTGAGAATATCGATGCTCATATGTTATTCTTATGGTTTGTAGGGACGTGCCTTCGGCACGTTTCAATGACTCACGTGTCTGCCACATACTTGCCGGTGGGAAACATGCCGGAGGCATGTCCCTACAAGTGGATTAAGCCAGTGACATGGTATTGCAGGTATGAAAAAAGGCCGACTGGAAGTCGGCCCTGTTGGTGGCGGGGGCAGGACTCGAACCTGCGACCTTTGGGTTATGAGCCCAACGAGCTACCACTGCTCCACCCCGCGGTGTCATTTACGGGTGCAAAGTTACTGCTTTTCCGAATACCCTGCAAATATTTCGACGAAAAAATTGCTTAAATAATGTTAACCGGGCTTGTAGTCCCCCAAGAACGCCCTTTTTAATGCTTTTTTTGACTTCCCATGATGTCGCATCTGATTTTTTTTGCTAAATTTGCTCAGAATTCCGGAAAGTGTGCAAACTTTCCTGCCGTTTTCCCATTTCGCTTCCGTGGTTCTCCTTCGGTGGCATAACGCTTTAGAATTTGATTATGGTTAGCAAAACCCGCGACAAGTTTATCGAGGTTGCCCGTCAGCTCTTCGCCCGAAAAGGTGTGGAGAACACAACCATGAACGATATTGCGTCGGCCTCCGACAAAGGACGGCGCACTATCTATACATATTTCAAGAGCAAGCGCGAGATTTTCAATGCCGTGATCGAAAGCGAGACCGACCAGCTCCTCGGCAAGCTCCGGCTTATCGTGGCCCATCCGGCATCTCCGGAAGAGAAGCTCCGCGCATATATCGAATGCCGGTTCGAGACAATGAAGGAGATCGTGAGCCGCAACGGATCGCTCCGCGCCGGTTTCTTCCGCGACATCCGGAAGGTGGACCGCGCACGCAACATCATCAACCAGAAGGAGGTCTCCCTGCTCCGAAGCATCCTCGAGGAGGGGGTGGAGAGCGGCGACTTCGTGATCTCCGACCTCACCCACTACGCGGTGATCATCACCCAGGCCCTCCAGGGCCTCGACGTGCCGTATATCCGCGACAACCTCTCCGACCGGGGCATCGACAAGGCCATGCTTAAGGACTACATGACCAATCTCCTGCTCAACGGCATCAAGAAGCGGTAGACGCCGCCCCGCAACCAAATAATCTGAATCTTATAACACTACTGTATGTATATCAACTCCATAGGCTATTACGTGCCGACAGAAAGGGTCGACAACGAATATTTCGAGAAGCTCAACGGTTTGCCTGAAGGATGGATTCTCCCGCGCACGGGCATCAAGACCCGATCCAAAGCGGCTCCCGACGAGAATGTCGACACCATGGCCATCGACGCCATAGAGAACGCCCTTCCGGCCCTCCCGTATGACATCAAGGATGTCGACCTCATCATCGCCGCCCACTACTGCGCCTACGACACAGTGGCCACTGCGGCCCACGAGGCCCAGGCGCATTACGGCATCACCGGCGCCAAGGTCTTCTACATGTCGTCGGCATGCTCTTCATTCATCAACGGCCTCGAGACTGTGGAGGCCTTCTTCCAGTCGGGGAAGGCGAAGCGTGCCCTGCTCATCTGCAGCGAGCACAATACATACTACAGCAATGAGCGCGACCCCAAGAGCGGCCATCTCTGGGGGGACGCCGCCGTGGCCTGTTTCCTCTCTCCCGACAAGATGGCGCCCACCGATGTCGAGGTAGTGGCGCTCCACACCGAGGGGCTCGGCAATGTGGGCAAAGGCCCTGACGGGGTGAAGCTTCGTCCGAAGGAGGAAGGCATCACGATGCCCGACGGCCGCGACGTCTTCATACATGCCTGCCGCTACATGATATATTCTCTCAACGAGACCCTCAGGGAGGCCGGCGTGCAGATAGCCGACGTCGGCAAGATCATCTGCCATCAGGCCAACAAGCGCATCGTGGCGCAGGTGGCCCATCAGCTCGACCTGGGGCTCGACCGTTTCCTCAACAATATAGAGGAGCTCGGCAACACCGGCTCCGCGTCGGCGGCGCTCGTTTTCGCCCAGCACCGCGACGACTTCGAGCCGGGTGCGCTCGTGGCGCTCACCGTCTTCGGCGGCGGCTACAGCTGCGGCTCCGCGCTCCTGAAGCTCTGAAAAAATTTAATAGATATTTCTATAAAAACATAGATAAAGATGAAATTATTAGAAGGAAAAACCGCCTTGATCACCGGCGCCGCACGCGGCATCGGCAAGGCTATCGCTCTGAAATTCGCCTCCGAAGGCGCCAACATCGCGTTTACCGACCTCGTGATCGATGACAACGGCAAGAAGACCGTGGAGGAGATCGAGGCCCTCGGCGTGAAATGCAAGGGCTACGCCTCCAATGCCGCCGACTTCGCGCAGACAGAGCAGGTCGTGGAGGAGATCAAGAAGGATTTCGGACGCATCGATATCCTCGTCAACAATGCCGGCATCACCAAGGACGGCCTCATGCTCCGCATGACGGAGGCACAGTGGGACGCCGTGATAGCCGTCAACCTTAAGTCGGCCTTCAACTTCATCCACGCCGTGCTTCCCATCATGCTCCGCCAGAAGAGCGGCTCCATCATCAACATGGCGTCTGTGGTGGGTGTACACGGCAACGCCGGCCAGGCCAACTACGCGGCCTCCAAGGCAGGCCTCATCGCCCTCGCCAAGAGCATCGCCCAGGAGGTGGGCTCGCGCGGCATACGTGCCAACGCCATCGCTCCGGGCTTCATCGAGACAGCCATGACGGCCGCTCTGCCCGACGACGTGCGCAAGGAGTGGGTGGCCAAGATTCCCCTCCGTCGCGGCGGACGTCCCGAGGATATCGCCGATGTGGCAACATTCCTCGCCTCCGACCTCTCGAGCTATGTGTCAGGCCAGGTGATACAGGTCGACGGCGGCATGAACATGTGATTCCAACCACATATCTGACAAGGATATGGAGAAATATGCTGTGATAGTGGCAGGGGGCAGCGGGCTGAGGGCCGGCGGACCCCTGCCAAAACAGTTTCAGGAGCTCGCCGGGCGCCCGATGCTATGGTGGGCGATGGACGCCTTCCGCCGCGAGGACCCCGAGACGCGCATCATCCTCGTGGTCAACGGCGACTACATCTCCCTCTGGAACAAGCTCTACGGCTCGCTGCCGGAGGCGGACAAGATTCCCTGCCGGGTGTGTCGCGGAGGAGCCAGCCGCCCGGAGTCGGTGGCCCGAGGCCTTCAGCTTGTAGGCCAGGAGGCCGCGCTGGTGGCAGTGCACGATGCAGCCCGCCCGCTCGTCTCCACCGAGCTGATAGCCCGTGGCTGGGAGGCCGCCATGCGGAGCGGCGCAGCCGTGCCTGTCGTGGCCGTGGCCGACAGCCTGCGCATGCTCTCCGACGGGGGCTCGGCGCCCGTCGACCGCTCGCGCTATGTCGCCGTCCAGACGCCGCAGGTGTTCCGCTCCTCAGTGCTGCTCGACGCCTACCGTAGCGTCGCCGACTATTCCGGATTTACCGACGACGCCTCTCTCGTGGAGGCCGCCGGCCATCAGGTGGCGCTCTACGACGGCGACCCTGTCAACATGAAGATAACCCATCCCGGCGACGCTGCCCTCGCGGCCTCACGCCTCGAAGCCACCAGATAGCAGACAGTGGCCGATTTTCCCGATACAGAACTAAAATACCTCAAGGGAGTGGGGGAGGCGCGTGCCGGGCTTCTCGCCAAGGAGCTCGACATACACACCTTCCGCGACCTACTCTACAACTTTCCCTTCCGTCACGTCGACCGCAGCCGGTTTTACAGAATAGCCGACCTGCGCCATGGCGAGCTCCCGGCGATACAGATCAAGGGATGCTTCGTCAACTTCCGCGAGGAGGGTGAGGGGCTTCGCAAGCGCCTCGTGGCCGCCTTCTCCGACGGCGCCCGTCTGATGGAGGTGGTATGGTTTGCCAAGACGAAGGCCATCAAGGCCATGCTCCGCATAGGCGAGGAATACGTGATATTCGGCAAGCCCGCGGAATACCGTGGCGTATGGTCGATGGCCCATCCGGAGATCGAGCGGTTCGACCCGTCGAAGCCCCCGTCAGGCCTGCGCGGCATCTATTCCCTCACCGACACCATGCGCAAGCGGGGCTTCTCAATGCAGAAGATGCGGGAGATCGTGGGCAACCTTCTCGATGACCCCAGGACGGCGCGTGTCGCCGACCCCCTGCCGAGGCAGCTTGTGGAGCGCTACCACCTCATGCCTTTCGCAGAGGCCGTCAGGGAGATGCATTTCCCGACTGGCCACGCCTCGCTCGCCAAGGCCATAGAGCGCATGAAATTCGAGGAACTCTTCTATGTGGAGATACATATCCTCCGCTTCTCGCGCAGCCGCGGGGAGAAGACGCCCGGCTATGTGTTTCCGAAGATCGGGCGCTGCTTCAACGACTTCTTCTTCAAGGTGCTGCCGTTTCAGCTCACCGGCGCCCAGAAGCGCGTGCTCCACGAGATCCGCGACGATATGCGCACCGGGCGGCAGATGAACCGCCTGCTTCAGGGCGATGTTGGATGCGGCAAGACGATGGTGGCCTTCATGACGATGCTGATGGCCGTCGACAACGACTGCCAGGCGGCGCTGATGGCCCCCACGGAGATCCTCGCCGAGCAGCATGCCGAGACCCTCCGGCAATGGGCGGAGCCCATCTGCATCCGGGTGGAGCTCCTCACGGGTAGCACGCGCGCGGCGGCGCGGCGCGAGATTCTCGCCTCGCTGGCTTCGGGCGACATCCATATACTCGTGGGAACCCATGCCCTCATCGAGGACAAGGTGGAGTTCCGGCGTCTCGGCGTCGCCGTCATCGACGAGCAGCACCGCTTCGGTGTGGCCCAGCGTTCGAGGATGTGGACCAAGGGCACCCTGATGGCGCCCCATGTGCTGGTGATGACCGCCACTCCCATACCCCGCACCCTCGCCATGACAGTCTACGGCGACCTGGAGGTCTCGGTCATCGACGAGCTCCCGCCCGGCCGTAAGCCCGTCGACACATGGCTCCGCTACGACGACAACCGCATCGAGGTCGACCGCCTCATCTTCTCCCAGCTCCGCGAGGGGAGGCAGGTCTACATCGTCTATCCGCTCATCACGGAAAACGAGAAGCTCGACCTCAAGAGTCTCGAGGAGGGCTACCGGCGCACGTGTGAGGTCTACTCCAAGTGGCCTGTCTGCTACGTACACGGCCGCATGAAGCCGGCCGAGAAAGACTATCAGATGGGGCGCTTCGTTTCCGGCGAGGCGCGCATCATGGTGGCCACCACGGTGATAGAGGTAGGCGTCAACGTGCCCAATGCCTCCGTGATGGTTATAGAGAACGCCGAGCGCTTCGGCCTCTCGCAGCTCCATCAGCTGCGCGGGCGCGTGGGGCGCGGCGCCGACAAGAGCTACTGCATCCTGATGAGCCATCAGAAGATCGGAGCCGATACCCGCAGGCGCCTCTCCATCATGACCGAGACCACCGACGGCTTCCTCATCGCCGAGGCCGACATGAAGCTGCGCGGCCCCGGCGACATGGAGGGCACGCTCCAGAGCGGCCTCGCCTTCAACCTGAAGGTCTCCGACCTGGCCCGCGACGGCCAGATCGTCGCGCTGGCACGCCGCGCCGCCTTCGAGGTGCTCGACGGCAATCCGGGGCGTTTTGCCCCCCGCGCAACGCCCCGGCCGGGCGTCGCGCCCCTTCCTCTCTCCGAGCCCGACTCCCGCACGGTCTCCTCCGAGATCGCCAGGCGCTTCGCCGTCGATGTCGACTGGTCGCGTATCTCCTGACCCACAGGGAGACATTGACGGCCATCGGCCTAACAAATCGGCGTTTACATTGTTATTATTACATGATGACCCTAACAGCGACACATATCTGATGAGAGAGAAAGAATTCCTACCGCTGGTGAGCTCGCAGCTCGGCATAGAGGAGCTCAACGAGATGCAGAAGAAGATGATGGCCGCGGGCCCGGAGGCTCGGCGCATCATTCTGCTCGCGCCCACAGGCTCCGGCAAGACGCTGGCCTTCATGCTCCCGGTGATGAAGGTGATGAAGGAGCCCACGGGAAGGGTGCAGTGTGTGGTGGTGGCGCCCTCGCGCGAACTGGTGATGCAGATCGCCGGCGTGGCGCGTGCCGTGGGAGCCGGACTGCGTGTCGTGGCCCTTTACGGAGGCCACAGCGTGACCGATGAGGTCAACGCGCTGAAGGTGGTGCCCGACATCGTGGTGGCCACTCCCGGACGCCTCCTCGACCACATCAACCGCCGCAACATCGACGTGCTTCCCGTGAGAATGCTCGTGCTCGACGAGTTTGACAAGTGTCTCGAGCTCGGCTTCGAGCAGGACATGAAGAAGATCATAGCGCGGCTGCGCAACGTGAGCCGTGTGATTCTCACCTCGGCCACCGCGATGAGGGATTTCCCGGAGTTTCTCGACATGGAGAGCGCCGTGACCCTCGACTACACAGACGCCAAGGGCAGTCCCCGGCGCCGCATGCACGTGCATAAGGTGGAGGCTTCCGGCAAGGACAAGCTCGAGTCGCTGCTCCAACTTCTTCGCAACATATCCGCCAAGGCGCCGGTGGAGCGCACCGTCATTTTCGTCAACCACCGGGAGAGCGCGGAGCGCGTGGCGGCATACCTCCGCGCCAACGGCGTCGACGCAGTGCTATACCATGGCGCTCTCGACCAACATGACCGCGAGACGGCGCTGCGACGCTTCGACAACGGCAGCCGCCCCGTCATGGTGGCCACCGACCTCGCATCGCGCGGCCTCGACATAGAGGGCGTGGCCTCCGTGATACATTATCACCAGGCGCTCACTCCCGAAGCATATACCCACCGCAACGGGCGCACCGCCCGGCAGGACGCCGACGGCGACATCTATCTGCTCGTCGGGCCCGACGAGGATGTGAAGGACTTCGTGGATATCGACGACGAGATGCATCTCGACACATCCGTCGCAGGCAATCTCCGCAGCGGCCTCTCCACCATATATATCAATGCCGGGAAGAAAGAGAAGGTGTCGAAGGGCGATGTGCTCGGCTTCCTCGTGAAGGAATGCGGAGTGGTGCCCTCGGCCATAGGCAGGATCGACGTGGCCGACCATTACGCCCTCGCGGCCGTAACCTCTCCCGAGGCCGTCGTCGCCGTGGAACGCGCCGCCGGAAAGAAACTTAAAGGGGAGCGCAGGCGCGTCTCGCTTATGGAATGAAAATTAATGAAAAATTTCCGTAATGTAAGTGAAAAAGCGTGAAAATACCCATTTTCGGGTAGAATTTCAGGCCAGATGACGCCAAAACTCTGATTTTTTAGTTAACTTTGCAGAAAGCTACTTTCCGTGGTAGAAGCAAAGCCCGACATAAGGCAATAAAAAAGAATATTCATAGGTAAAAATCTTATAACCAAACAGACTATTATGAGCAATAAAAAGCAATTCCTGACCTGTGACGGTAATCAGGCGGCGGCTCACATCAGCTACATGTTTACTGAAGTGGCGGCCATCTACCCCATCACTCCTTCGTCGACAATGGCTGAATATGTCGACGACTGGTCGGCCGCAGGCAGGAAGAACATCTTCGGAGAGACAGTGCTCGTGCAGGAAATGCAGAGCGAGGGTGGCGCCGCAGGCGCCGTACATGGCTCGCTCCAGGCCGGTGCCCTCACCACAACATATACCGCCTCGCAGGGCCTCCTGCTTATGATCCCCAACATGTATAAGATCGCAGGCGAGCTCCTTCCCTGCGTCTTCCATGTCTCCGCCCGTACACTCGCCTCACACGCCCTCTCGATCTTCGGCGACCATCAGGATGTGATGTCGGCCCGGCAGACCGGCTTCGCCATGTTTGCCGAAGGCTCCGTGCAGGAGGTGATGGATCTCTCCGCTGTGGCTCATCTCTCCACAATCAAGAGCCGTGTGCCGTTCGTCAATTTCTTCGACGGTTTCCGCACATCCCACGAGATACAGAAGATCGAAGCCCTCTCCGCCCAGGAGCTCGCTCCGCTCATCGACCGTCAGGCTCTCGACGAATTCCGTCAGCGCGCCCTCAACCCCGATGCTCCCGTGGCCCGCGGCATGGCCGAGAATCCCGACGTCTTCTTCCAGCACCGCGAGGCTTCCAACAGATATTATCAGGCGGTTCCCGAGATCGTGGAGGGATACATCAACGAAATCAATAAGATCACCGGCCGCAACTACGGCCTCTTCGACTACTACGGCGACCCCGAGGCCGACCGCGTCGTCATCGCCATGGGCTCCGTGACGGAGTGTCTCCGCGAGACCGTCGACTATCTCCGCGCAAAGGGTGAGAAGGTCGGTCTGGTGGCGGTGCACCTCTACCGCCCCTTCTCCGCGCGTCATTTCCTCGCCGCTGTGCCCAAGTCGGCCAGAAGGATCTGCGTGCTCGACCGCACCAAGGAGCCCGGAGCCAACGGCGAGCCCCTGTATCTCGACGTTAAGGAGTGTTTCTACGGCAAGGAGGACGCCCCCCTCATCATAGGCGGTCGCTACGGTCTCAGCTCGAAGGACACCACTCCCGCGCAGATGCTCTCCGTTTTCGAGAACCTGAAGCTCGACGAGCCTAAGAACCAGTTCTCCGTCGGAATAGTCGACGACGTGACCTTCGAGTCGCTTCCCGTGCTGCCCGAGCTCGACCTCGAGAGCGCCGGCATGTTCGAGGCCAAGTTCTACGGCCTCGGCGCCGACGGCACCGTGGGCGCCAACAAGAACTCCGTGAAGATCATCGGCGACAACACCGACAAATACTGCCAGGCATATTTCGCCTACGACTCCAAGAAGTCGGGCGGCTTCACCTGCTCCCACCTCCGTTTCGGCGACACCCCCATCAGGAGCACATACCTGGTGAACACCCCCAACTTCGTGGCATGCCATGTGCAGGCATACCTCCACATGTATGACGTCACCCGCGGCCTCAAGCCCAACGGCACTTTCCTGCTCAACACCATCTGGGAGGGCGACGAGCTCGCCAAGAACCTCCCCAACAGGGTGAAACGCTATTTCGCCAAGAACAACATCACCGTCTATTACATGGACGCCAGCAAGATAGCGCAGGAGATCGGCCTCGGCAACCGCACCAACACCATCCTTCAGAGCGCCTTCTTCCGCATAACGGAGGTGATTCCCGTCGACCTCGCCGTCGAGCAGATGAAGAAGTTCATCGTCAAGTCGTATGGCAAGAAGGGCGAGAATATCGTCAGCATGAACTATGCGGCTGTCGACCGCGGCAATGAATACCATAAGCTCGACGTGGATCCCGCATGGGCCGAGCTTCCCGACAACGATACCGAGGCCTGCACCGGCGACAAGTTTGTCTGCACCGTCGTCAAGCCCATCAACGCCCAGGACGGCGACCTGCTCCCCGTGAGCGCATTCGCCGACCGCGCCGACGGCACTTGGCCCCAGGGCACTGCCCGCACGGAGAAGCGCGGCGTGGCCGCCTTCGTGCCCGAGTGGAATCCCGAGAACTGTATCCAGTGTAACAAGTGCTCATACGTCTGCCCTCATGCTGCAATCCGTCCCTTCCTGCTCGACGAGGCCGAATACGCCGCCGCCCCCTTCAAGGAAGAGCACTCCGTCGCGGCAATCGGCAAGCAGTTCCCCAACATGCGTTTCGTGCAGCAGGTCAATGTGCTCGACTGTCTCGGCTGCGGCAATTGCGCCGATGTCTGCCCGGGCAAGAAGGGCCAGAAGGCCCTCACCATGAAGCACACAGAGTCGCAGCTCGACAACCAGGCCAACTGGGACTACTGCGTTGGGCATGTCAGCTCGAAGCAGAACCTCGTCGATGTCTCCCTCAATGTGAAGAACAGCCAGTTCGCCACTCCGCTCTTCGAGTTCTCCGGCGCATGCTCCGGCTGCGGCGAGACTCCCTACGTGAAGCTCCTCACCCAGCTCTTCGGTACGCGCCAGATTGTGGCCAACGCCACGGGCTGCTCATCGATCTATTCCGGCTCCGTGCCTTCGACTCCCTACTGCACCGACGCCGACGGTCACGGTCCCGCATGGGCCAACTCCCTCTTCGAGGACTTCTGCGAGTACGGTCTCGGCATGCACATCGCCTATGAGAAGATGCGCTCCCGTCTCGAGGACCTCTGCGGAAAGATCGAGGAGAACGCCGATGCTCCCGAGGCTCTCAAGACAGCCGCCCGCGAGTGGATGGACGCCCGCGAGGATGCCGCCGCTTCCCGTGTCAAGGGCGAAGCCCTTCTCGCCGAGGCCCGCAAGGGCAAGGAGGCAGGTTGCGACGTCTGCAGCCAGATCGTGGCCCTCAGCCATTACCTCACCAAGCGCAGCCAGTGGATCATCGGCGGCGACGGCGCAAGCTACGACATAGGCTACGGCGGTCTCGACCATGTGATCGCTTCCGGCAAGAACGTCAATATCCTTGTGCTCGACACGGAGGTCTATTCCAACACCGGCGGCCAGTCGTCGAAGTCGACTCCTATCGCCGCCATCGCCAAGTTTGCCGCCGCCGGCAAGCGTATCCGTAAGAAGGACCTCGGCCTGATGGCCACCACCTACGGCTACGTTTATGTGGCACAGATCGCCATGGGCGCCGACAACGCCCAGACCCTCAAGGCTATCCGCGAGGCCGAGGCTTACGACGGCCCGTCGCTCATCATCGCTTACTCACCCTGTATCAACCATGGCCTGAAGGTAGGCATGGGCCACAGCCAGGATGAGGAGAAGAAGGCTGTGGAGTGCGGCTACTGGCAGCTCTGGCGCTACAATCCCGCCGTCGAGAATTCCGGCCAGAACCCCTTCACGCTCGACAGCAAGGAGCCCGACTGGAGTAAGTTCAACGACTTCCTCAAAGGCGAGGTGCGCTTCGCATCGCTCTATAAGATGCAGCCCGAGGCGGCCGACGAGCTCTTCAAGGCGGCTCAGGACAACGCCCGCTGGCGCTACAACAACTATGTGCGCCTCTCGCGCCAGCAGTGGGGTGTGGATCCCGAGCTGACCGCTGAAGAAGAGAAGCTGAGAAAGGAATAAAAGACTGTAATAATCCATGGGGCTCCGGCCCCATGGATCTCCCATACCAAAAGCGCCCGGGGCCATCGGCCCCGGGCGCTTTTGGTATGTAATGTCGTTATGCGAGTTTGCCGGTAGTCATCTCAGCCTTCAGGAATGAGTAGACATATCCGGGACTTTGGAAATACAGACCTGTTCTTGTATCGGTTAATTTAGCATACGTCTCAGAGTTATACAACACATCTAACGCCTCGACTATATTCATGTCGTATTCCCTTGACAATAATTCTGCCAAATCTGCCGACATTCCTTCAATCATATACTTATAATCACTACTCGTCATATCCTTTTAAGGTATTTGATTGCATCTTCCGAACCAAAATAATACTGGAACGTGATGCCTTTTATATATTTCAACCTATTCAGAAACTCAGCTTTGTCTATATTACCGCTTTTCAGCTTCCGAATCTGTATTCCAATGTTGTCGTTGGCAATAGGTCCATATACGATATCATATTGTTCCACGGGTATACCGTCTCGATTTGATAAAACAAACTCAGCCCATTCAGGAGAATAATCCCTGTATATCTTGATTCTAAGGATGGTGCTGTTTAGGATTTCTGCGTCAAACTCAAATCGAGTCACCAGCGGCTCTCCTCCAAGCTGCATGGATTTGAAAGATGCCATATTGATGGCTTGAGATTCATTGTCCGACAAATAGAAACCTTGTCCAAAATCCTTATTTGGCTTTGATTTGCTCAGATCAATCTTGTTGATTGCTATGTTTGAACCATGGTATAATATCATAACTTGCCTCCGAATCTGCGGCAATAAGTCGCCACACTATCTACAGCTTCCTTGAAATCAAGTGTATGTATTATGCCGTAATTCTCTTCAATGAAGTAGATGCCCTTATGGTGTCGGATATAGTTATACGCCTGACGGTCTGTCAGCCCGAATCTCGTGGCAAACTCATTCACTAAAGCGATGATATATTCAAATATGTCGCGGATATTATAGATCATATTATTATTTATAATAGCTTATACCTAACGAGGAGACTGAAACTATGGAGTAGGTATGTTATGTTTTGCTCCGGCTATATGTTCCTCATATTCCGCAAAGTTAAATAATACTTTTATTATCTGCAATATATTGGTATGATTTGTTTCTGGATTTTATTTGCGGCAGAGGAGGTAGAGGGGGCGGTAGGTGAGCTGCGGAGTGCCCGAGGCGTTGATGGCCGCGAGTAGCCGTTGCAGTCCCTCCTGCGAGCGGGAACTTCCCCCGACACCGGTGTGCTTCAGATGCATCAGCGCCTCACGAGCCGTCGGGAACGTGAGCCGTATGTCTTCCGTTGCCGTCTCAACCTCACCGAAACACTCCGTTGCCATCTCCCTGATCTGCTCCTCCGTATGGTAGAGCAGTCCGTAGGGACGAGCCGGATTCAGCTCCGCGAGATTGCCGCATACGAATGTGGAGCAGGCCAGCATCCCTCCGGGCCTCAGCCTCTCCGAGGCGTCGCGCAGGAAGCAGCGGAGGTTCACCATCCATTGAAGCGTCGAGGCCGACACGATATAGTCGAAGCTCTCATCGCACCGCGCTATCCACCGCTCTGCATCGGCCATAAAAGAGCGCTCCTCAGCGGCAAAGCCGCGTGGCACGACCTCATACAGCTCCACATAGTCGATGGCTACCGGATGCAGCAGATCGGCCATGAGACCGGTCAGTATGCCGGTGCCGGGACCGATCTCAAGCATGTGGCTGCCCGTCGCGGGCTGATGGGCCTTCAGCAGCTCGGTAAGGCGCGAGGCGATCCGGCGCTGCGCTGTCGCCGCACCGTCGTAGGTCGGCGTCGCCGCCTCGAAGCGTTTGCCGACCTTGGCCGTGTCCTGTATCGTGCTGCGGATAATGGCCGAGAGGTCAAGGTAATGCGCGCCCGGGAGCGTGATCGCCTCTCCCGCCGCGCTCATCTTCCATGCATTTAGCTGGTTGGCCGGCGGTATGATCCGGTCGTCGGAGGAGATGTAGACGCGGCTCCACTCGAAATCCGGCGGCGTGGCCTTGCCTATGCTCTCGCGGGCAATGAACCCAAGCTCGCTCTTCAGCAGATCTATGTCATCGGCAATGCCGGAGATTTTCTCCTCTATCTCCTTCCATTGTTCGGAGTCGGCCGCCATCCTGCGCCGGAATTTCCTGAGATTCCTATCGTCGAGATTCTCCATCGTGCCGTGAAAAATAGCCTGCGGTATTCCGAGACTGTCGTGACAGGGATGCGGAGTGCCGTTGACGGCCACCGCGTGGGTCACCATCGACTTCGGGAGCACCCGTCCCGCCGCCCATACGCCTAAGCTCCAGGCGAAGACATAGACTGTGGCATAGCATTTCAGAGCATCCGTGTCGAATGTCAGGTCGCTGTAGCCATATGCTACGGCCACATCCCATCCCTGACAGTCGATTCCTCTGTAGAACGAAGCATCAGTGCTCCACCCCGCGAATATCAGGATGAGCCTGTCATTGCCCTCCCTTTTAAGAAATTCCAGTTTCATAGCTTTCAAGTATGTCGAACAGTGTGGAGAGGCGCCCGATGTCGAGCGCGGCGTTGAGCGAGAGGCGTATGCGGTCGCCGCCGGGTGGCACTGTCGGGCGTCGGATAGGCAATGCCAGATAGCCGGCGTCGCCGATTCTGCGGGCCAGCTCTACGGCCTTCACCGGGTCGCCGGTGATAAAGGGTATGATCTGGCTCGTCGACGGGCAGAGCTCCTTGGCGTGTGGCGGCATCTGGCAGCGGAACTCTTCTCCGAGACTTTTCAGCCGATCCCTTTCCTCAGTCATCCCTTCGATCTTCTCGATCATCATGTAGGTCCATGCGGCGCATGCCGGAGGCAGCGCGGTGGAGAAGATGAAGGAGCGTGCCGTGTTGAGAAGGTAGTCGCGCATCTCCGCGTCACATACAGCGGCGGCTCCCGAGGAGGCGGCTGCCTTCCCGAAGGTCAGTATCAGGATGTCGAACTCGCCCATGAGTCCCTGCTCCTCGGCGAGCCCGAGTCCCCTGTCGCCCCTCACCCCGAAGCCGTGGGCCTCGTCGAGATAGAGCATCACCTTGGGATTGCTCCTCTTTATCTCCGCCAGCTCCCGGAGCGGCGCCTCGTCGCCGTCCATGCTGAATATCGACTCGGTCACGACGACAAGCCTGTCGTAGTCGGAGGATTTCTTCGCTACAATCTTGCGCAGCGCCTCCATATCGTTGTGGCGGAAGCGGGTGAACTCGCAGCCGCCGCAGCGCAGCCCGTCGACTATCGAGGCGTGTATGAGCTTGTCGCAGACGAACAGCGTGCCGGGGTGGTTGAGGGCCGATATGCAGCCTGTGTTGGCGTGATATCCGGAGTTGAAGAGCAGCGCGGAGCGTCTGTAGAGGTCGCCGAGGCGCTCCTCGAGCATGGCGTAGTGGCGCTGGCGGCCGCTCAGAAGCCGAGAGGCCGACGAGCTCATGGGGGCGTCGCCGAAGCGACGTCCGAATTCCGCCTGAAGCTCCTGCATGCGTGTGGCGAGACCAAGATAGTCGTTGCTGCAGAGGTCCACCATTCCCGGCCGGTATTCAGCCGGAATGCGCCGCAGCCTCCCCTCGCTGTCGAGACGGCGCAGCAGCTCGCCGTAGATAGCCGTTGCCTGTGTCATCCCTCCTCCTTCACGAGTTGCTTGAGCGCGGTGCAGAGCGTCAGCAGCTGCTCGTCGCTCACCGCCATATACGGCGGCATGATGTAGGCGTTCCGTCCGAAGGGGCGTATCCATACACCCTTTTCCACACAGCGTTTCTGGAATTCTCCGAGATTCACCGGATGTGTCAGCTCTATCACTCCGATGCCGCCGAGCACGCGCACGTCGGCCACGTTGTCCCAGCCGCGTGCCTCCTCGAGCTCGCGGGTCATGATCGCCTCTATCTCCTTCACCCTCTTCTGCCATGGGGAGGAGAGCAGCAGCCTCGTGGAGGCCACCGCCACGGCGCAGGCCAGCGGATTGCCCATGAACGTCGGGCCGTGCATCATCACTCCCGACTGCGAGCGCGCCACCATGTCGGCCACCTTCGCTGTCGCGCCCACGGCCGAGAAGGTCATGAAGCCGCCGGTGATGCTCTTGCCGATGAGCATGATGTCGGGCTGCACACCGGCGTATTCCCAGGCGAAAAGCTTGCCTGTGCGTCCGAAGCCTGTGGCTATCTCGTCGAATATCAGAAGGATGCCGAGCTCATCACACAGCTTGCGGAGCTCCACGAGATATTGCGGATGATAAAAGCGCATTCCGCCGGCGCCCTGCACTATCGGCTCCAGTATCACCGCCGCTATGGTCTCGGAGTTGGCCGTCAGAATCTGGCGCATCGAGTCGAAATCCCCGGGATGCCATTCGTCACGGAAGCCGCACTGCGGCGCGTCGGCGAAGAAGCGGATGGGGAGCGCCGGACCGAAGGCACCGTGCATGCCGGTCACCGGGTCGCACACCGACATGGCGTTCCAGGTGTCGCCGTGATAGCCCGAGCGGATGGTGGCGAAGTTGGTGCGTTTCGGATTGTCGTGGGCCTGCACTGCCATCTTCATGGCCACCTCGGTGGCCACGGAGCCGGAGTCGGCGTAGAATATATGGTTGATGTCGGGGGGAAGTATGTCGAGAAGAAGCTTGCCGAGCTCGATGGCGGGCTCGTGGGTGAGGCCGCCGAACATCACGTGGCTCATCCTGTCGATCTGCCGCTTCGCGGCCTCGTTGAGCACCGGATTGTTGTAGCCGTGGATCACACACCACCACGACGACATGCCGTCGATGAGCGTGCGCCCGTCGCTGAGCGTCAGCTCGGCGCCTTGCGCGTGGTCTACCTTATAGCACGGCAGCGGATCTATGGTCGATGTGTAGGGATGCCACAGATGCTCGCGGTCGAATTCGTCGAATATTGTCTGCATGGTATGATTTGATATTGTTTTGCTGTTGGCTGATATGCTTTTTCAGACCGGGTCTACGTCGTAATACACTGTCGAGGTCCTGACGTCGTGGTCGTCGGCCACCGATGCGTAGATGGCCCGGAGGGCGTCCTTCACCTTCCTCATGCTCGCCGCGGTCTCCACCTTGAGCATGATGGCCTGTAGATACCATGTGGCCACCCTCGACACGAAAGGCTTCTCCGGGCCGAGCACCCTCTCCGCGAAGACGCCGCGAAGCGCCAGCGCGAGCCTGACGGCCGCCCGGTCGGCAGCCATGGTGTCTTTGTTCTTTATATAGATGTTGATGATGCGGGTAAACGGGGGATAGGCATAGCGCTCGCGGTCGGCGATCTCAGAGCGGTAGTGGGCATCGTAGTCGTGCTCCCTCACATGGCGGAGCACGGGGTTGTCGGGGTCGGTGGTCTGGATGAGCACACGGCCGCGTTCGTCGCGGCGCCCGGCGCGCCCCGCCACCTGGGCCAGCATGTTGAATGCCCTCTCGTTGCTGCGGAAGTCGGGGAAGTTGAGCAGCGTGTCGGCGTTGAGCACTCCCACCATTTTCACGTTGTCGAAGTCGAGTCCCTTGGTCACCATCTGCGTCCCCACCAGGATATCGGTCTCGTGGCGCGCGAATTCCTCGATGATCTCCTGGTAGGCGTCCTTGTTGCGCGTGGTGTCGAGGTCCATGCGGCTTACCCTGTAGCCGGCGAACTTCTCGTGGAGCTCATCGGCGATGCGCTCCGTGCCGTAGCCGTAGATGCCGAGGCTGTTCTGGCCGCATGCCGGGCATAGCTTCGGCAGCAGCCGCGTGTGGCCGCAGTAGTGGCATCGCAGCAGGTCGGCCTTCTTGTGATAGACGAGCGAGACGTCGCAGTTGTCGCATTTCGGCGTCCAGCCGCATTCATTGCAGACCACCACCGGTGCGTAGCCCCTCCTGTTCTGGAAGAAGATGGCCTGCTTCCCCTCCTTCAGCGTCTCGTCGGCCGCCAGGCGCATCGGCAGCGAGAGTATGCCGCTCACGGCCTTCTCCCTGCGCATGCGCTTCATGTCGATCACCTCGATATCGGGCAGCGTGGCGCCGCTGTATCGCTCCCTGAGAGTGACGAGGCCGTATTTTCCGGTCAGCGCCTTGTAGTAGGTCTCGATCGATGGGGTGGCCGAGCCGAGCAGCGACTTGGCGCCATGCATCGAGGCGAGCACCAGCGCGGCGTCGCGCGCGTTGTAGCGCGGTGCCGGGTCATACTGCTTGTAGGATGACTCGTGCTCCTCGTCGACCACCACCAGCCCCAGCCGGGCGAAAGGGAGGAACACCGACGAGCGGGCGCCGAGCACTATCAGCGGCTCGTTGGTGGCCAGCAGCCGCTTCCAGATGTCGACCCTCTCGTTGTCGGAGAATTTAGAGTGGTAGACGAGCAGACGGTCGCCGAAGACGGCCCGCAGCCTGTCGGTGAGCTGTGTGGTCAGCGAGATCTCCGGCACGAGGTAGAGCACCTGGCTTCCCTTCCCGATCACCTCCGCCATCAGCCGCATGTATATCTCCGTCTTGCCGCTGCCCGTCACTCCGTGGAGCAGCGTTATGGCGTGTTCCCTGAAGCTCTCCACTATCCGGCCGAGGGCTTCCTGCTGGGTGTGGGAAAGGGTGGGCAGGGGAGTCTCTTTCCTGCCGCCCGACCCGGCGAAGCGGTTTACTGTCTTCTTGTAGATGGAGAATATCCCTTTGTCGACCATGGCCTTGAGCACGCCAGGAGTGACCCCGCTGGCGGTCAGGAGGGCGTCGCGCTCCACCTCCTGCGGCTCCTCGCCGCGCGCCATCCAGCGTGCCATGTCGAGCCAGGCGATGAGCGTCTTCTCCTGCTGGCGCGAGCGTCCGGTGAGCGCGAAGAAGCCGTGGAGCTTCTCCTCGTCGCCTTTCTCCGCATTGAGGGCCACGTAGCGCGAGGTGCGTGGCTGGTAGCGATCGATCAGCCTTTCGTCTATACCCACGATTCCTTTCTCTATCAAGGGAGCGATTACGGCCTGCACGGTGCGGATGCCCGACTTCGCCTCTATCTCGGAGATCTTCAGCCGCTTCTCGGAGGAGAGGAGCTGCACCACCAGGGCCTGCCTCTCCGTGAGTCGCTCGCCGGCCTCGCTCTCGAAGGCCGGCGAGAGGGCGACGTAGGTCTCGCTCTCTGGCTTGAGTCCCGTGGGCACGGCGGCCTTGAATACCTCGCCCGGCGAGCATAGGTAGTAGTCGGCGATCCAGTGCCAGAATTTCAGCTGGGGATAGCGCACTGCCGGCTCGGGGTCGAGCAGCGCCGTGAGGGGCTTCGCCTCATAGCCGGCAGGGGTGTTGCTGTGGATGTGCTCCACGATGCCGGTGTAGTGTTTCTTGCGCCCGAACTGCACGAGCACGCGAGAGCCTCTCTGAAGGGCGCCTTCCATGGCTTCCGGCACACTGTAGGTGAAGGTGGAATAAAGGGGGAGTGGCAGGATTACCTCTGCATAGGTCATTGGCGCTACCCTCCTTTCAGAAGAGATACGTCAGGTTGATGGTCCATCCTCTGGGGCGCGCGCTGTAGTTGTCGAGCTTCACGGTGCGTATCTCGTATGAGATGCCCCAGTAATAGCCGGCCGAGAGCTGGAAATGCTCGTAGATCTCGGCGCCGAGGCCGCACTGCATCGACACGAAGCCGGCGGGATGCTCCAGGGCAGGCTGGCTGTTGGTGGCGATGTCGAAGCTGAATACCGGGCCTCCGTAGGCGAAGGGGGCCAGGTAGCGCTCGAAGCCCTGCAGGCGCGTCCATTTGAACTTCAGGTTGAGCGGAATCTCCAGCGTGTGCATCCATACGTTCTGGTTGCCGATGCCCGTGGAGTTCCACACCTTGAAGTCTCCGAAATTGCAGTGGGCGCCGTGGAGGTTGTAGCGCAGCCCTATGTCGAGGCCGAAGCCTATGCCGGGAATCATGATCTCGCCGGCGACGCCGGCCTGCATGCCGGCGCGTGTGCCCGTGGTGAGCAGCTTCTGCTTCCAGAAGAATGTGGAGATGTTGGTGCCCACGGTCGGACCCCACCTGAATTCGGCCGAGGCGCTCAGCGACACGGCGATTACGGCTATGAGGGAAAGTATTCTTTTCAACATGATGTGTATTCGGTTTGTCTATCGGTCTGCAAAAATAATCGTAATTATCGAGACTGCCAAATATAATAAAGAAGAAAGGCCGACGCCGCGCTTCGCGCGCGGTGTCGGCCCCCTGTGGC
The DNA here is from genome assembly GCA_947626355.1 of uncultured Muribaculaceae bacterium. Classification (GTDB taxonomy): domain Bacteria; phylum Bacteroidota; class Bacteroidia; order Bacteroidales; family Muribaculaceae; genus Lepagella. Next base: position 83,657 of record CANQRV010000003.1, read on the forward strand.
TCGTGGTGTCGCCGGGCTTAGAAAAGCCATGCGGCCGACACTGTCCAGTAGTTGTTCTTGGCTTTTATCTTCTCTACATTGCCGAAGTCGGGGTCTGCGTTTTTCAGCACTTCCTTGGCCACGTTGTTTATGCCGAAGCCGTAGCTGCCCGAGATCTGAAGGTGCTTGATCAGCTCCACGCCTATACCGATGTTCCATGCGCATTGGAATGTCTTGTCCATGATGCTCTTGTCGAGCTTGAAGGCGAAGCTGGGGCCCGTGTAGATGAAGGGCTTGAAGACGGAGCCTATCACCGGGATGCCGAACTTATACTTGATGTTGATGGGAATCTCGAGGAAGTTCTTGCCGTAGCTCATGTCGGAGTCTACCGCATCGGCCACCGGCTTGTCGAAGTCGGTGCTTATCGCGTTGTTCATGCGCGAGTAGAGAAGCGACGCGTCGAAGCAGAGGCCCACGATGGGCACCGTGAACTCCGTCATCACGCCCGCGTTCCATCCGCAGCTGTTGTCGGGCTGAAGGCTGCTTTCCACATCCGAGAAGTGGATCTTGTTGAAGTTGGCCCCGGCCTTGATGCCGAACCTGATCTGTGCCTGCGCGCCGAAAGCGCCCAGAACGGCCACCAGCAGCAGAATTGAAATCTTTTTCATCTGGTTCATGTCTGTTTGTTTTAGGTGTTATAGCTTTTGTCGCGGCAAAGTTAAGAATTTTTATCAATATACGAAGCATCACATCGCGCTATTGTGATTTTGCGGTTAGCGGATAAAAAGCTAATTTTGCATCAAATTATCACAGACATGGAAGAAAACAAGGATATTACCCCGGCCCCTGTGCCGCAGACCGACGAGGAGCTCGCCATCAACGCCAAGGCCATCGAGATGCTCAAGACCGTCTACGACCCCGAGATGCCCGTCAATGTCTACGACCTCGGCCTTATCTACGGCATCGACTACACTCCTGCCGACAAGACGCTCCACGTGGAGATGACGCTCACCGCGCCCAACTGCCCGGCGGCCGACTTCATAGTGGAGGATGTGAGGCAGAAGCTCGTCAGCATCGAGGGCCCCGAGAAGGTCGACCTCCGGCTCGTCTACGAGCCCCAGTGGAATATGGATATGATGAGCGAGGAAGCCAGGCTCGAGCTCGGGTTTCTCTGATGAAGGCCTATTTCCTCAGCGACCTCCATCTCGGCGCCCCCTACCTCGCCTCCACCCGCGAGGCGGAGCGTCGCGTGGTGGCTTTCCTCGACCGTATAGGGCGCGACGCCGACGTGATCTATCTGCTCGGCGATGTGCTCGACTACTGGTATGAATACCGCTACGTCGTGCCCCGCGGCTTCGTGCGCTTCTTCGGCAAGCTCGCCGAGCTCGCCGACAGCGGCGTGCGTATCGTGTGGATGATCGGCAACCATGATATATGGATTTTCGACTATCTCCCTAAGGAGCTTGGCATCGAGGTGGTCGACGGCACTCTGACGGAGCGTATAGGCAACGCCACGTTCTTCCTCACCCACGGCGACGGGGTGGGGAAGCTGCCGCGGTCGTTCCGCTTCCTGCGCTCCCTTTTCCGGAGCCGTTTCTGCCAGTGGATGTATGGCGCCGTCAATCCGCGCTGGACCATCCCCTTCGCCTATGCCTGGAGCGCCCACAGCCGCAAGACCGGCTACACCCCCGAGTGTCCCGACTGCCGGCTCGTCGACAATCTGCGCCGCTTCTCGCTCCAGTGGCTGAAGACCCATCCGGATATCGACTGGTTTGTCTACGGCCATGTCCACGTGTTGCTGCGCGAGCGGCTCACACCCCGGTGCGGGATGGTGATTCTCGGGGAGTGGATCAAGACGTTCAGCTACGCCGTCTACGACGGCTCGCGGCTGTCGCTCGGCCGGTGGAGATGGAGTCCCGGCGAGGAGGGAGTCATGGAAGAGATTCCGGCCGGAAGTCAGGCTCCGGAGGGGTGTGGATGACGGATTGCGATGCAAAAGGGGCGCGATTTATATGTTTAAAAACATATTTCTGACATTTTTCCATAAAACATTTGGTCAGTTGGCCGGAAGTGGCTACCTTTGCATCAAACCTATAAACAATCTTTTTTACCTTAAGATTTTTTACCTGTAGAAACTTATCAAAAGGGTGCGACCGTGGCGGTTATCACCCTTTTATTTTTATCCCCTTTCCTCGACAGGCAGCTGCATGCCCCGTAAGAGACTCAGTCTCCCATATCCTCAAGCGACAGCTCCACATATTCGATATGCCATCCCTTGCGTTTAGATGCAATGTTGCGTGATTTCTCCTCCAGACCGTGGAGGTCTATCCTCCGGGGATTCCTCTTCACCTCTCCGATCACTATCTCGCGCTCAACCTCGTTGACGGCTACAAGGTCTATCTCATTGCTGCCGTCCTTCTCCCAGTAATTGGTGACGATGTTGTAGAGCCCTGTCTCCCTGTACATCTGGCGGAAATAACGTTCCAGAATCCATCCGGAGAAGGTGGAATAATCGGCCGATACTTTCTCGCGCACATAGCCGAGATTGCCGATCTCGACGGCACTTCTGTATCTGTAGACGAATCGGAACCAGAAATTCAGGAAATTGTCCTTAATGCCGTAACGCACGTTGCGACTGTTCTCGCTTGCGAGATATGGTCGGTAGCGGTAGACGAGATCATAGGTGTTCTCCAGCTTATCCAGATAGCCCCCGGCCTCTATTCCCGTGTACGACTTGATTTCTCCCCTCTCGTTGAATCCCCCGGCTATCGACGAGAGTATGGAGAAATAGTTGCCGTAGTCCTTTCCGAACTCGTCGGAGAGCAGTTCCTTGCCCTCCTCTATGAAATACGAGCCGAACGAGAGGACGGCATTCAGGATGCTATCCCTGGTGAACGCCTTCCGCATATATAGCTGCTCCACATACTTGGCCACCCCGCCGGTGATCATGTACATCGCGAGCAGGTCGTCGGGAGAGTAGCCGGGATTGTTGTCGCGCATTATTTCCCTGAGTGTCGACAAGGGGAACGTACGGAGGCGGATGCGTGATGTCGCCCGTCCGTAGAGCGGCTCCTTGCGGTCGTCGAATATCTTTGTCATCATCGAATACAGCGAGCCGCATACGATGAGGTTGATCCGTGCCTCATCCTTATTGCTGTCCCATATATTCTGCATGTCGCTGAAGAAGGTTTCGTTGACGTATTTGAAGTTCTGGAATTCGTCGAATACGAGAGTGATTTGGCGTCGTTTCGCTATCTGCATCACGGCGCCGAAGAGTCGGCCCATGTCTGTGAAGTCGCCGATGTCCTCGCCCAAGGTGTGGCGTATGGTGTCGGCGAGCTCCTGACACAGTAGCGCCTCGCTTTTGCGGGCTACGAAGAAATACACCATCTCCGAGGCGCCGTAAGCGTGTTTTATGAGTGTTGTCTTTCCGATGCGCCGGCGCCCGGTGATGACCGTCATCTGCGCGTATTCGTGCGACGTCTCTTCTATACGCCGCAGTGTCTCCGTCTCTATCTCCCTGTCGTAGAATTTCATTATAATGCAACGGCCGTTACAGTAACCGCTGTTGCAAAAATAGCCATTTCTTCCGATTCCACCAAATAATCACCGCCATGCCTCGCTATGCCGCCTGCATCCGCCGATTGCCATGGTCAGCGCCAGCATGATCAGCAATATCCAATGCCCCCTACGCTTCATAGCCCGCGGGAGTTATTTGTTCCAGCGGCGGCGCAGCGCGAAATAGCTGCCGGCGATCAACAGCAGCTCGACAGCCACGGTGGAGAAAAACCGGAAATATTCCCCTTTCCGGAGCAGGTCGACGCCGAATATGGCCGTCATCGCGATGAAATAGATCATCAGCAGCGACGGGATGAGGATGTAGCGTTTCGGCGGCTTCATGGCTGCATGTCGTTTACGTCAGATGTCTCCGCTTCTTCCTGGGGATATACCTTATATTGCGAGGCCTCCGGATCGAAATTGCCCGACTCCAGCTCTCGGAATATCTCGATGCAGGCCAGGGCGTCGAGCGCCGCATAGGCCTGCTGGTTGCTCGTCAGCGAGTCGGCCTCCCAGTTGGTGAGGCGCTGACCCTTCGAGATGCGGCGTCCGAAGATTATGGCGTAGATGCGTGCGAGGCTGTTGTCGGCGATGCGGTAGGCCTTCACATACTGCTGGAGGTCGATGAATCCTTTCGGCTCGATCTTGGAGAGCATGTTGAGGTTGTGGAAGTCGTCGTGGATCGAGAGGCCGATCTTCAGTATGCTGTCATCTTCAAGCAGCTGTTTGATGCCGGGAGTGAGTCCGATACGGTTGAGCCGGATGAGGTAGCATGTGGAGCCAGTGGAGAGCTGCAGCAGCGCCACGGTGTTGGTGTGACCTTTACGGAAACTCGGACGTGTCTCCGTGTCAAAACCCACGACGCCCGATTGCTCGAGGTCGCGGAGCGCTTCTGCAAGTCCGTCTTCATTGTCTATCACTCTGATATTGCCATGATAACAGGCCGGAGGCAATGAAGCGAGTGCCTCTTTGGTTATCGATAACTGATAGACCGGTGTCTGGTGTTGTTTCATGTGTGCTCCACTGATGGGCAGGCCCATCATTCTGTTGATTGTCAATCTGCAGGCGGGTCAATGATGTCTTCTGTAGATATTCCGACTGCAAATTTAACTAAAATTCAGCTTTTACGCCATATTTTGCTCCATTTTATTTTAATCTCGGGCGTAGGGAGCGGCGCCGCGCCTCAGAAGCCGGTCGGCATCTCGAGATAGCGGGCGTCGGGGAAATGGCGGCCGAGCCATCCTCTGAGGTAGTGTCGCGTGTCGCCGCAGATGATGCTGTCGGCGTCGAAATGGGGATTGTAGACGAGAGCGAAGAGCTCTATGCCGTAGTCCTTGATGGCGCGGAGGGTGAGCAGGGTGGTGCTGATCGAGCCGAGCTGGCCGGTGGTGACCACTACTGCCGGCAGCTTCCTCTCGGCGATATAGTCGATTGTGAGGTAGTCGCCCTCGAGCGGCACCATGATGCCTCCGGCCCCCTCGATGAGCACATGGTCATATTTGGCGGCGAGCACCTTGGTGGCCTCCGTGGCGAGTGTCAGGTCGAGGGTTCTGGAGTCGAGCGCTGCGGCGAGATGCGGCGAGGCCGGATAGCTGAATATTATAGGCGCCGTGATATGCATCAGGTCTTCCGGCGTAGGCTCGATGCCCATCAGCCGGCGGTGGGTGGCTATGTCCTCGCTGAATTCATGGCAGCCTGTCTGGATAAACTTCTGGGTGGTCACCGACTCTCCGGTCTTCATGATCTCCAGGGCGAGCCACGCCGTGGCGTAGCTCTTGCCGATGTCGGTGCCGATGCCGGTGACGAATAGGGTCTGTGGATACTGTGTCATTGTCTTGATGGTTTAAAAACGTTCCGCCGCCCCGGGAAGGGCGGCGGAATACTGTCGCGTCCCGAGGGAATGCCTTACCAGGCAAACATGGGATATTCGTTCATGATGTCGTTGACCTCACGGCGCACCTTTGCGATCTCCTCCTCGTTGTCGGCGTTGCTGAGCACGCGGTCGATGAGGTTGGCGATGGTCTCCATGAGCTCCTCCTTGGCGCCGCGTGTGGTGATGGCGGCGGTGCCGAAGCGGAGGCCGGAGGTGAGGAACGGACTACGGCTGTCGTAGGGCACCATGTTTTTGTTGGCCGTGATGTCAGCCTCCACGAGCACGCGCTCTGCCTTCTTGCCGCTCATGTCGGGGAACTTCGGGCGAAGGTCTACGAGCATGCAGTGGTTGTCGGTGCCGTCGGAGATGATCTTGTAGCCGCGTGCGATGAGGGCCTTGGCCAGGGCGTCGGCGTTTCTCTTCACCTGGAGGGCATAGTCTTTCCACTCGGGCTGAAGGGCCTCGCCGAAGGCCACTGCCTTTGCTGCGATCACGTGTTCGAGCGGGCCGCCCTGCACACCGGGGAAGACGGCGCTGTCGAGCAGGGCCGACATCTTCTTGATCTCGCCCTTCGGGGTCTTCTTGCCCCAGGGGTTGTCGAAGTCCTTGCCCATCAGGATGATGCCGCCGCGCGGGCCGCGGAGCGTCTTGTGGGTGGTGGAGGTGACGATGTGGGCGTATTTCACGGGATTCTCGAGAAGGCCGGCGGCGATGAGGCCTGCGGGGTGGGCCATGTCGACCATGAAGATGGCGCCGATCTCATCGGCGAGCCTGCGGATGCGGGCGTAGTCCCATTCGCGGCTGTAGGCGCTGGCGCCGGCGATGATCAGTTTCGGACGCTCCTTGCGGGCCTTCTCCTCCATCTCCTCGTAGTTGACGCGGCCTGTGGCGGCATCTACGGTGTAGCTGATGGGGCGGAACATGAGGCCGGAGAAGTTGACGGGACTGCCGTGGCTGAGGTGTCCGCCGTGGCTGAGGTCCATGCCCATGAAGGTGTCGCCCGGCTGGAGGCAGGCCATGAAGACGGCCATGTTGGCCTGGGCGCCGCTGTGGGGCTGCACGTTGGCCCATTCGGCTCCGAAGAGCTTCTTCACCCTCTCGATGGCGAGGTTCTCAACCTCGTCCACTACCTGGCAGCCGCCGTAGTAGCGGTGGGCCGGATAGCCTTCGGCGTATTTGTTGGTCAGACACGAACCCATGGCACGCATCACCTCGTCGCTCACGAAGTTCTCGCTGGCGATGAGCTCCATGCCGCGGCGCTGGCGAAGGTGCTCGCGGTCGATCATCTCGAAAACCTTATTGTCTCTCTGCATTTTCTGGTTGGTATTGGTTGTTGATTCAGGTTAGCTTAATCCATTGATGTGATTACACGCTGCAAAGGTAGCTTCTTGGCGCGTAATATCCAAATTTTAGCCTCCGAAGTTGTCGTAATGTATCGATTCGGGCTCCACGCCGAGATTATACAGCATGTTGTTGACCGCATTGCTCATCGGGCCGGGGCCGCACATGTAATACTCGATATCCTCGGGTGCCTCGTGGTCTTTCAGATAGTTCTCATACATCACCTGATGCACGAAGCCCGGCGTATAGGCCACGCCGGCGGCGTCGGCCGCGGGGTCGGGGCGGTCGAGCGCCAGATGGAACCTGAAGTTGGGGAAGTCTTTCTCAAGCTGCAGGAAGTCGTCGAGATAGAACACCTCGTTGAGCGCCCTGGCGCCGTAGAAATAGTGCATCTTGCGGTCGGTGGTGTGGAGGGTCTTGGTCATCCACATGATCTGCGCGCGTAGCGGGGCCATGCCGGCGCCCCCGCCCACCCATATCATCTCGGCCTTCGAGTCGACGATCGGATGGAAGTCGCCGTAGGGGCCGCTCATCATCACCTTGTCGCCCGGCTTGAGCGAGAAGATATACGAGGAGGCGATGCCCGGCATCACGTCCTGGAATCCGACCTGGGGCTTCGGCTTGAACGGGGGAGTGGCGATCCTCACGGTCAGCATGATGCGGTCGCCCTCCTCGGGATAGTTGGCCATGGAGTAGGCCCTGACGGTCTCCTCCGTGTTTTTCGCCTTGAGGCCAAAGAGGCCGAACTTCTGCCATGCCGGCAGGTATTCCTCGCCGATGAGGCTCTTGTCGATGTCGCCGTCGTAGGTCATCTCGTACTTCGGTATCCTGATCTGGGCGTAGGAGCCGGGGATGAAGTTCATGTGCTCGCCGGGGGGAAGCTGCACTATGAATTCCTTGATGAAGGTGGCCACGTTGCGGTTGGAGATCACCTCGCACTCCCATTCCTTGACGTCGAGGGCCGACTCGGAGACCTTGATCTCCATATCCGACTTCACCTTCACCTGGCAGCCGAGGCGCCAGTGGTCCTTGATCTGACGACGGGTGAAGTGCACTGCCTCGGTGGGCAGCATGTCGCCGCCTCCCTCCACCACCTGCACCTTACACTGGCCGCAGCTTCCCTTGCCGCCGCAGGCCGACGACAGATGCACGCCGCCGTCGGCGAGCGTGGCCAGCAGCGACTTGCCGCTCTGCGCCTCCACCGTCTTCCGGCCGCCGTTGATTGTTATCGTCACATCACCCGAAGCCACAAGAAGCTTCTTCGCTATCAGCAGCACGATCACCAGCACCAGCACTATGATGAAGAAGGTGAGTGCCGCCACCAATACCGTGTTCCAGGCTATCATATTGAGAATATTCATTGTCGTGGCTTGGTTTTAGAGTTTTATTCCTAAGAAGCTCATGAAGGCTATGCCCATGAGCCCCGTGATGATGAATGTGATGCCGATGCCGCGCAGCGGCGCTGGGATCTGGTTGTAGGCCAGACGCTCGCGTATGGCCGCCAGGCAGGTGATCGCCAGCATCCATCCGATGCCGGAGCCCGCGCCGTAGACGGTGGCCGTCCAGGCGTTGCTGAAGTCGCGCTGCTGCATGAAGAGCACGGCGCCGAGGATCGCGCAGTTCACGGCGATCAGCGGCAGGAAGATGCCCAGCGAGTTATAGAGCGACGGAGAGTATTTCTCGATCGCCATCTCGAGAATCTGCACCAGCGCCGCGATCACGGCTATGAACATGATCAGCCCCAGGAAGCTGAGGTCGGCGTCGGCGTATTCCTGCCCCAGCCATGTAAGCGCTCCCGGCTTCAGCAGGTATTCGTTGATGGTCCACGTCACGGGCAGCGCGATGATGAGCACGAAGCTCACGGCGATTCCCAGTCCGAACGCCGTCTTCACATTCTTCGACACCGCCAGAAACGAGCACATGCCCAGAAAGTAGGCGAATATCATGTTGTCGACAAATATCGACCTGATAAACAAATTAAGGTTTTCCATTTTCGTAGTGTGGAATTATTGTCGGTTGTATCTATCGGCTCCCTCTTATTCCTGAAGGTCTTTGTTTTTGGAGCGGTGTACCCATATGATGCAGGCCACCGTGATGAGGGCCATCGGGGGCAGGATCATCATGCCGTTGTTCTGATAGCCGTGGTCGTACCACCACTGCGGGATCACCTGCATGCCGAAGAGCGTGCCGCTCCCCAGAAGCTCGCGGAAGAAGGCCACGATCACGAGGATTATGCCATAGCCCAGTCCGTTGCCGATGCCGTCGAGAAACGAGGGCCACGGCCTGTTGGTCATCGCGAACGCCTCCAGGCGTCCCATGATGATGCAGTTGGTGATGATCAGGCCGATAAACACCGACAGCGCCTTGCTCACCTCATAGTTCCAGGCCTTGAGCACCTGGTCGACAATCACCACGAGGGCCGCCACCACCACCAGCTGCACGATGATGCGGATGGAGGTCGGGATTGTGTTGCGCAACAGCGAGATTATAACGTTGGAGAAGGCGAGCACCGCCGTCACCGAGATGGTCATCACCAGCGCCGGCTCCAGCTTGGCCGTCACGGCGAGAGCCGAGCAGATGCCGAGCACCTGCACTATCACAGGGTTGTCTTTCGAGAGGGGATTGATCAGCGCCCCAAGGTCTTTGCTTATGTTCATGACTGCTTACTCTCTTTTAATGTCTTGAAAAATCCGGTGTAGGGCTCCAGGCTCGAGGCGAGCATCTTCTGCACGCCCTGGCTGGTGATAGTGCCGCCGCTGATGGCGTTGACGTAGGCGCGCCCGTCGCCGGGCTCCTGCCCTTTCTTCACTACAAGGACGCTCTGAAACGCGCCGTCGGCCGAGAAGATGTCCTTCCCCTCAAACTGATTCTGGAATGCCGGCTTCTCGATTTCCGCGCCGAGGCCCGGAGTCTCACCCTGATGGGCGAAATAGGCCCCGTAGATGGTGTCGCCGTTGTCGTCGAAGGCCACATAGCCCCAGATCGGCCCCCATAGTCCCGCTCCGTAGACCAGTATGATGTATTTCACGCCCTGGTCGGTGGTGCATTCAAACACCGGGAGCAGACGCTCTCCGGCCGGTTTCTTCGCTTCCGCGCTGACGTTGACGTCGAAGGCGTCGACACCCTTGTCGACCCTCTGCCCATCGGTATTGACGATGAAGCTGTCGGTGATGTGGTCGGCATAGAGGTCGGCCACCGTCTCGCCCTCTTCCGGCACCAGACGTGCCGCGGCCAGGATCTGACGTTTCGTGTCGTTGGCTATGTTGTCGAGCTGCGCCGGACGCAGCGCCTGATATACCACAGAGAGCACCACTCCCACTATGATCACGAGGAGGGAGGCGTAGATTATGGTGTAGCTGTTGCTTTGCTTGTTCATTGCTTCCTGGGGTTTATTGGTTGTTTACTGTGGCTCTGCGAAGCCTCCGGTTGATATTGGCGTTGACCACGCAGTAGTCGATGAGCGGCGCGAAGCAGTTCATCAGCAGCACGGCGAGCATCGCACCCTCCGGGTAGCCCGTGTTGTAGCATCTGATCAGGATCGCGAGGGCGCCGATCAGGAAGCCGTAGATGTATTTGCCGGTGTTGGTGCGGCAGGCCGTCACGGGATCTGTGGCCATGAAGACGATGGCGAAGGCGAATCCGCCGAGACACAGCTGCTGGAGAGGCATGAGATACGTCACGGGGTAGAGGTCGGTGGCGAAGTTATGCGCGAGCACCGACATCAGGAAGGCGCCGACGACGCCGGAGGTGATGATGCGCCAGCTGGCCATGCCGCTGATCAGCAGCACGCAGAGGCCGATGAGGATGCAGAATGTGGAGGTCTCGCCCCATGAGCCGGGATAGAGGCCGAAGAAGAGGTCGGCGTTGCTCAGGATGTCGCCGTTGACTCCCGTGAGGTCTACGAGGCCGCTCTGCGAGGAGGCAAGCTGGCCAAGCGGAGTAGCTCCGCTGTAGCCGTCCACTGCCGCCGTGTCGCCGAGGTTGACAAACACCTTGTCGCCGCTCATCTGCGCCGGATAAGCGAAGAAGAGGAAGGCGCGCGTCACCAGCGCCACGTTGAGGAAGTTGTAGCCTGTGCCTCCGAACACCTCCTTGGCGAAGATCACCGAGAAGGCCACGGCCACGGCCAGCATCCAGCATGGCGTGTCGACGGGGCATATCATCGGGATCAGGATGCCCGACACGAGGAAGCCTTCCTGGATCTCGTGCCCACGCAGCTGCGCTACCACGAATTCGATGCCGAGGCCCACGATGTAGGCCGTGAGGATCTGGGGCAGCACTGCCCAGAACCCGAAGAAGAAGAGCGAGAAGAGGTTATGGTCGGCTGTCCCCGTGGCGAGGGCATGCTGGTATCCTATGTTCCACATTCCGAAGAGGCAGCAGGGCAACAGCGCGAGCACCACGGTGATCATCGTGCGCTTCGAGTCGTTGCTGTCGTGGATGTGCACCCCCGACTTCGATGTCTCGTTGGGTGTGAAAAGGAATGTATAGAAGCCGTCGAACACCGAGTGGAGCTTGCTCAGCCTGCCACCCTTCTCGAACTGGGGCTTCATGCCGTCGATTTTCTTTTTTAATCCTTTCACGTTGGTTGTAAATGTTGGGTTGTTGCTGTTGTTGTATGGTTTATGAAAGCTCCTTGCGCAGGTAGTCGAGGCCATCCCTCACTGTCTTCTGGAGCTCCTCTTTCGAGGTGTCGACAAATTCCGGAAGCGCGAAGTCCTCGGGCGCCACTTCGTAGATGCCGAGCTTTTCCATGCGGTCGATGTCGCGGGCCATGATGGCCTTGAGCAGGTATTCGGGATAGATGTCCATCGGGAACACCTTGTCGAATTCGCCGCTGAGGATCATGGCGCGGTGGCCTCCCTTCACGCGGGCGTCGAAGTCGTATTTCTTGCCGAGGCCGCGCAGGAAGGCCGGAAACGTGCGCTTCACGCTGAACTTGCGGGGATTCATCGAGGCCCAGCCCATGAACTCGTCGGCGTCGCTGCCCTCGGGGAGGAGTGTCACCTGGCGGTAGGGATAGCGCAGGAATCCCTGCAGGTCGGACTTCACGCCGGTGAGCACATTGCCAGAGATGATGCGCGTGGCCTCAACGCTGCCGGTGATCTCCGAATGCAGCAGTTCGCCGATGGCCACGCCCACGAGCGTCTCCATGAGGCGCGGGTTGGCGGCGGCGGGACCCGTGACGGCCACCACGGTGTCGTAGCTGATTCCCTTGCCGGAGTAGAGCATGCCGATGCGGGCTGCCGTGGCGGCGTCGAGCGTCCATACGGTCTCACCCTTGTTGACGGGCTTGATGCCGGCGATCTGCACTCCTACGTTGCCTGCGGGATGCGGACCCTCGAATTCCGTCACCACGGCCGTCTTCGACGTCAGCCCGCTGCCGGCCCTCACCGAAAGGTAGACCTTGCCGGAGGTGAGCCTGGCGAGCGTCTCGATGCCTTTCTCGAGATAGGGAGCGAGCTTCTCGGAGAGGAGCTCCGGGGCAAGGGGCGCCGAGTCGAAGGCCGTGATGAAGATGTCGCGGGGAGCGACTCCGGGAGCCGGCACGATGTCGTAGGGCCTCTGGCGCATCATGGCCCAGAGCCCGGAGGCCTGGAGCGTCTTCACGATGGCCTCGGGCTGCGCCGTGGTGTCGAAGCTCTCGCTCCCGTCGCCCTCGCGCCTCACGCTGACGTATTCGATCTTGCGGCGCTCGCCGCGCTTCACGTCGTCGACGCTGCCGGCCACCGGCGAGGTCAGGCATATCGCGCCCGACACCTTGTCGATGAGCAGGGGAGTGCCTGCTTTCACTTTGTCGCCCGGCTTTACGGCCGCCTTCCATATGCAGCCGGGGTAGTCGTCGGGCACAATGCCGAAAAGACCCGACGGCTCCGTAGGCAGCGGCCTGCCTCCGGCACGCCCCTCAAGGGGGATGTCGAGCCCTTTTTTTATTTTTATTATGTCTGTCATAGTGATTGGTTTGTCCGTTAGGAAGACTATGGGGCACACTTCTCCCGCAAGGGGGAAGTGTTATAGCTGCAAAATTACTAATAAATGTGAAAACCACCAAAAAAACGGGCTGCCGGATTATGGAAATCCGGCAGCCCGTAAGCTGTTGTCGCCGTTATGGCGTTAATTTGTCATCCTGTCAGAGACCCTCTACAAATTTGCGGTAATCCGCGTTGTCGGGGTCATATTCCAGCACCTTGCTGAAATATTCCTTTGCCTTGGCCTTGTCGTTCTGGGTCAGATAGTAGTTGCCCAGATAGTTATACATCTCCATGGCGTCGTTCTTGTAGCGTGCGGGATTCTCGCTGGCCTCGAGCAGCGACAGGGCCTCCTGGTAGGCGGGCACGGCGGCGCTCTCCACCTGGTCGGCCGAAGCCTGCTGCTTGGCGATGTCGCCGGCGATCTTCTTCGGCTTGTAGTGGTTGGGCATCTCCTTGTCGGCCATGTCGGCATACCTGGTTGTCATGTCGTAGTATCTATTGGCCTCGGCGGCGTTGTCCTTGCTCTGCACGGCTGCGTAGAATGCGAATGTGGCCTGCTGGATGAAGTCGTTGAAGTTGGGCTTCTCCGTCTTCTGGATATACCCCTCGTAGGCGTCGGCTGCCTGGGGAAGCTTGCTCTCGCCCACATAGGCCATGGCGAGCTGCTTGTTGTAGTTGGCGTTGGTCGGGTCGTCCTTGATGGCTTCCTCAAGCACAGCCACTGCCTCGTCGGGACGCTTGGCGGCGTTGAACTCCTCGGCGATCAGGATGTAGTCGATCGGGGCGAATTTATTGGCGGGATTACTCTGGTGGGCCTTGTAGAGGGCCTCGGCCATGGGCAGGAGCTGGTCTTTGAGCGCCGGAATCTGGGCGGCGTTCATAAACTGGTAGCGGTGCGCCGTGAAGTTCTGCGGATTGGCCTTCAGGAGCTGGCTCGAGTAGTCGTAGCCTTCCTGGTAGTTGCCGCCGTAGAAGAGGAGGAATGCGTAGCGGTCCTCGTCCTGCTTGAAGTGGTTGGGGTTGTTGATGTATTTGCTGTAGGCCTCCACGGCCTTGTCGAAGTTCTGGTTGTTGTAGTATGCGCTGGCGATCTCGCGCTGGCCGAGGGCCGAGTTGGGGTTCAGCTCAAGGAGCTTGCCGAGCATGTTGATGGCATACTGCGGGTTGACCTGGGTGAAGAGGTTGGCGTATTTCACGTAGGCTGCCGTGGCGTTGTTGTCGTAGTTGGCGGCCATCTCGTATTTGGCGGCCGAGCCACCCCAGTCCTTGGTGTCTTTGAGCATGTCGCCCTCGAAGATGTAGATGTCGGGGTTCTTGATATTGGTCTTGCGTGCCTTCTCGAGAGCCTTGTCGATCTGCTTCTGATAGAGCGTCGGGTCTACGTTGTAGTACGATCTTGCTATTGCCACCTGCACTGATGCGTCTTTCTTGCCGAGCTTCTCAGCCTGCTTGAAGTTCTGCTCCGCGATCTTGGTGTCGCCGTTCTTTAGCGACACGTAGCCCAGACCCACAAAGTTGAAGGGATATTCGGGATTGGCCTGCGCGCCTTCGTTGAAATATTTGGCGGCGTCGGTGGTCTTTCCCTCCTCCATGGCGATCAGTCCGAGATAGAAGTCGGCGATTGCCTTGTCGGTGCCCGGGTTGTTGAGGTTGCGGAGCAGGAGCTCCTTGGCATTGTTGATCTGGTCGGCCTTGTAGTATTCCTCGCCTTCGGCATGCGTCTGAGCCACGCCTGAGAGCGCCGCTCCCGCGAGGAAAAGGGATGTTAGAATTAATTTGATTCTCATTTTATATTGTGTTTTCGTTTATATGCTTGCCTCTATGTTGTCTTAACGCAGCTTTGGCGCCGTTATTATTTCACTTCCACCACTCTCGGATTCATGTGGTAGGGGAGTATGCCGGTGAGCGAGATGATTTTCTGGCCCACAAACCCTGTCATGAACACGTAGAAGCTGTGGACCACGGTCGAGTTGCTGGCCGTCGACACCATATACACCTTTCTCACGAGAGGATATTCTCCTGAGTAGATATACGCCTGATATGGCTTGTAGGCCACCGGGCTGAAGTCGTTGTCGGCGTTCGGGGAGCTCACCTTGATGATGTTGACCTCAGTAGTCAGCGAAGGAGCCACCGTGTCGGCCTCGTTCTTATAGCTGTCCATGCGCTGGTCCACGGGCACCTTTCGGGCGTTCTGCAGGTTGTCGCCCAGCCAGCTCACACTGATGATTCCAAGAGCATCGGGGTCGGTCTTCACCACATCAAACACCGCGGCGTTGTCTTTCTGTCCGAAGGCCTTGGCTTTGTCGGTGATCTTGGCTCCCTTCGGCAGGAACCTGTCGCGCATGTAGCTTACGGTCGAGGAGGCGGCGTTGTCAAACACGAGTTTGATCCGGGTGGTGTCGTTGCCGGCGAGCTGGTTCCAGCGGCTGATCTCGCCGTTCATGATCTTTTTGATCTCATCGGTGGAGAGAGCTCCCACAGGATTCTTCTTGTTGACGATCAGGGCCACCGCGTCGACGGCGATGCATTCCTGACGCACCACCCTCTTATATTTGTCTTTCATGTATTTCACCTGCTCCTTGTCGAGCATGCGGGTCGTGATGATCGCCTGGGTCTTGTCGGCGAGAAGGGTGTCGATCACGTCGGTCTCTCCCATATAGAAAGGGATGATCGACGACTCCGGATATGAATACTCAAACACCTCTATCTCCTCTTCAAGTATGTTCTTGAAGCCGTCGTCGCAATAGATTGTCGCGCTTCCCTTCGCGTATTCGCCGCGTTTCACCGGCGTGCAGCCTGTGGCTACCGCAAATGCCAGGGCGAAAAACGCCCCGGCAAGTATCTTTGTCGTCATTTTCATGCTTCGATGGTATGTTTCTTTCAGTTCATTCCTTTATAGAGCCTGTAGCCGCGCCACACTCCGTAGAGACAGAGCACGCCGCCGACCGTTGCGCTCACCGCCACGTTGTCGATGTTGAAGACATCGAGGATAAAAAGCAAGCCGACTGCCAGATACACGATCACCATGAATACGCCGAATGCCAGTCTGCCTCCTTTGGGCATCTGCCCGCCATTATTACCTTCCATAACTTTTGATTTTATTGAAATTGTCTATATCTTTTTAACAATTCGCGGTCCTGTAAGTTCATCTGCATGCCGTTTTGCAGTCATGGTGGTTGGGAAAAGGCCTGCGTCCTAATGGCGCAGGCCTTTTCCTGTCTGATGTTGTCGCTTTGAGGGCGATTACTGGTTCTGGAGCTTGAATGTCACAGGCAGTGTGAAGTAGGAGCGCACGGCTACACCGTTGTTCTTGCCGGGCTGCCATTTCGGCATCTTCTTCACTACGCGGAGTGCCTCGCGGTCGAGGTCTTTGTCGACTCCCTTGAGCACTTCCGCATGACCTACGGATCCATCCTTCTCAACCACGAACTTCACGATTACCCTACCCTGGATATCGTTCTGCTGGGCTGCTTCCGGATAATGCATGTTCTGGCTGAGCCATTTGTTGAGGGCGGAGGGGCCGCCGGGGAATGCGGCGGGCTGCTCCACAGCCACGAAGATCTCCTCTTCCTTCGGCTTGGCCTCGGGCTCCGGCTCTTTTACCACAACCTGCTCAACGACTGCCTTAAACTTGTCGGCGTCGTCGGAACCCTCCTGGTTGACAACGCCACGGGCGGTGTTGTCTTCCTTCTGGGTCTCCATATCCATCACCTCGTTTTTCACCTTGTCGGCGTCAACGATGGCGATCTGGGTCACCTGTACTGTGGCGAGCACCTCCTCGGGCACCTCGATCTCGGGCTGCTCGAATTTCTGCTCTTCCACTTCCTCCTCTTCAGGAGCCTCTTCCTCTTCCTGGAGAAGCTCGGCTGCCGCCATCTTCTCTCTCTCCTCCGCCAGCGCGATGCGGGCCTGCTCGTCGCGATAGTCCGACCACTTGCTGTAGCCGAGGATGAGGAAGAAGACCACGATGAGTCCTATCAGAGTGAACAGGGCCGCCATGTTGTGGCGTTTGTCGCTGTTCTTACGAAGCTGATATGCGCCGAACTCTTTGTTCTTGTCGGCAAATACCAGGTCGCGCCATTCTTTCGATGTTAGATCTACACTTCTTTTAGCCATTGTCTTGTCTGCTTTTTTGATTAATAAATCTAACGTCAGTCATTATGATGCTTGTTCTGGTAGTCGATCAGCATCACTGAGTCGACGCGCGTCATGTTGTCGATCTGATATTTGGAGACGGAGTTGATCTGCATCTCGTCGAGAGCCGACACCAGACCGCCGAACGAGGCCTGAGGCGTAGACTTGATGATGATCACCGGCTTCTTCAGATTCTCGTTCTTTCTCACCTCGGAGGCTGCTGCGTTGTAGGCTTCCTGGGCTTTCTCGCGGCCGTCTTTCGTCTCAAGGCTGCCGAAACCGCCGCTGGCGTATTTCTCCTTGAGCTTCTTGATCTCCGCGAGCACTTCCTTGTTGCGGTCCTGGATGATCTTGCGTATGCCGCGCGCGGTGTGGATACCTGCACTGTTGACCTCATCCGAAAGAAGCTCCGATTTCTGGAGGTTGTTGTTGGCCTCGAGAATCGTGCCGCCAGGGCCGAACATGCCGGCGTCGCCGCCGGGCTTGCCGAAGTAGTAGTAGACCTCGTTGACCACCTTGCCGTTGACGGAGTCGACATCGAAAGAGCCTTTCTTTCTCTTAGCGTCGATAATGATGGTCACGGCGTCGTCGGCCGACGCCTGGCTCATGTTCTCGACGTTGTCTACCTTCTCGTTGCTCGGGAGGGCGATGGTGAGGGTCTGCGATTTGATCATTGTCGTACAGAGCATGAAGAACGTGATAAGCAACATGTTCATGTCGACCATCGGCGTGAAATCCACGCGGATCTGCATTTTCTTCTGGTGGCTCTTGCCTTTGCCGCCCCCACCGTTATTCTGTTGAACTTCTGCCATGGTCTTATTCGTCTCCTGCTTTTAGTGCGGTCAATAATGTGAATTTGTTCATATGGATTGTCTGGAGGTTGTCCATCACCATATGCATGATGTCAAACGATGTGTTCTCGTCGGCCTTGAGGGCCACGCCCGTGCCGTCCTTGATCTTGTCGGTCAATGTCGAGTTGTCGCTCTGACGCATGGCCTTCATCCACATCTGGAATTCGTTGAGGTTGTTCTCGCCCTGGCTGGGGCCGATGGGAATTCCGGTGATATGGTTGGGGTTGCCGTCTTCGCCCTGCATCCATTTGTCCATCAGTGTCTGTCCTTCCTGGCTGTCGGCCAGCGAGAGGAATTCTCCCATCTGGGCCAAGGGCACTCCGAAGGAGCCGAGCTTTGCAAACGCCTGCTTCTGAGCTGGTGTGAAGCTGATCTTGTTCTTATGCGACTCGTTGTAGATCTCGCTCACTTTTTCGAGCAGCGCCATCCTCATCTGTTCGTTGCCGAAGTTCTTCGAGGTGTCGTTGTTCATCGTGAGCCAAACTTTTCCCTGAGGGCTTACGAGCACCTGCACGTAGTTGATCTCCTGCACCTTCTCTTCCGATACGGAGGGCGGGGTGATCACCGTGGTGGGCTCTTTCTGAAGGAAAGTCGAGGTCAGCATGAAGAAGGTAAGCAAAAGCACGGTCACGTCACTCATCGCCGTCATGTCGATGAATGTGCTCTTTCTTGCTATTTTTACTCTTCCCATATTAGCTAACGTCTTTTATCGGTTTGTGATTGGGTTGTTTTGACTGTTCGCTCCCGATTAGTGGGTGGCTGCGAAAGTAGCTACGATTGAGAAACCGATTTCGTCGATAGCGTAGGTGAGGTTGTCGATTTTGTTGGTGAAGAAGTTATAGGAGATAACTGCAAACGCACCAGTTGCGATACCGAAGGCGGTGTTCACAAGGGCCTCGGAGATACCGGTGGAGAGCTCGGTGGAGTCAGGAGAGCCCGAGGAGGCCAGAGCCTGGAACGACTTGATCATACCCATAACGGTTCCGAGAAGTCCGACCAGAGTACCGAGGGTTGTGAGGGTTGCCACGATGGGGAGGTTCTGGCTGAGGGCCGGCATCTCGAGTGCGGTTGCCTCTTCCACCTCGTTGCGCAGTGTGGTGAGCTTCTGCTCCTTGCTCAGCACTGTGTTGGCGTCCATCTCTTTGTATTTCACCAGGGTGTTGTAGACTACGGAAGCCACGGAACCCTTCTGCTGGCGGCAGCGCTGCATGGCGGCGTCGATCTTGTTGGCGGCCAGGTCGGCTTTGATGTCGGCCACGAACTTTGTGGTGTTGCCCTTGCCGGAGGCGGAGCTGATGGCGATCCAGCGCTCGATGGAGAGCACGATCACGGTGAGCAGAAGTGTCATCAGGATCGGCACGATGAAGCCGCCCTTATACACGGTGCCGGCGAGGTTCAGCGGGTGGCCGGCGGGATCGTTGCCCTCGAAGTTGCCCGGTGCGCCCATGGCGAAGTGGAAGATGCACACAGCAGCTGCTGCACAGGCAAGGATCACGAGAAATGCGTTGCGGATGCCGCGTACGTTGCTGATTTTCTCTTCCTTTTTCACTTTCGCTGCAGTTGCTGTTGCAGCAGGTCTTGGATTCTGAGATTCCATAATGTTAAATTGTGTTTTGTTTGTTTATTAAAGTTGTATCTTTAGTCTTTTATCGGGTCTCGTTCTTCTCGGTGTTGCATTGCTTGACTCTTCTGTCTTGATTGTCTCCTCCCCCGCCTTTCTGTCTTTTGGGTTGTCCGGTTTCAATGATGACTTAGTTTTTCAAGGTCGCGCTTCAGCTCAATTCCCCCTCGGAAATCTTCGCTTCTGCTTCGGTTAGCTACATCGAGTTTCTCGTGGTTTCTCTTGCAGTTGCAAAATTACAATATAATTTGAAAAAACCAACCTTTTATTTCCGAAAAAAATCTTATCGATTCTCTTTTTTTTGCCAACATTTGTGAAAAAATCTGGCAGCTTGTCTTTTTTTACAGTTTTTAAGTGGCACCGGTGCCTTTTCATGGCCCCCGGTGCCCCTTTTTTATCTGTCTGACTCCTCCTTATTTATCGCCGTTGATGGCGGCAATGCCGGGGAGTGTCTTTCCTTCGATGGCCTCGAGAAGAGCGCCGCCTCCAGTCGAGACATACGATACGCTGTCGGCGAGGCCGAACTTGTTGACGCATGCCACTGAGTCGCCGCCGCCCACAAGGCTGAAGGCGCCGTTGTCGGTGGCCTCAACGATGGCGTCGGCTATCGCTTTGGAGCCTTTGGTGAATGTGTCGAACTCGAAGACGCCGGCGGGACCGTTCCAGAGTATGGTCTTCGCAGGGAGGATCACCTTGCGGAACTCGAGGATGCTGTCGGGACCCGCGTCCATGCCTTCCCAGCCGTCGGGAATGTCGCCGGCAGGGCATACCTGCGTGTTGGCGTCGTTGCTGAAGGCGTCGGCGGCCACGCAGTCGGTGCCTATCACGAGGTTCACGCCCTTCTCCTTGGCCTTCTTCATGATGTCGAGGGCCAGGTCGAGCTTGTCGTTCTCACAGATGGAGTTGCCGATCTTGCCGCCCATGGCCTTGGCGAAAGTGAAGGTCATGCCGCCGCAGAGGATCAGGTTGTCGACCTTGTCCAGGAGGTTCTCTATGATGCCGATCTTGGTCGACACTTTCGAGCCGCCCATGATGGCCGTGAAGGGGCGCTTGATGTCTTTGAGCACATTGTCTACGGCCTGCACCTCCTTCTCCATGAGGTAGCCGAGCATCTTGTCGTCGGCGTCGAAGTAGTCGGCGATCACGGCGGTGGAGGCGTGGCGGCGGTGGGCCGTGCCGAAGGCGTCGTTGACGTAGACGTCGGCGTAGCCGGCCAACGTCTTGGCGAATTCCTTCTGACGCTCCTTCATCTCCTTGGCGGCTGCGGCGTAGCCCGGGTCGCTCTTGTCGATGCCAACGGGCTTCCCTTCCTCCTCTGGATAGAAACGGAGGTTCTCAAGCAGCAGCACCTCGCCGGGCTTGAGGTCTTTGGCGGCTTCCTGCGCCTTCATGCAGTCGGGCACGAACTTCACGTCACGGCCCAGAAGCTCGGCCACACGGTCGCGGATCTGGAGAAGGCTCATCTTCGGATTCACTTTCCCTTTCGGTTTGCCCATGTGCGACATCAGGATCAGGCTCCCTCCGTCGGCGAGTATCTTCTTCAATGTCGGCAGCGCGCCGCGGATGCGGGTGTCGTCGGTGATGTGTCCGTTCTCATCGAGGGGTACGTTGAAGTCAACCCTCACGATTGCTTTTTTACCTGCGAAATTGTAGTTGTCTATTTTAGCCATTGGGGTTATAATGTTTGTTGTAGATCTCTTTCTTTTACCTACCGTAGAGCCCTTGTCGGGCTTTGTCACGCAAAGATAAGCAAAAATGTCGGTATAGGCAACAGTCATTAACTATTTTAAAGAATTTCGCAATAAATGATTAATTTTGCATTCCGTTTGCCACTCCCGGGCCGTGATGCCCGGGGGCGGTGGCGCTCTTTCCTCATCTTCACCTTTATTAAGTGTAATGTGCGTTTTTTACAATACTTCGGTTATTTTTTGAGAGTTTGTTAACGGCTCCGAGGAGCCAAGTGTTTAATCCGTTAAAAATATGA